>NZ_JBHYJC010000106.1:0-1269 GCF_042749045.1 Streptomyces sp. NPDC059008 | reverse complement strand
GATATCGGAGAATTTCCGGAGGGCTTCAAGCTCGACACCCCACGGGTGGAGGACGGAGCAGCAATCTGGCGCATCGCCCGCGACTCGCGGGTGCTGGACCTCAACTCGTCCTACAGCTACCTGCTGTGGTGTCGCGACTTCGCCGCCACCTCCGTCGTCGCCCGCGACGCGGACGGCGAGCCGGCCGCCTTCGTCACCGGCTACCTCCGCCCCGAGCGCCCGGAGACCCTCGTCGTGTGGCAGATCGCCGTCGACGACGCGCACCGCGGCAAGGGCCTGGCGGCCGCGCTTCTGGACGGGCTGACCACCCGGGCCGTGGACGAACTGGGCATCCGTTTCGTCGAGACCACCATCACCCCCGACAACGCGGCATCCAACCGGCTGTTCGCGTCCTTCGCCGAGCGGCACTGCGTGCCCGTGAAGCGCGAGGTGCTCTTCGACGCGGGGCTGTTCCCCGAGCAGGGCCACGAGCCGGAGGTGCTGCACCTCATAGGCCCGTTCACTCCACCGGCCCCCGGGCAGTAGCGCCCCGGGCCGCGCGGCCCCCACGCCGCGGCGGCCCCACGGATCCGGCATCACCCTGTGAGACCGCCGGCACCGCCCAGCCCCCCACCCACAGACTTCCTCATCCTTCGCACTCGTCTCCCAGGAGCATGCTGTGACCATCACCCAGCCCGATCTGAGCGTCTTCGAGACCGTGGAGTCGGAGGTGCGCAGCTACTGCCGTGGCTGGCCCACCGTCTTCGACCGTGCCCAGGGCAGCCGACTGACCGACGAGGACGGGCACACCTACCTCGACTTCTTCGCCGGTGCCGGTTCGCTCAACTACGGGCACAACAACCCCGTACTCAAACGCGCCCTGATCGACTACATCGAGCGCGACGGCATCACCCACGGCCTGGACATGTCCACCACGGCCAAGCGGGCGTTCCTGGAGTCGCTGCAGAACATCATCCTGCGGCCGCGCGACCTGCCCTACAAGGTCATGTTCCCGGGCCCGACGGGCGCCAACTCCGTCGAGGCCGCGCTGAAGCTGGCCCGCAAGGTCAAGGGCCGCGAGTCGATCGTGTCCTTCACCAACGCCTTCCACGGAATGTCGCTGGGCGCGCTCGCGGTCACCGGCAACTCCATGAAGCGGGCCGGCGCCGGCATCCCGCTGGTGCACGGCACCCCGATGCCGTTCGACAACTACCTGGACGGGCAGACCCCCGACTTCCTGTGGTTCGAGCGGCTGCTGGAGGACCAGGGCTCCGGTCTGAACAAGCCCGC
>NZ_JBHYJC010000105.1:0-1583 GCF_042749045.1 Streptomyces sp. NPDC059008 | reverse complement strand
ACGAGGGCCTTCGCACCCTCGCCCGCGCGGTCCGCGACTGCGCCTGACCTGCTCAGAGCTCCTTCACCGTTCCACAGAAAGGCACCGACTCACCGTGATCGTCCGATCCTTCCAGGACATCGAAGGCACCGACCGCCACGTCAAGGCCGCGTCCGGCACGTGGGAGAGCAAGCGCATCGTGCTCGCCAAGGAGCGCGTCGGCTTCTCGCTGCACGAGACCGTGCTGTACGCCGGCACGGAGACGTCGATGTGGTACGCGAACCACATCGAGGCCGTCGTCTGCGTCGAGGGCGAGGCCGAGCTGACCAACGACGAGACGGGCGAGAAGCACACCATCACGCCCGGCGTGATGTACCTCCTCGACGGGCACGAGAAGCACACCATGCGGATCAAGGAGGACTTCCGCTGCCTGTGCGTCTTCAACCCGCCGGTCACCGGCCGTGAGGACCACGACGAGAACGGGGTCTACCCGCTTCTCACCGAACCGGAGCCCGAGCCCGAGGCGGTCTGAGGCGTCACCCGACCTGCCCCGTCCGGCAGAGCCGAGGAAGGCACCACGCGCACACAGAGCCAGATTCCGTACGAGAGGAGAGGAAGGCAACACCATGACCACCGCACCCGAGCGCACCGCCGACCTGTACCCGACCCGTGGGGCCGCTGAGGTGATCACCCCGCGGAAGGACCCGGTGGTGTGGTCGCAGCCCGGAGCGGCCGGCCCGTTCGCGCCGTCCGAGCTGAGCGACTTCGAACGCGACGGCTTTTTCGCCATCGGGGAACTGCTGACGGCGGAGGAAGTCGCGGTGTACCGCGCCGAACTGGACCGGCTGGTGCTCGACCCGACGATGCGCGCGGACCCGCGCTCCATCGTCGAGCCGAAGTCGCAGAGCGTACGGTCCGTGTTCGAGGTGCACAAGATCAGCGAGGTGTTCGCCAAGCTGGTCTCCGACCCGCGTGTGGTCGGCCGTGCCCGTCAGATCCTCGGTTCGGACGTCTACGTCCACCAGTCGCGGATCAACGTGAAGCCCGGCTTCGGTGCCTCCGGCTTCTACTGGCACTCGGACTTCGAGACCTGGCACGCCGAGGACGGTCTGCCGAACATGCGCACCGTGTCGGTCTCGATCGCGCTGACGGAGAACTACGACACCAACGGCGGCCTGATGATCATGCCCGGCTCGCACCAGCACTTCGTGGGGTGCGAGGGCGAGACGCCGAAGGACAACTACAAGCGGTCCCTGCAGATGCAGGACGCGGGCATCCCCTCGGACGAGGTCCTCACGAAGATGGCGGACAAGCACAGCATCCGCCTGTTCACCGGCAGGGCCGGTTCGGCGACCTGGTTCGACTGCAACGCCATGCACGGCTCGGGCGACAACATCACGCCGTACCCGCGCAGCAACGTCTTCATCGTCTTCAACAGCGTGGAGAACACGGCGGTGGAGCCGTTCGCGGCTCCGGTCCGGCGCCCGGAGTACATCGGGGCGCGGGACTTCACGCCGGTGAGGTAGGCACGGCCGGTGACGTGGTTCCGGTAACGGCACACGGCGGGACCGGTGGCGCGGCCGCCGCACAGCAGGGTCTGTGCC
>NZ_JBHYJC010000104.1:0-2558 GCF_042749045.1 Streptomyces sp. NPDC059008 | reverse complement strand
AACCTCATGACCCGCCGCCTCACCCACGAAGCCACCACCAACTGGCGTGACACCTGAGCCAAACAAAACAGACAACCCAGAATCAAACGCTCACTAAGTAACTTGATGTTGGCGAGTCGGGGCGCTGTCTATAGGGACCAGAAGTCCGCGGCGGGTTCCCGGAAGGGCAGCGGTCGAGGTGGCCGGGGTGCGGGTGTTCATCGTGCGTGTCAGTGCCACATGGAGCCGGTCTATTCGCGTCGGTCACGCCGTACGCCTCAGGAGCAGCGTTACGGTGCTCTGTGGCGTGAGGCGGGCGGTGAACCGATTCAGTTCCGGCGGCTCGTCGAAGGCCGCGCATAGGGCGCATATGGAAGCCCCGCCCGTTCTGCCATGGAGCACGGCAGAACAGGCGGGGCGGTGCGGGCCAAGTGGAGGAACTGTGCCGGTCCTTCGCTTCAGCCCGAGTCTGTGACGGTTTTATCCGTCAGGACATGCCGTTGCTCTGGTTCCCCCAGCCGTGGCTGTTGGACCCCCCTCCCATGCCGTTGCTCTGGTTCCCCCAGCCGTGGCTGTTGGACCCCCCTCCTATGCCGTTGTTCTGGTCGCCCCAGTCAGCCGGGGCTTTTGTGACGGCGTGAGGGGTGGAGTTGCCGACGGCGTACGCGGTCGTTGTGGCTCCTGCGGCAAAAGCCATTCCGAGGGCAGCGCCGCCCAGGGCCGTCCGCAAAACAGTTCTCTTCGAGAGGTTCATTCGCGTTTTGTTCATGGCACCACCGTGCTCGCCTCTGTGGCTGGCTACGATCGGAGAGCGGCCATTCGAGTGAACGGTTCCGTCGTCTAACGAACCGATTTTTGAGAGGTTTACGCATGAGTGACGAGGCGATCAACGAGACCGAACCCGCGGCGCCTGATGCGGTGGTCTACGCACCGCCGGCCGCGGAGGATCTGTCCGCCGAGCTGGAGCAGCTACGGGCACAGTTGGCGGAGTACGTGCCGATCGTCCAGGCCCACCAGGAGGCCGAGGAAGCACGCAAGACCGAGGAACAGCACCTGCGTGAGCAGGTCGAGGCCGTTCAGTCGGAGCTCGGCGAGGCGCGGCGGTTGCTGCTGCGTGAGGTTGCCGACGAGACCGGACTATCGGCTGACGTGATCGCGCTGATTCAGGGCTCCACAAAGGACGAGTTGCTTTCTGCCGCATCTGTGATTGCTGAACGCGCAAAGTCCACATCGGCTGCGCCGAAGCGCCCGACTCCAACGGTCGACGGTGGTACGGACGCGCCTTCCACTGATTCCGACGATATTGGCCCGATCAAGATTGCTCGGGCTTTTGCTAAGCGCGCTCGTTTCTAAGCGGCGCAGAGAGATGCGTATTCATGTCTCATGTTTTTGCGAAGGCGGACAAGCTAGCTGTGGGGACCCTCGGTCTACTCAAGCGGCAGACGGTTCTAGCGGGACTTGTCGCCAAGGATTCCGGCGCGGACTTCACCGGCGCGGCGGGTGACGTTGTGAACATCAAGCGCCCGTCTCGCCTGACCGGCGCTGAGCAGCATCTACGGGTCGACAACTCCGGTGGCATCGAATCTGAGAGCCTCGCCGAGTGGAAGCTTCCCGTTCGCCGGGCATTGGCACCGTGGACGTGGACAAGGCCACTGGCCACTAGGTCACCTCGGGCAGTGTCCGCAAGATGATCGCCCGGGCGCGCACTGCACTAAATAAGGCGGATGTTCCGGCCGTCGGCCGGGTCCTGGTCGTGGGTGCCGACATTGACCAGGCGCTACAGATGGACGATTGGCTAGTGTCTCATGATCCGATTCGTGTCACCTTAAACTCTCTGAGTCGTTGGGCGGTGCGTGAACCTCTCTTCGGAACAGACCGCAGAATTGCGGGTGTTGGCGGCGGGCCGGCACGTGGCGGCGGATGTGGCACTGCGGGCTCGCATCGTGTTGGGGGTCGCTGAGGGCTGTCGTCGTAAGGACATCGCCGAACTGGCGGGCGTGTCCGTCCGAACGGTGGACCGCACCAGGACCCGGTACGCGGAGCGCGGAGTGGCGGGGCTGGTGGAGAGAAGGCGCGGTGGCGGAAGGGAACAAGTGCCGCTGCAGACCCGCGGCCGGGTGATCGCGCTGACGAGGATGACTCCGCCGCCGGAATGGGGCCTGTCGCACTGGTCGACGCGCACACTGGCCGACCATCTGAAGCAACGCGAGGGCATCAGGGTCTCCTTCCACTACATCGCCCGCATTTGGTGGGAGGAGAACCTGCAGCCGCACCGGTCGGGCACCTTCAAACTGTCGAAAGACCCGGCGTTCGCGGAGAAGGTCGCCGATCTTGGGACTTGCCCTTGCGGATTGGCCGGACGTCGGGATTGGCCAGGGAGATCAGCCGGTCGGGTATCGGGCGGTTGCCCGCCAGCCGTTGGGCGGCCTGCTCCAGCAGGCGCTGCGTGCCGAAGGAATCGGTGGCCTACCGGCGGGGCACTAGCCTCGGGCTTTCACGTGGCCTGGCGTCCGGGACGTGATTGAAAACGCGAGAAGTGCCCCTGACCTGCAACGATAGAGCTTGTCAAGGTCCTGTCA
>NZ_JBHYJC010000103.1:0-2607 GCF_042749045.1 Streptomyces sp. NPDC059008 | reverse complement strand
ACGCCACCCCGCCCACGTCGTGCTTCTCATCTCTGCTCGCTGTCACACCCATCGCGTAGGCTCGAAGACGTACTGATCCACACGGGAGATGTACCAAGGCGAACCAGGACGTCACCAGGCGTCCCGAGCCGTCAGTCCCGGGGAGGGGCCCTGTGCTCATCGACACCTACGGTCGTGTGGCCACCGACCTGCGCGTTTCGCTCACCGACCGCTGCAATCTGCGGTGCACGTACTGCATGCCCGAAGAGGGCCTGCAGTGGCTGGCCAAGCCCGATCTGCTCACCGACGACGAGATCGTCCGGCTGATCGCCGTCGCGGTGCGCGACCTGGGCATCGAAGAGGTCCGCTTCACGGGCGGCGAGCCGCTGCTCCGCCCCGGTCTGGTCGGCATCGTCGAGCGCGTCGCCGCCCTCACCCCGCGCCCCCGGATGTCGCTGACCACCAACGGCATAGGCCTGTCGCGCACGGCCGCGGCCCTGCGCGACGCCGGCCTCGACCGCGTCAACGTCTCCCTCGACACCCTGCGCCCCGACGTCTTCCAGACCATGACCCGCCGCAAGCGCCACGACGATGTGCTCCGCGGCCTGGAGGCGGCCCGCGCCGCCGGTCTGACCCCGGTCAAGGTCAACGCCGTCCTGATGCCGGGCCTCAACGACGACGAGGCCCCCGACCTGCTCGCCTGGGCGATCGCCCACGACTACGAGCTCCGCTTCATCGAGCAGATGCCGCTCGACGCCCAGCACGGCTGGAAGCGCGACGGCATGATCACCGCCGGTGACATCCTCGCCTCGCTGCGCACCCGCTTCGAGCTGACCCCCGAGGGCCAGGACGAGCGCGGCTCCGCGCCCGCCGAGCGCTGGCAGGTCGACGGCGGACCGCACCGCGTCGGCGTGATCGCCTCCGTCACCCGCCCCTTCTGCCGCGCCTGCGACCGCACCCGGCTGACGGCCGACGGCCAGGTCCGCACCTGCCTGTTCGCCACCGAGGAGACGGATCTGCGGACGGCGCTGCGCTCCGGGGCACCCGACGAGGAGATCGCGCGCATATGGAAGCGCGCGATGTGGGGCAAGAAGGCGGGCTCCGGCCTGGACGACCCGGCCTTCCTGCAGCCCGAGCGCCCGATGTCCTCGATCGGCGGCTGACCCGCCCGGCATCGCTCCCCGCAGCCCGGCCTCACTTCCCGGCGGCGGACGCCTCCCACTCCTCAAGCGTCACCACGTCCTTGAGGAAGCCGCGCACGCCGAGGAACTGCGACAGATGCTCCCGGTGCTCCTCGCAGGCCAGCCAGGTCTTACGGCGGTCCGGCGTGTGCAGCTTCGGGTTGTTCCAGGCCAGCACCCAGACGGCGGCGGCCCGGCAGCCCTTGGCGGAGCAGATGACGGCGGCGTCGCCGCCCGCGGTGGAGTCGGGAAGATCAGGGGAGTTCACGGCCTCAACCCTACGTCCTGCGGCCCGGGCCCTTCAGGCCGTGACCGGGAGCGGACATGACGACGCCGGGCAGCCACGGGGGGAGCCGCCCGGCGTCGGTCCGTCGCTCCGACGGGGGATGCGGAGCGCGTTACGCAGTATGTCACGGGGAATGGTGCGCGGTGCACCGGAACTCCACGATTGATCTGAGCTTTTCTTGAGCTTTGCAGACCGAATGCTGATCAGTGGGAGTCGGGGCGCGGTGTGGATGTGCCCGCCGCCGGTCGCTCCGGTTCGGATTCCGCCGGTGCGGCGGAGGGACCCGGCGTCAGCATCGGCCTGGTCGGCCCCGCGACGAAGGTTTTCGGAAGCGAAGGGACGTTCTCCCGGCCCGCGTTGGCGATCACCACCGCGATATAGGGCAGCGCCATGCCCAGCACCAGCGTCGCGATGGCAACCGGCCGCTCGACGTTCCACAGCACCACGGTCAGCAGCACGGCCACCGTCCGCACCGCCATCGAGATCACGTACCGCCGCTGCCGCCCGCGCACGTCCTCGGACAGCCCCTGGCGGGCCCCTGTGATCCGGAAGGTCTGGCCGCTGCTCTGCTTCCGCATCACGTTCCACCACCTGCTAGGTCATGCCGGATTCTCCCCGGTCTGCGGTCGGTTTCCACGGTACGCCGCACCTGCGCCGCCTTCGAGACCGGGGCCTGCCTCCGTTCGGCCGGGTCCGCCGCGACAAATAGAGGACAACCGGCTCCGGCGTGCGGCGTAGCCGATGCGGAGTGACACTGACGGGGCGACCCTCACGCGCACCGCGCCGTAAGAGGAGGCGACAGCGACATGACGTGGTTGTGGGCCATCATCGTGGGCCTGGTGCTGGGCCTGATCGCGAAGGCCATCATCCCGGGCAAGCAGAAGATCCCGCTCTGGCTGACCGTGATCTTCGGCATGCTGGGCAGCGTCCTCGGCAACTGGCTGGCCACCGGCATCGGCGTCAATGAGACCAGCGGCATCGACTGGACCCGGCATCTGCTGCAACTGATCGGCGCGGTCGTCATCGTCGGCATCGGCGACCGCCTCTGGGTCGCCCTGCGCGGCCGCAAGACAACGGCCTAGCCGCCCGGAGGAGATGCCCGAGACCTGCCGGCCCGGGGCAGGAAAAAAAGGGGAGGCGGCCGGTGCGCAGTTCGCGCGC
>NZ_JBHYJC010000102.1:0-2758 GCF_042749045.1 Streptomyces sp. NPDC059008 | reverse complement strand
CAAACTGCGGTGCTCTACCACCCGAATCACCAGCCTGGTCCAGGCCGCCCTCACCCTTCATCTGACCAGCTCAAAGTGAGGATGGAAAAGACTCAGTATCGATCTTTGGTCGAGAACCCGTCCACCAGGAACTTCGCCGCTCCGCAAAATCACCACCTCTCCACGAGTTTTCAATTGTCCGTCACCTACCCTCGACATCTTAAAAGTAAATCAGCTAAACCACTTCGCAAATTTCGCCTTGACATTTTCCCAGGTATCCACAAAGAAATCCTTCACCGCCTTCGCCGCATTGGCAATCCATTCGCCAATCCCCTTGAGGAAATTGTTGAATTTTTCAATGATATGACCTACGGCTGTAGTCCCCTCTTTCACCCGGTCCACGATAGCTCGCCGTGCGTCCGTCGGGAGCGGCTTCAGTAGAGCCTTAAAGCCTGACGCGAAGGTAGATTGAAGATTCTTAATGGATTTCTCGAGGGGATCGTTCACTTCAGCCAGAAGGGAATTTAGTTCCGCCTCATCCTTGGCTTCCTTTGCGGCCTTTTCGGATTCCTCTTGGGCCTTCTTAAGTGCGGCCTCAGCGCCTTCACTGAGCTGCTTCATCAGATCCGTCTCTGGCTCCTCCTCAAACTTAACTCCAGGGATCCTGAAATCTAATAGCGTTGACACGTGATTGCGATTAGCTAATGAATTACCCATATCGGTCGACCAAATATAGCCAAGTGGCCGGGAGTCCGTTCGACTCTCAGCGAAAGCCTTCGGAGAAAGCTGAAAAGCACAAGAAAACATCGCGGCGAATATGACTGAAATAACCAGTTTGCGAAACAAGTTCTGCCGAGCTATTCCCATGACGCATTAACTTCCTTTTATTGTCGTAGACGGAGAGGCTCCGGATGTTAACGTCAGAGATCTTGTGGCGGAGCATATGTAGTGTCAGCTAGCGTGGAATGACATTGACTAAGAAAAGACTCCAATGGGATGCGGAGATATCCTCCTCACTGGTTTTCTTCAGAGGGCTTGTTAAAACGGCCAGAGCCACCGACGAAGAACGGCTGGTCACGGTCGGATAATGTATCGAGAATGTGGCCACGAATCGGAGCATGGATACTCAACGGCTGGGTGTGCAGGTTGTGAGAATTGTTTCGGCGGGCGATGCCCCCTACGGAGGCCAAACGCCTACGGTGCGGTGGCCGGCGGCGGGCGGGTGACCAGTGGATGCTGGCTGCGATCCTCTTCCTGGCCACCTTCGGCTGCGCCTGGCGACAGTTATCGCCGATCTGCTTAAGCTGTCCCCCCGGGGGCGCCTGACAGACTTGCCTGAGCGATACGGGTCGCGGAAAGCGGTCTACGAAAAGTTCCAACGCTGATTCGCAGACAGCACGTGTGGCCGACTGCTGGTCCGCGTCCAGCAGTACTCCGGAGCTGTGGGCACCGTCGACTGGACCATCATGTGCATCACCCCTGCAACCGTGGTGGCCAACGGCACGCGGTCGAATGCCGTAAGGGGGCAGGAGTGGCCAGGTATGGTACTCGGCCACTCCTGCAGCGAGCTGACCAAGAATATCCACCTCGCCTACAACGGCCAGAGCCGCCCCCTGGCCTTCGCGTCAGGCAACATCAACGACTATTCGAATTGAATGTCTACAATTGCCAGGCCATGGCGAAGATCATGTGTACTATCACCCCGGGCGCGTGTTAATCTACGCAGCATTGCAACTGATCGAGCCAAGTCTCCAATCTGAAGCCTTAGGCCCCCTACCGCCAGTCTATGACATACGGCAAGGGGACAAAAACCCATCGACACAGTGAGTTTTCCGATCAATAGGCAGTCTAGGGCATCTCACTTTGCCCCCCTGAGTCAGTTTTATCTCCCGAGTCGGTTTGATCCTCTGAAATTGCTTCATCCCCTAACAAATAAATTTCACCAGTTTCTAGATTCAGGCAGAATATCTCATCGAAGTCTTCGTATTCCGGCTCGCATCCTTCTAGCGAGACTGGCTGATCAGCAATACCAGGTGCCGCAGCTGCAGCGGCCGCCGAACCTGCGGCACCCACCCCTGACACAACCCCGCCACTTAAAATAAACACAGAAAATAACATGACAGCGCGATGCATGAAATTACCTCCAAGTCGGCGCGAGCGACATCCCGCACAGATCTCCAGAAACGGAAAACCTTTCCATGGTGAGCGTGAATCACACTACTACTTAGCTGAATCCAGGCATCTGAAATGGTGAATTTCAGGGCGCTCCTCGACCCGCCGAAATTCCGAGAATAGGCTCGATAGGACGTTAAGCGATACATCGCATTACGCAAATCGCGTCGCTTCAGGATTGATATGTACTGTTCGGCCCGGTCGTTTCTCGGCGATTCTATCGGCGGCCTTCTGGACCGACCCCAAAGCAGTCAGCTTTTCTTCGTCCGCCGCCAGTAGACGCCTTTCCGTCCGTGTCAAGAAAATCCAACGGATCGCTGGCGACCTTGCCCACCGCTTCGCGGCTGCTCCTCGGCGCCGCCCCTCGGTGAGTCGGTGCCTTTCTGTGGAACGGTGAAGGAGCTCTGAGCAGGTCAGGCGCAGTCGCGGACCGCGCGGGCGAGGGTGCGAAGGCCCTCGTCCAGTTCCTCGGGGGTGGTCGTCAGTGCGGGCAGCAGCTTGACGACCTCGCCCTCCGGGCCGGAGGTCTCGATCAGCAGACCCAGCTCGAAGGCGCGCTTGGCGATCCTGCCCGCGAGGGGCTTGTCGATGCACTCCAGGCCCCACA
>NZ_JBHYJC010000101.1:0-3267 GCF_042749045.1 Streptomyces sp. NPDC059008 | reverse complement strand
CCTCGGGCTTTCACGTGGCCTGGCGTCCGGGACGTGATTGAAAACGCGAGAAGTGCCCCTGACCTGCAACGATAGAGCTTGTCAAGGTCCTGTCAGTTGCGAGGAAAGAAGCACATCCCAGGTGAAGAAGCGTATGCGGCCCAGGCTCAGTCGGTTGAGGCTGGCTCGCACACGCCTCGTCTGGGGGCTCCTAAGGTGCGGCGTGGCGCCTGGTGGCAGACAAAGATGGCAGCGCCCCGAGCTTCGCCTGAGGAGATGATTGTCATGCCGTTCGCACCTTGTCTGAGTGTCAAAGACACTGCCACCAGCATCGCGTTTTACAAGCAGCTGGGATTCGATGTGGACTCCAGCACCGCCCGGCCCGGCGACGACATCCACATGCTCCTCTACAAGGGAGAGTTTGCCGCGATGCTTTACAGCAACGCCGACCTGAAGAACTGGCTGCCCGTCCTCGCGGACGTACCTATCGGCTTCGCCGGCATGTTCTACCTGGGCGTGGACGACTTCGACGCCGTCCACGACCGGATCACCCAGCATGCCGAGATCGTCAAGGACACCGAGACCGACCACACCGGTCAGCGCATGTTCTACTTCCGCGACCCGGACGGCTACGTCATCGGCATCAACGACAAAGCCGCCTTCCAAGCCAGCGACATGGGCAAATACGCCTGAACCGCAAAGACGACCCGCCAGTCGGGAAGGTCATGGCTGGCCCTGGTGGAGCCTTTGCAGTCGGTCGCGGGTGATGCGAGGCAGGCCGGCCACGACGCGTTCCCAGGAGTGTTCGATCATGTCGGCGAGTTCGTCGGTGGGCACGGTGCCGTCCAGCACCACGGTGTTCCAGTGCGGCAGGCGCGCGTAGTAGCTGGGCCCTACCGCCGGATACTGCTCGCGCAGGTGCAGGGAGAGGTTGGGATCGCACTTGAGGGTCACCTGCTCGGGCCGGGAGTCGTTGGCCTCCGTCAGTACGGCGAAAATCTTGCCCCCGACCTTGAACAGGGTCATCCCGGGGCCGGGCTCGCTTTCCGTCGCTTCCGGTAGCCCCGTAGCGGACTCTGCGACGTCCTCTGGGGTCACAGGTGATGCCTCCCTCGCGCCGTTCAGCATGCACAACACACTTAATGATGCCCGCAGGTATAGGACAGTTTCTGTCCTATATCCCTGCCAACCTCTCTCTGTACGACTTCGCAAGGCACAGAAAGGCCGGCTGCCATGACCAGCAACAAGGTCCACACGGACGCAGACAAGCTTGCTCACGAGTGGGTGAACGCCTACAACGACCAGGACTTCGACCGGTTCGGGGCGCTGTACACCGATGATGTCGCCTACACCGTCAGGGCCTACCAGCTCGCCTTCAATGGTCGGGATGCCTTTGTGGGCCACATCCAGGAGTACGCGGCTGCCGTCCCCGACCGGACGCTGACCCTCAAGCGGATCATCGCCGACAGGGACTTCATCGCCTTGGAAACCGACTTCACGGGGACCAGCTCCGGGGTCGTGCCGACCCTGCCTCCAGCTGGGGAGCGGATCAGCGCCTGCTTCTGCACCATCCTGCAACTGCGTGACGGCAAGATCGCCTCGCAAGACGACTACGTCGGCTAAGCCTCGCGCTCTCTTGGTGTCCGACAGGCGGTCGGACAAACGAACAGCGCCTCTGGTCAGCAAGAATGAGGATTGTCAAGATCCTTGCTCCTGCCACACTGCCGGAGGCAATTTCCAGGTGAAGAAGCGTATCGGGGCCTACCCGCGTGTCCACGTCGAGGGCGGTGGCCGGGCGGTGGTCTCGCAGGCGGGAGGCGTTCTGCTGGTGGAGACGGCCCGTAAAACCGGGCTGGACCAGGCGATGTCGACGGCTCTGGCGCCGTGGTGCAAGTCGCGGGCAGTGCACGATCCGGGGAAGATCCTGCGGGATGTGGCCCTGGCGGTCGCGCTCGGCGGGGACTGTCTGGCCGACGTGGGCATGCTGCGGGCCGAGCCGGCCGTGTTCGGTCCGGTGGCCTCCGGTCCCACCGTCTCCCGCCTCATCGATGCCCTCGCCTCGGCTGGGCCGAAGGCTCTGGCAGCGATCCGCACCGCACAGGCCCATGTCCGCGAACACGTCTGGAAGCTGGCCGGGCAAGCGGCACCGGACGCCGGCGAAGGGGTGATCGTGGACATCGACGGGGTGCTCGTGCTGGCCCACTCCGAGAAGCAGGACGCGGCGGCGACCTGGAAGAAGACGTTCGGGCACCATCCGCTGATGGCGTTCGTCGACCACGGCCGCAGCGGGTCCGGGGAACCGGTCGCCGCCCTGCTTCGACCGGGCAACGCGGGCTCGAACACGGCCGCCGACCACATCGCCACAGCCCAATTCGCCCTGGCCCAGCTGCCGAAGAAGCACCGGCGCGGACGCTCGACGCTGATTCGCACCGACTCCGGCGGCGGCACCCACGAGTTCGTCAACTGGCTGTCCGCGCGCGGACGCTGGCTGTCGTACTCGGTCGGCATGACCATCACCGATGCCATCCACCAGGCCGTCTTCAAGGTGCCCGCCTCCGCCTGGACGCCGGCCGTCGAACCGGACGGTGAGGTCCGCGACGGAGCCTGGGTGGCCGAACTCGACACTGACAGCGACTGCCTCAAGGGCTGGCCGAGGGGGGTGCGGCTGATCGTTCGCAAGGAACGCCCGCACCCCGGCGCCCAGCTGCGGCTCACCGACGCCGACGGTCTGCGTCTGACCTGCTTCGCCACCAACACCAAGGAGGTGCCGATCTCCACGCTGGAACTGCGCCACCGCCAGCGCGCCCGCGCCGAGGACCGCATCCGAAACGCCCGCGCCACCGGCCTGCGCAACCTCCCCCTCCACGACACCGCGCAGAACCAGATCTGGCTGGAGATCGTCCAGCTCGCCCTCGACCTGCTCGCCTGGATGCCCATGCTCGCCCTGACCGGCAAAGCCCGCCGGTGGGAACCCCGCCGCCTGAGACTTCGCCTCTTCTCCGCCGCCGCCCAGCTCGTCACCACCGCCCGCCGACGACACCTGAGATTCGCCCGGCACTGGCCCTGGACCAACGCGATCACCGACGCCATCGCCCGGCTCGAAGCCCTACCGAACCTAGGCTGACCAGCACGTTCCCGCCCCTACGAGCAGCACCACCCGACCGGAACCGTGGAACCCGGCGCCGACCCGACGCGACAGCCGGGCTACCACCATGCCCACGATCACCCCAACAAGCCGAAACGGCCCGCCAGTTGAACTGCCGAGCCGTCACGAAAGATCGAGGCTAG
>NZ_JBHYJC010000100.1:0-3553 GCF_042749045.1 Streptomyces sp. NPDC059008 | reverse complement strand
CGTCGATGCCGATGGGGAAGAAGTAGGCGAAGTCGCCGAAGCCCTTCTTGAGGGCCAGTTCACGCACGGCCGCGTAGGAGCCGGCGAAGCCGATGGCAGCGATCACGACTGCTCCGGCGACGACCACGCCGATCAGGATCCGGTGAGCCCGGCCAAACTTCGTTGGCATCCCCGTTCCCACAGCCACTCCGGGCTCCTTCTTTCACAGTGCTTTCATCCGAACGATTTTCACATTCTCACGGCCGCTGATCGCCGGTGACTTCTTCCAGGGTGATCGCGTGAGAGATCGTCAGCTAAAAGTGCTCTCTCGTCCTGGTCTTCGTCGCTTCCGTCCAGGCGTGTGCTGCTGATTCCCCAACCCGGTCCGCATGTCCGGGGCGCTCGGCGACGACTTCGAGCCCGGCCCGCAGGCACTGCCCGGTCCGGCGTAGCGCACGTCTTGAGGCCGTGAAGATGCTGCACCACATGCACCTCACACACCACGGAAACCACCAGTAGCCGACTCCACCGTCAACCAGGGCATGGCAACGCGCGCGCTCCCGGCATGACCAGAGCTGACGCCCCACGTCACCGAGCGTCTTTACACAGCGCTTCCGAGGGGGGATCGCCGTGCCGACTCCGCCCCTGCCCGCAACGTCGATTCGCCAGACAGGACGCTCGCAGAGGGCCAGGCGCTCGGCCTGCGCTCCATTACGTCGTAATACTCGACCTTCGGATGTGAGCGGCCACGTCCGCATCCCGCTGGTCCCGATGATGAGCGCGGCATCCACTCGATTGCCCCGCTAGCAGTGGTACTCCAGCCGACGAGAGCCATCCTCGGATCACGGGCTATTACGTCGTAATAGTGGGGGCGACTGCCGGAGCTCGAGGTCCCGCGAGGAGGCCGACGCCGAAGGCCCCCGCTCCCCCACCAGTCAGGCAGGAGAACGGGGTTCAAGTCAGCTGCTATTGGCTTTGAGGAGTAGCTCTGCCAGCTGCTGTCGATACTCGGCACTGCTGGCAGCTGTCAGATCGGCTGCGAACGCTTCCGGGCTCCCAAGCAGTTGCAGGTAGCGGCCGATCATCTTGTGCCGCTCCGGCGCGACCACCTTTGAGAAGATGATGTCCATGCTGGCCTCACCGTCCGCCCACGGCATCTTGACCTGACGCGGCCGGGCTTCCGGCTCCTGGCGGGGGTCGGGGACCGCCGCAGTGCCCTTCCGGACTTTGGCTCCGGCCTGCTGGTCAGACTTGGCTTGCGCCCGCTTCTCCTTCAGCTGTTGGAGGTGCTGTTCCTGCTCCTCTGCCTTCTTGCGCCCGACGAGCCGCAGTAGGTCGGCAGGCTCCTCCCCCGTTTCGAGCTTCTTTTGCAGCTCCGGAGTGAGACCGAGCAAGGCAAGCCGCTGGGAGACCCAGCCCTGTGACCGGTGGAGGCGAGCGGCCAGCGCTTCCTGCGTGCCGTGAACGGCGAGCAGCTGCTTAAGGGCGCGGGCCTCGTCGAGGTGGTCCAGGTCCTGGCGGTGGATGTTCGCGACGAGGGCGGACTCCAGCAGCTCGTCGGGGTTGCTGCCCAGGTCGTCGTCGAGCATCACCTTGATCTTGGTGAGGCCGGCTTCGCGGGCGGCTTCCAGGCGCGTGCTGCCGTCAATGGCGACGTACCTGGTGTCCGGCTCGAGGTCCTTCTCCCTTTCGGGATTGGCCTCGAGGTAGGTGAAGCGGGACATGATGCTGATGGCGGTCTTCTGCCCGTGGTCCCGCAGGCTGCCAGCCAGCTCCGTCAGGTCGCCCATGCTCGAGCGCGGGTTGGCCGGGTTGACGCTGATGACCGACACCGGGAGTTCGACTGGTGGGGGAGTGCCTTCGGTTGGTGCCTTGGTGGCTGCGTTGATTGCCTGCCGCCGCGGGCTGACCCTTTGCGTCTGCTGGAAGGATGATCCGCTACCAAGTTTGGAGGCCTTGCTCATGAAATCTCCCGGGCAAGCGCGCGCAGGGCCACGGCCTGGTCGCACCGAGGTGCGTAGGCCAGGAGCGGGCGCTTCACGCGTACTGCTTCTTTCTGTTCCTTCAGGTCACCGATGACGCCTACGACGCGTGGATCCTTTATCTCCATCCAGCTTTCCAGGGAGGAGGTGGCGATGTAGCCGCGGCGTGCGTCGTAGTGGTTGACGACGATGCCCAGGTACTCGAGATCCAGGCCCATGTCGTCGCGCAGGTCCTCGATCTGAGAAGTCAGCAGCCCGTATGCATCTGCGGAGCTGTCCTCGGCCTGGACGACGACCAGCACGCCGGAGTTGCCGGGCACTTCCTCGGGGCGGCGTCGGCCGTAGTAGGCGGCGGCGTCCATGCTGAGGCCGAGGCTGGGCGGGCAGTCCACCAAGATGGCGTCGTAGTCCTCTTCGAGCGGCATCAGGGCGCGCTCAAGGGCCGCTTCACGTGCCCGGACTCCGGAGAGTTTGACGTCCAAAAGGAAGGCGTCGGTGCACGCGGGGAGCAAGTGCAGTCGGCCGCCGAAGCGTTCGTCTTCCACCTCGACGATCAGATCGCGCAGGTCTCCCTTGCCCTCACCCGCCATGTGCTTGGTCAGGCTGTCCCCTTCGATGGGGAGGGGCTCGTGGGCGAGCTGCTTGGTCATGTGGCACTGCGGGTCGAAGTCGACCAGCAGGACACGCTGCCCGAGGCCCGGCAGGTCCTCGTATTCGAGCGGGTCATGAGCCGCCTCGACGGGGTCCTGAGCCGGATCGGTCTCGGAGAGGGCATTGGCGAAGTGCTTGGAGATCCGGACGGCATGAAGCTGCTCGGCGTCTTCCGCGAGCGCCTCGCCGGTGCCGGCCGCGACGGCCGTCTTGCCGACGCCACCCTTCTGGTTGCAGACGATGATGCGCCTGACGATCACCGGACGCTGAACATCGGGCGCCGGGTTCTTGTCGAGCCAGAGCTGGATCGACTGCGACAGGCCCTGGACAAGTGAGACGCCGCGGGCTGAACAGTCGGCTCGGAACCCCTCCCACTGGCCGGAAGGCAGCCAGGTGGAAAACGACTTGGCGCGAGCGGTGTCGATGGGGGAGAGGTTTGCTCCCAGCCCGCGCCAGGCGGTGATCCCGGCCTCGACTGCGTGCTGGATGTCGATGCCGTGCTGCGCTGTGCGGATCTTCAAGTCCTGCTGCAGCCCGGCGGGGAGCTTTGAGACGACCTTTTCCCGGTCGCCTGAGGGGGACGATGTCATGCGGACACCTTACTAACATTCAAGATCAAGTGAAGCATCGGCGCGTTAGTAAGCCACATTGCGCAACGGAATTCTGCATCCTCGACACGACAGACCGGTATTACGTCGTAATACGCCGCCTCGCCCAGGAACAGGTCGCAGCGACGGGGCAGCTACACCTCCACGCCGAGACCTTGGCTCGGGCGGGAGCCGCTACCAAGCGGCGCGGGACGTACTGACAACGGCGTCTCCAGCCTCTGAACCATCAAAGGCCTGGCCTCCGCGACGGCTCGCTGAGGTCAGGCCTAAGCCGTCCAGCCGACCACGAAGTGTGCCGGCGTCGGGCGAGGGCCCAGCCTCTGGAGGCTGGGC
>NZ_JBHYJC010000099.1:0-3822 GCF_042749045.1 Streptomyces sp. NPDC059008 | reverse complement strand
ACCGGCCACCTGCGGCCCGTCGGTCCGGCGCCGGCCGCGATTGTCAGACCCCCCGATTACTGTGAGTGACAAGTGACGTTCGGTCAGCGTCCCGCTCGCAACGGGCGCATCTCACCCAGGGGGAGTCATGACATCCGCATCCCGGCACACCAACCGGTCCGCCGCCCACCGCACACTGCGCCGCGAAGTCCCCAGCACCGCCGCCGTCCTCGCCGACGAGCGGGACTTCACCGCCATGCGCCGCTACCGCACCTTCCCCTTCGACGACCACGGCAGCTACCTCCAGCAGATGGAGTCCCTGCTGCGCACCCTCGCCGCCCAGGGCGTGCTCACCACCCTCAGCCTCTTCGACCCGGCCGCCTTCGAGAAGTACTGCGCGGAGCAGGACCTCGACCCCGACCGCCCCGACAGCCGCACCCGCTACACCGCCGAAGCCGCCCGCACCGGCGCCCGGGTGACGTACGAAGGCGAGCCGCTGAGGCAGCTGCTGCCGTTACTCGTCGAGGAGGCCGACCGCCAGGCGGCCTGGAACCACGCCGCCGCCCTCCTCGCCCGCGCCGGCAGCTGCGACGACTGCGGTGCCGACCTCGCCCACGCCGCCTTCGCCCGTGCCACCCAAGCCCTCCAGCAGCTGCTGACGTCCCTCGGCGGCGGCACCCACCACCTCGTCTGCTCCGTCGCCGCGGGCGAGCCGTCCCTCCTCGCGGTCCTGCGCGCCACCGACGGCGCCGGCGACCGGCTCCGGCTCGCCGAATCCGAGACCCTCGTCTTCTGCACCGTCCTCGCCACCGGCCTCGCCCTGCGCCTGCCCGGCGGCATCGTCTCCCGCACGACCGCCGACCCCACCGGGCCCGCGGGCTCCGCCCACCACGGCGCCACCGCCGGGCCCCGCCGCGACACGGTCCGCGGCTGGTCGCTGCGCGACTCCTGGCTCCGCCCCCTCACCGCAGCCGAGGTCTTCACCGCCTACTGCACCGACGCCGACAGCGGAGAACCGATCCCGCCCGAGCCCGGCGTCGACTACGCCGCCGGCCTGCCCCTCGACCCCCCGTCCGACGCCCACGACCACTGAGCCGCAGGCACCGCGGCAGACACGAAACGGCCGCCCCGCCACAAAGGGCGGGACGGCCGTCAAGACTCCTACGACGTCTCCTGCGACATCACTCGCCGGAGAGCACCGCCTGCGCGGCCGCCCGGGCGTCATCGGCGGTGTCCGCGGCCCGCGCCGCGGCCGCCGCACGCTCGCACTGCGCCAGCGTGTGCTTGGCCAGCGTCGCCCGCACATAGGGAATCGACGCCGCACCCATCGACAGGCTGGTGACACCGAGCCCCGTCAGCACACACGCCAGCAGCGGATCGGAGGCCGCCTCACCACAGACACCACAGCTCTTGCCCTCGGCCTTCGCGGCCTCGGCCGAAGCCGCCACGAGGTCGAGCAGCGCCGGCTGCCAGGGATCCTGCAGACGCGAGACCGCACCCACCTGACGGTCGGCGGCGAAGGTGTACTGCGCCAGGTCGTTGGTCCCCAGCGAAAGGAACTCCACCTCTTGCAGAATCGAGCGGGCCCGCAGCGCCGCGGACGGAATCTCCACCATCGCACCGAACTTCGCCCGCAGCCCGGCCTCCCGGCACGCGTCCGCGAACGCCTTGGCGTCGATCCGGTCCGCCACCATCGGGGCCATGACCTCAAGGTAGACCGGCAGACCCTCGGCGGCCTTCGCCAGCGCGGCCAGCTGGGTACGCAGCACCTCGGGGTGGTCGAGCAGCGTACGCAGCCCCCGCACACCCAGCGCCGGGTTCGGCTCGTCGGCCGGCGTCAGGAAGTCCAGCGGCTTGTCGGCACCGGCGTCCAGCACGCGTACGACCACACGGCCCTCGGGGAACGCCTCCAGCACCTTGCGGTACGCCTCGACCTGCTTGTCCTCGGACGGCGCCTGCTTGCTGTCGTCCAGGAACAGGAACTCGGTACGGAAGAGCCCGACCCCCTCGGCCCCGGCCTCCACGGCGGCGGCCACATCACCGGGACCGCCGACGTTCGCCAGCAGCGGCACCTTGTGCCCGTCGGAGGTGGCCCCGGGACCGGACGAGGCGGCCAGCGCCGCCTTCCGCTCCGCGGCGGCCCGCTCCAGCTCCGCGCGCTTCTCGGCGCTCGGCTCCACGAAGATCTCTCCGGTGCTGCCGTCGACGGCGATCACCGTGCCCTCGACCAGCTCACCCGCGCCCGGCAGCGCCACGACGGCCGGCACACCCAGCGCCCGCGCCAGAATCGCGCTGTGGCTGGTCGGCCCGCCCTCCTCGGTGACGAAGCCGAGCACCAGCGTCGGGTCGAGCAGCGCGGTGTCGGCCGGCGCCAGATCCCGCGCGATCAGCACATACGGCTCATCGCTGTCCGGCACACCCGGCATCGGCACACCCAGCAGCCGGGCGACGATACGGTTGCGCACGTCATCGAGGTCGGCGACCCGCCCCGCCAGGTACTCACCGGCACCGGCAAGCAGCGCCCGGTAGGCCGCGAACGCGTCGTACACACCGCGCTCGGCGGTGCTGCCGACGGCGATCCGCCGCTCGACGTCCGCCATCAGCTCGGGGTCCTGCGCCATCAGCGCCTGGGCCTCCAGAACGGCCTGTGCCTCGCCGCCCGCCAGGTTTCCACGCGCTATCAGGTCGGCGGCGACAGCCTCCACGGCCTGACGGGCACGCCCCTGTTCGCGCTCCGCCTCATCCGCCGGAATCTGCTTGGCCGGCGGCTCGAGAACCGCCGTGCCCATGTGCCGCACCTCGCCTATGGCCACACCGTGGCTCACACCGACGCCTCGCAGCGTTGTCTCCATTGCACCCGTCTCCGGTTGATGCGACGGCCCGGCCGCCGCGGTGAATGTCGTCTCTGCCATTGGGTACGGCGCCCGGCTACTGCCAGGAGAAGAGCTCGTCGCCCGCCTTGATGTCGCCGTCCTCGCGCACCTCGCCGAGCGAGTCGGCGGTGGCCTCGAGCGCGACGACCGGGCACACCGGCGACTTGCCGGCCTCTTCGACCGCGGCCGGGTTCCAGCGCACGATCTCCTGGCCGCGGGTGACGGTGTCGCCCTTGTTCACGAGCAGCTCGAAGCCCTCGCCATTGAGCTGAACGGTGTCGATACCCAGGTGAGTGAGCACGCCGTGCCCCTCACCGTCGACGACGACGAACGCGTGCGGGTGCAGTGAGACGAGAACACCGTCCACGGGCGAGACGGCGGCAGACGGTTCACGAACGGGGTCGATGGCGGTACCGGGACCCACCATCGCGCCGGAGAACACCGGGTCGGGCACAGCCGCGAGTCCGATGGCGCGTCCTGCGAGCGGGGACGTCACGGTGGTCATGGGAAGCCTCCCAGGGGTGGAGATTCATCAGGCCGCCGTCACTACCTGTCCTGGACGGCGCACCGTTCAGAAGCGTAAGTCATAGGAACTGACGGTTCCGCATGACAGGCACCCAGTTGCACACCGCGCGTCCCGCTGAATCGATTTGCCTCGCCCACAGCAGAGCTGTACTGTCTGAGACCTGCCCCGGACAACCAGGACGCAATCACTGCGTCCGGTTGAGGTGGGCGGCACTCCCAGCGTCTTGATCGCGACTCAAGAATTGCGCTTCTGCATGTCTGCAGAAAAGCAGCGGTTCGAAAGCCGGAAAAGGCCTGATAGAGTGTGAAACACCGAAGGGAAGCGCCCGGCGGAAACCCGAAAGGGAATCCAAAGGAAGCGTCCGTTCCTTGAGAACTCAACAGCGTGCCAAAAGTCAACGCCAGATATGTTGATACCCCGTCGACCGGAAACATCCGGGAGATG
>NZ_JBHYJC010000098.1:0-4166 GCF_042749045.1 Streptomyces sp. NPDC059008 | reverse complement strand
GGCGTGGATGCCCGCCGGCCCGGAGCCCCGGTCCACTCACCCGATCCGGGTCAGCTTCGCTCCGAAGGTCGGCTCGAGGAGGTCCTTCTGCAGGGCCACCGGAACCTTCTGGGCCCGCTGGCCGCTGCCGACCGTCAGCACACCGACGGTGGTCCCGGCCTTCGCCTCGTGCGGGACGGTCTTGCCGCCGTCGCCGATGCTCAACCGGAGCTTCTGGCCCGAGACCCCGACCGCCTTCAGGTCCTTGGTGGCGACGACCGGCGTCAGCCCACCCAGGCCGTCGTCGACATAGCCGACGACCTGCCCCTTCTTCACCGCAGTGGCCGAGGTCAGCGCTTCGCGTACGGCTGCGATGACCTTCTGGCTGTTGTTCTTGACCATGGTGAGGCTGTTGGAGCCGTCGGGGTCCAGGCCCTTGAAGTGCTGGTCCATCATCGTGCCGAGTATCAGGCGGTCCTTGCCGTCCACGGTCTTGTAGGCCGCCCAGGACAGCGTGCCGCCGGCCGCCGTGCTGGAGCCGGTCTTGATGCCCTTGATGCTCAGCCCGGCCAGCAGCAGGTTGCCGTTGTTGTTGTAGATCCGCTCCGTCAGGCCCGGGATCTCGGCGTTGGGCATGGCGACGATCGGCCGGAAGGCGTCGAACTTCATGACGGCCTCGGCCAGCTTGAGCTGGTCGACGGCGGTGCTGACGGTCTTGGGGTCCAGGCCGCTGGGGTCGGTGTAGGTGGTGTTCTTCATGCCCAGGTCCTTGGCGGCGTCGTTCATCTTCTTGACGAACGCCCCCTCGTTGGCGGACTGGGAGTCCCAACGGGCCAGCAGCCGGGCGATGTTGTTGCCGGACGGGATCATCAGCATCTTGATCATGTCCTGCTGGTTGAACTTCTGCCCCGCCTGAAGCCCCTTGATCCGCGACTCGTCCCTGGAGTCGCCCTCGGTCACCGCCTTGTCGTCGACCTCGATCTGCGGGCCCTTCTCGTCCTTCTTGAGCGGGTGCTCCTTGAGGATCACGTAGGCCGTCATGATCTTGGCGACGCTCGCGGTCGGCACCGGCTTCTGCTCGCCGAACGTCCCCAGGTCACCGGAGCCCACGACCTTGACGGCCGCCTGCCCGTGCTCGGGCCACGGGATGGAGAGCTTGCCGCCCTCGAAGGTGAACGAGGACTTGGCGTCGCCGAGCACCACCGCCGGGGCGGGCAGCGGGCGCACCGACTGGACGATCACGAAGATGATCGCCAGCAGCACCGCCAGCGGGGTCCAGATCTTGAACCGGCGGACGACCGTGCGCAGCGTGGTCTCGGGCGGCGGCGGGGTGTTGGTGAGCTTCGCCAGGAGGTCGAGCGGCGGCAGGGGCTCCTGCTTGGTCCGCTCCGACTCGGGCAGCGCGGCGGGACCGGCCTCGGACGGGGCGCCGGTAGCGGCGGGCGGCATGGCACCCGGCCGGCCGCCGGGCCGGGGGGACGCGGTCGGCTTCGCGGGCGCGGCCGACGGCAGGGAGCCCGAGGCCTTGTCGGCGGCCGCGCCACCGGACGTCTTGTCCGCGGGCTCGTCGGGCTTTGCGGTCGGCTTTGCGGTCGGCTTCTCCGCAAGCTTCTCCGCGGCCTTCTCCGCCGCCTTGTCGGACGTACGGGTCGGCGTCTTGGGCGCCGTCTTGCCCAGCGACTTGTCCGCCGTGCCGTCGTCCGCCGACTTCAGCGCGACGAACTGACTGGTCCGCTCGGCGTCCCGCTCGGGCGCGTCCTTGGGCTCGGCCTTGGCGCTGCCCTTGGGCTCGGCCTTGGCGCTGCCCTTGGGTTCGGTCTTGGCAACGCTCCGGGCCTCGGCGGCTTCTTCCTCACCCTTGCCCTTGTCCTGCCCCTTGTCCTGGCCCTTGCCCTGGCCCTTGGGTTCGGGCGTGGCCTCAGGCTTGGTCTTGGGTTCGGCCGCGGGCTTGGGCTTGCCCTTGGCGGACGGCGGGATCTTGAAGACGGTGGTCGCCTGGTCGACGGGCTCGGCCGCCGCACCCTTCCCCTTTGCCTTCGCGACAGCAAACACGCGGGTCGCGTCATCCACCGCCGACCCGTCGGCGTCGGCGTCGGTCTCCTCGGGCTTGCCCTTCTGCGGCCCGACGGTCTTGAAGACGGCAGTCGGCTGATCAACAACCTTGGGCTTGGGCTCGGCCTTGGACTCGGGCTCCGCCTTGGTCGCGGGCTCAGCCTTGGCCTTGGGCTTCGGCTCAGCCTCATCCTTGGCGTCGGCCGTCACGGCAGGCTCGGAGTCCTCGCCGCTTCCGTCACCCTTGGACTTCCCCTCGCCCTTGGACTTCTCCGCGCCCTTGGACTTCTCGTCGGCCTCGGCCTTCTCGTCGGCCTTGCCCGGCGCGCCGGCCCGCTTCTCCGACTTCGCGGAAGCCTCGCCGGCTACCTCGTCGGCCGCGTCAGCGCCACCAGCATCAGCCGCGTCACCGGCACCGGCACCATCGTCCGCGGCGCCATCCGCATCACACTCATCGCCAACACCGCCGGCATCGCCCTCATCGCCCTTCTCCGCGACCCAGGCGGCCACAGCGGCCCGCAGGCGGTCATCGCCACCCTCGGCGCCCCCAGCGGCCTCCTCTGTCCCCTCAGGCGCCTCCGGCTCCGCCGACGACTTGGCCGCGCTCGCAGCCCCCGACTCCGCATCGGGCTTCGCGCCGGACTTCGCGCGGGACTCCGCCTCGACCTTCCCGTCGGACTTCACGTCGGACTTCCCGCCGGACTTCTCATCGGGCTTCTCGCCGGACTCCGCCGTCCGCTTCAGGTCCGATTTCACGCCCGATTCCTTCGCCGGCTCATCCGGCTCCCCTCGGAAAACGGACAGGCGCGGATCGCGTTCGCTCCGCGCCGTCTTCCCCGACGACTGCTTCTTGTCCGACTTGTCGGGGGACTCGCCCGCCACCGATGTCTCCTTCATACGTCGCACTGCTGCCTGGCCAAGTGTTCCCAAGTGTCCTGTGTACGCGCGACGCCACCTTGCCGCCACGCGAACCGGTACCCGCTGCACCCCACGGATAGCTGTCGCCGACGTGCAAGACGAGAACGACATACCTACCGGTTCCCTCCCGAACCCCCCACGCACTCTCGACAGATGAATGTGAGAGGGGTCACCCTGTCATTCATCCACGCGGGGAGGCATGGATGGGCAGGAGCCGCAGAACAATTCCGGAGGAGCTTCTGCTGCTCGCTTTGGACCCGACAACGGGCACCACAGCGCAGCCGCAGTCGCTCGACCTCGGCCTGGCCGGGGCCCAGCTAGTAGAGCTGGCTCTGGCAGGACGGATAGCCCCAGACGGGGATCGTATCGCCGTGGTGATGGCACGGCCGACAGGAGATCCGACTCTGGACTCCGCGCTCGAACTGCTGCGCCGACGCGGCAGTCCGGTGCGCGCGGTCCACTGGATCGGCGGGCCCCGACTGGGGCTGCGCCAGACCTACCTCACGCATCTCGAACGGTGCGGCATGGTCCATGCCGTGGCGGGACAGATGTGCGGGGTGCTGCCGACGACGCGCTACCAGGCGACGGAGACGGCCATCAGCCGGGAAATCAGGGCCCGGCTGGACAACGCGATCCGCACCGGCGTACCCCCGGACCCGCGGACCGCGGCACTCGCCGCGCTGGCCCATGCGGTCGGACTCGGCAAGCACCTCTACCCGGGCAACGAGGGGCGGTCATCGCGCTCCCGTCTCCGGGATCTGATCCGGCACGACCCGATGGGCGGGTTGGTCGCGCACGCCGTCATGGACGTACAGAACGGTGCCGCGGCGCAGCCCCGGCGGTCACAGGCCGCCGGCGCGGGAGCCGTACGGCAACCCGCGTCCCGTGCCACGGCGGAAGCGGCCGGCGCGCCGGGCCAGTCGCGGCACGGCGCTCACAGCAGGATGGCCCGCGTGGGCGCCCGCTGACGCCGTAGAAGCGCCGCACGACGTGCCGCAGGACCCGGCACGCGCCGTGCGACGCCCCGCACGACACGCCGTACGCCGCACGACACGCCGTACGGCGCTCGCACCACGCCGCGACACGCGCACCACGGCGCGCTGCGGCGCGGGCACCGCTCGCAGCACCACCCGCACCACCGTCCCCACCATCCCGTTCGGGAGCCGCAGCAAGGAGCGCGGGGTGGCGGGCCGGCCGTTCTGGACGACGGCCTGCCC
>NZ_JBHYJC010000097.1:1730-4240 GCF_042749045.1 Streptomyces sp. NPDC059008 | reverse complement strand
ACACAGTGGACGCGAGCAACTGAGGACAAGCCCTCGGCCTATTAGTACCAGTCAACTCCACACCTTACGGCGCTTCCATATCTGGCCTATCAACCCAGTCGTCTACTGGGAGCCTTAACCCCTCAAAGGGGGTGGGAGTCCTCATCTCGAAGCAGGCTTCCCGCTTAGATGCTTTCAGCGGTTATCCTTTCCGAACGTAGCCAACCAGCCATGCCCTTGGCAGAACAACTGGCACACCAGAGGTTCGTCCGTCCCGGTCCTCTCGTACTAGGGACAGCCCTTCTCAAGACTCCTACGCGCACAGCGGATAGGGACCGAACTGTCTCACGACGTTCTAAACCCAGCTCGCGTACCGCTTTAATGGGCGAACAGCCCAACCCTTGGGACCGACTCCAGCCCCAGGATGCGACGAGCCGACATCGAGGTGCCAAACCATCCCGTCGATATGGACTCTTGGGGAAGATCAGCCTGTTATCCCCGGGGTACCTTTTATCCGTTGAGCGACGGCGCTTCCACAAGCCACCGCCGGATCACTAGTCCCTACTTTCGTACCTGCTCGACCCGTCAGTCTCACAGTCAAGCTCCCTTGTGCACTTACACTCAACACCTGATTGCCAACCAGGCTGAGGGAACCTTTGGGCGCCTCCGTTACCCTTTAGGAGGCAACCGCCCCAGTTAAACTACCCACCAGACACTGTCCCTGATCCGGATCACGGACCCAGGTTAGACATCCAGCACGACCAGAGTGGTATTTCAACAATGACTCCACCATGACTGGCGTCACGGCTTCAAAGTCTCCCACCTATCCTACACAAGCCGAACCGAACACCAATATCAAGCTATAGTAAAGGTCCCGGGGTCTTTCCGTCCTGCTGCGCGAAACGAGCATCTTTACTCGTAATGCAATTTCACCGGGCCTATGGTTGAGACAGTCGAGAAGTCGTTACGCCATTCGTGCAGGTCGGAACTTACCCGACAAGGAATTTCGCTACCTTAGGATGGTTATAGTTACCACCGCCGTTTACTGGCGCTTAAGTTCTCAGCTTCGCCACACCGAAATGTGACTAACCGGTCCCCTTAACGTTCCAGCACCGGGCAGGCGTCAGTCCGTATACATCGCCTTACGGCTTCGCACGGACCTGTGTTTTTAGTAAACAGTCGCTTCTCGCTGGTCTCTGCGGCCACCCCCAGCTCAGAGTGCAAGACTCATCACCGGAAATGGCCCCCCTTCTCCCGAAGTTACGGGGGCATTTTGCCGAGTTCCTTAACCATAGTTCACCCGAACGCCTCGGTATTCTCTACCTGACCACCTGAGTCGGTTTAGGGTACGGGCCGCCATGAAACTCGCTAGAGGCTTTTCTCGACAGCATAGGATCATCCACTTCACCACAATCGGCTCGGCATCAGGTCTCAGACTATGTGCTGTCCGGATTTGCCTAGACAGCGTCCTACACCCTTACCCCGGGACAACCACCGCCCGGGCTGGACTACCTTCCTGCGTCACCCCATCGCTTACCTACTACCACCTTGGATCGGCGGCTCCACCACGTCCCTTTGTCCGAAGACTCCAGGCCGGCTTCACGGCCTTAGCATTAATGGATTCGATATTGGGCGTTTCAAAGCGGGTACCGGAATATCAACCGGTTGTCCATCGACTACGCCTGTCGGCCTCGCCTTAGGTCCCGACTTACCCTGGGCAGATCAGCTTGACCCAGGAACCCTTAGTCAATCGGCGCACACGTTTCCCACGTGTGTATCGCTACTCATGCCTGCATTCTCACTCGTGAACCGTCCACAACTCGTTTCCACGGCTGCTTCACCCGGCACACGACGCTCCCCTACCCATCACAGCGGGCGTTGGCCCTCATGCTGCAATGACACGACTTCGGCGGTGTGCTTGAGCCCCGCTACATTGTCGGCGCGGAATCACTTGACCAGTGAGCTATTACGCACTCTTTCAAGGATGGCTGCTTCTAAGCCAACCTCCTGGTTGTCTCTGCGACTCCACATCCTTTCCCACTTAGCACACGCTTAGGGGCCTTAGTCGATGCTCTGGGCTGTTTCCCTCTCGACCATGGAGCTTATCCCCCACAGTCTCACTGCCGCGCTCTCACTTACCGGCATTCGGAGTTTGGCTAAGGTCAGTAACCCGGTAGGGCCCATCGCCTATCCAGTGCTCTACCTCCGGCAAGAAACACACGACGCTGCACCTAAATGCATTTCGGGGAGAACCAGCTATCACGGAGTTTGATTGGCCTTTCACCCCTAACCACAGGTCATCCCCCAGGTTTTCAACCCTGGTGGGTTCGGTCCTCCACGAAGTCTTACCTCCGCTTCAACCTGCCCATGGCTAGATCACTCCGCTTCGGGTCTTGGGCACGCTACTCAACGCCCTATTCGGACTCGCTTTCGCTACGGCTTCCCCACACGGGTTAACCTCGCAACATACCGCAAACTCGCAGGCTCATTCTTCAAAAGGCACGCAGTCACGACTGCATGTGCAAGCACAC
>NZ_JBHYJC010000096.1:0-6066 GCF_042749045.1 Streptomyces sp. NPDC059008 | reverse complement strand
CCAGGACAACTCACTGAACAGCAGAGAGCCCACCACTTACCCACTGACATCACAACACCGAACCACCACTGACAAAAACCTGCAGATCATCAGCCTGCAGATGAGGATGAGAAGCCGCCCGCGCGTCGTACGCAGGCTGACAAATGGAGCGCCAACCTCGCCGCCGCTCGGCAGTTCTACGAGCGGGAGGGGCATCTGCGGGTGCCGAGGAAGCACATCGAGACGATCACTGTGGGCGGGGCCGATGGTGAGGGCCAGGAGCAGCGGGACGTACAGCTGAAGCTGGGTGCGTGGGTGAGCAACCAGCGCTCCCGAGCTGCTTCGCTGACGCCGGACCGCGTAGGAGCACTCTCCGCGCTCGGTATGCGATGGACATGATGGGCATCGTCGTTATCGCGGCCGCCGCACTGCCGGCCGGCCATCTCCTCGGGCGGATGCACCCGTGCCGCTGTCCGGGCGGCTGAGCGGCCAGCAGGTCCGCTTCACCGGAGCGTGGCTTCGAGCGCGACCACGGCGTCCGCCGCGGCGCGATCCGCACGGTAGTCGCCGGCCTTCTGCCCGATCACGCCGCCGCGGAGGAGGGCACTCCCGTTCGGAGCTGCCGGTCACCCTCGACATGCCGGGCAAGGTCGCCGGCTTCCTCCGCATCACCGAACTGGAGCCTGCCGAGTGGGCTGCGCTCGGCCAAGAGGTGACCGTACGACGCGGCCAGGGCTACCCCCTGTGCGTCACTGCCGCCCCGCTGTGCGCCCCGGCTCCTTACCCACTGTCAGCCGTTCGACGGCGCTCAGGACGTCCCGGCGGTCGCGGCCCAGCGCAAAACCCGGCGCGAGTACGAGAACCGCGTCAGCGCCCTCGCGCCGATCCTCCTGCTTTTCGCGTAGCCAGCCGTGCAGTCGGATCGTCCGTCTGGTGGGGAAGGTCATCTGCATCAATGGGGTTTCGTTGCGTCAGGCACGGCCACCTCGCCCTGCGACGCTACAAGATCACGCGACTGCGCAGCGGCCCTGCGCCGGGACCTGCCATGCTGGGCAGGTTCGATTCGTTCCTCACACTTGGAGGTTTGATGCGGGCAGGCGTTGTTGTCGCCGCGCGGCCCGGTGTGGAGGACCTCGCCGTGCGGGCCGAGGAGTTGGGCTTGCACAGTTTCTGGGTCAACGACACCCCAATGGTCCATGGTGACCCCTTCGTCGCCTTGAGTCTGTGTGCGAAGGCCACCAGCCGCATCAGGCTCGGCATCGGCGTGACCTCGCCGGCGCTGCGCTCGGCTCCGGCCGCCGCGAGCGGGCTCGCCAGCCTCAACGCCCTGGCACCGGGCCGGATCGTCTGTGGAGTCGGGACCGGAAACACCGCCCGGCGCACCCTGGGCATGCGGCCGACCACGGCGGCCAGGTTGGAGAATTTCACCGCCGCGTTGCAGGACCTGTGCGCCGGGCGCTCGACCGAGTACCGCGAAGGTGACCGGGTCCGCGAGATCCGGTTCCTGCACACCGGGGCGGACGTGAACACGGCCGACCCGATCGAGTTCGTCGTGGCCGCGCTGCTCGGGCCGAAGGCCGCCGCCGTCGCCGGCCGCCGCGGCACCGGCCTCATCTCCTTCGGCCTGCTGGACTCCACCGCCTGGCACGCGCTGCACGACGCTCGCCGCCGCGCCGCCCAGGGCACATACCGCGAGCCCGGCTCCCACATGGGCTCCGGGGCGCACTCCTATGTGGTCACCTCGCTCCACGTACTCGACGAGGACGAGGATCCCCATGGCGACGCGGCCCGGGACGCGACGGGGCATCTCGTTCTGTCGCTGCTGGCCTTCGCCGCCGACACAGCCGCCTTCGCCGAGCAACTCGGCCCCGAGGAACGTGAGGCGGTGCGGCGGCTCCTTGACCGGCGTGGCACTGCCGCCACCGCGCCGGACCGGCACACCAAGCTCTACCCGGGCTACCTCGGCCGCATCGCACCGCAGGACCGGGACCTGGTTCTGCCCTCGCTGATGAACACCCTGGCTCTGGTCGGTACCCGCGACGACCTCCTCGCCCGTATCGCCACCCTGGAACAGGCCGGCGTCGACGAGCTCCTCATCCAGCCGGTGATCGACCCGCCCACCGAGATGGCCCAGGTCGCGAAACTCCTCACCTGAGCGGATCCGCCGTCGCACGTCCATGACCTGCATGCCTACAAGATCGTCAGGATTTTGCAGCGGCCATGGTTGCCTCTCCGGTGGGACGGGCAGTCGCCGGTCCGACATGCACCGGGACGCCCATGGCGAACTCCGGTGCGCCGTGGTCCGGTAGGAAGGGGCGGGTGCCGGTCTCCTGGTGGACGAAGACGGAGTGGAAGGCCGGTTTCTCCAAGGCAGCCTGGCGTTCGTGGAGGGTGGGAATGACTGCCTGATGTTTCCCGAGAGCCCCGGCCCGCTCCCGATCCTCCCGCCGTCGGTGCTCCTGGGCTTGCCTCCACCGGGCCTTGCTCTCCTCCAAGGTCTCTTCAGAAGGTGTCGCTCGGCCTGCCTTCGGCGTTCCTCATCCTCTAGGTAGGCGGTCTCCTTCTGGGCGTACTGCGGGGTCGTCCAGACCGTGTGCAGGGCTGTCATTGGGGTGGATGAGGGAGCCCGCCGCCGGTGCGGTGCGACCCGGCCGGCGAACACCACCGTAGGGACTCCGTGGCCGGCACTCGCGGGGCTGTGGGGCTTGGCGGTGGTGTTCGCGGGCGTCTGCATGATCTTCGGGGGCGTATGCCGACCGTGGTCTGCAAGATCATCGGGGGGTGCGGAGCCGTGGGGCCGCTCGGGGAGGTTGGTCCGGTGTTTGGCTGTGCGGTGCTGTTGGGGCGGAGTGTGGTGCCCGGTGCTGTCGTAGCGTGCGGGTGGGCTGGGGGGACCGTAGCGTGAAAGGGGTGGGCGGCCGCAGGGCGGGAAGGAGGCGGAGACGGTGGCCGTGCAGGGGATGGATTACGCGGCGTTGTTCGCCGGCACTCCGAGCCCCTATCTGGTGCTGGGTCCGGACCTGGTGATCGCGGAGGTCAACCAGGCGTATCTGGATGCGACGGGGCGGACCAGGGAGGACCTGATCGGGAAGTATCTCTTCGAGGCCTTCCCGGATAATCCGGCCGACCCTGACGCCGATGGGGTGCGGAATCTGAATGCCTCGCTGCACCGGGTGCTGAGCTCGAGGGAGCCCGACACGATGGCGCTGCAGAAGTACGACATCCCCATCATGGGCCGGCCGGGGGTCTTCGAGGAGCGCTGGTGGTCCCCCATCAACACGCCGATCCTCGCGCCGGACGGGAGCGTGGTGTGGATCATCCACCGGGTGGAGGACGTCACCGCGTTCGTCCAGGCCCACGCCTCCGACGGCCGTGCGCCGCCCGGGCAGCTCACCGAGCGGGAGGCTTTGGAGGCGGAGCTGTACGCCAGGGCGCGGGAGCTGCAGCGGCTGAACGAGGAGCTGCGGGCCGCCCATGCCCGTGAGCGGCAGGTGGCCCTCGCGCTGCAGGAGGCCATGCTTCAGGTTCCGGATCTGGCTCGGCACGAGGGCGTGGCGGTGCGCTATCTGCCTGCGGCCGGATCGTTGAATGTGTGTGGCGACTGGTACGACATGGTCGACCTGACCGACGGGCGTTTTGCGATCGCGGTCGGCGACGTCGTGGGCCATGGCCTGGAAGCCGCTGCTGTCATGGGGATGCTCCGTAGCGCGCTGAGTGCGGCCATCCGTGCCCTGGAGCGGCCTGCTCAGGCGCTGGAGGTGTTGGGTCTGTACGCCCGATCCATCGAAGGGGCCTTGAACACCACCGCTGTCAAAGTGCTGGTCGACCCGGTGAGCTGCCTGATCATCTACAGCAATGCCGGTCACCCGCCCCCTGTCCTGGTGCACGCCGGCGGCACGTGTGAGCTGCTGGACAAGGCCACCGACCCGCCTTTGGGGGTTCGGCCCCAGCATGTTCCCCGTCCTCAGGCCACCGCTTCCTACAGTCCCGGCGACACGCTCGTGATGTATACCGATGGCTTGATCGAGCGCCGTGGTGAGGACATCGACACCGGCCTGGCTCGGCTGACCGACATCCTCGGCCAGTGCGGTGACCGGGCCCCTGAGCCTCTGGCTGACACCTTGCTCGCCCGCCTGGGTCTGGCCGGCGGTGGCAGCGACGACACCGCCCTGGTCATCGTCCGTCTGTGACCGGCGATGCTCCTCAGCCGCGGGCTGTGCACGTTGAGGTTGTCGTAGCGGATCTTGCTCCGCGGGGCCTCTCTGAGGCGTCAGGGAGGTTGCTTTGCAGCCTCACGCAGTGTTGTCAGTGGCTGGGGAGACACTGGCGCCATGAAGACTTCTTCCTCGCCCAACGCAGCCAGTGCATCCGAGCGTTCCCTTACCTGGGTCGAGTCGATGGGCGGCCCTCTGATCGCCGTACCGGTTTCCGCGTTGGACGGATGGCGTGGTTGCACGGAGTCGGGGCTGGTCATCGGTGACGGTGACGTTCCGGACGACTATGACCGCGCCTGCGAGGTGGATGGTCTTGCGGGAGTGATTGCCCTCGGTGGAGACGGCCCGCAAGGGCTGGTCTTGGCGGACGAACCCGCCACCACCTGCTATCTGCCAGAACACCGAGTCTTCGTCCGCTGGCTCGGAGCCGATTCGGATGCCGATCTGATCGCCGCAGCCAGGGCAGTCCTCAGCGACCCCACGACCGAGTGGGAAGAGTGCGGTGTCTGGGAGACGGACGGGCCGGCGGTGCTCATGGACTCTGTCACCGCCGGGAACGAGCTGGGTGTCGCGTACCCCCTCGGCGGCGGACTGCCGCAGCAGGCGCCCGTCCCGATAGCGACTGGCCGCTGGGCGGTTCGCGCCGTCCACACCTCGGCAAGTGAGGAAACCTCGGTGGGGGTGGTTCAACTTCTTTCCTGGTCACAGATCTGATGCAGGGGCGGATCGGTGGACAAGAGAGGGGTTGTTCACCGACGTGGGGTGGGGCCGTGCGCGGCAGTTGGCGCGAGAGATCCTCACTGCTGAAGGTGAGGGGGACGCACCGCTGCCAGACATCTGCATCGTCCGATGAGTGCTTGAGAGCCCAGATGTGGATCTCAGGCCGCGGTCTCGCGCTCGATCAGAGGCGTCGTCAGCGGGGGCCATAGAACGCCCGCTTACCGCCAGCCGCAGTGCCGGCGGATCCTTACCCTCGTGGCACCGGCCAGGGCTGCTCGGCGGGTGTCAGCCGGGGTGGCGGCTCAGGCTTCGCCACGAGGGCTGTTGCACTGCATCGCGGCTGACAAGTCCGTGTCTTGGCTACTTCGTTCTGGAGCGGGAGCGCAGCTGGCCTTGCCTTCTCCACCGGCACGGCTGCAGTCTGCGGCTGTTTGCGGCTTGGCGCGTCGGTCGGATAGGTCGGATACTCGCCTCGGTCGCGCGCGGCCGAGGGTTCTGGGGGAGGATCAACTCATGCGTATACAGGCAGCCCTGGTGGAGTCCGCTGGTGGCCCGTTCACCGTTCATGACGTCGACATCGAGGAGCCGCGGCGGGACGAGATCCTGGTGCGGATTGCCGCGGCCGGCATCTGCCACACCGACCTCAGCACTCGGCAGGTCTGGCCTCCGGCGCGCCTGCCCATGGTTTTCGGTCATGAAGGTGCCGGTGTGGTCGAAGCCGTCGGTGCCGAGGTGACCGGTGTCGCCGTCGGCGACACCGTATGCCTGAGCTATCGCAGCTGCGGCAGGTGCGGAAATTGCGGGTCGGCTCAGTCCGCGTACTGCGAGGCGGGTATCGCCGCTCTCAACGCGACCGGCACCCGCACCGACGGGAGCACTCCCCTCTCCCGTGATGGCGAGCGGGTCTTCGGCAACTTCTTCGGCCAGAGCTCCTTCGCGTCGCATGCGATCGCCTACGAGAGCAACTGCGTCAAGGTCCCCGGCGACCTCGATCCTGTTCTTGCCGCCCCGCTCGGGTGTGGGGTGCAGACCGGTGCCGGCACGGTCCTCAACGTCCTGCAGCCGACTGCCGGTTCGTCGCTCGTGGTGTTCGGCGCCGGCGGTGTCGGGTTGAGCGCGGTCATGGCCGCGGTGTCCGAGGGGTGCTCGGTGG
>NZ_JBHYJC010000095.1:0-6420 GCF_042749045.1 Streptomyces sp. NPDC059008 | reverse complement strand
CCCGAGTGGGGGCGCCGCCTTCGCCGTATCCGTGTCCGGGCCCGCCGCTACCGCTTCGGCACGGCCTCACCGGTCGACACGTCGATCACCTTCCGGCCGTCCAGCGGCTCGCGCAGCGTGACGGTCTTGGTGAACTCCTTGGCGATCTTCACACAGACCTGGCCCGGCTTCTTGTCCCGGCCGACGACCTTGGTCTTCACGGCCGTGTCCGACTCCTCGGCGCTCACCGAGTAGACGCTGCACACCCCGCCCCAGAAGTGCACGGTCAGCTTCCGGCCGCCGTCGCCCACGTCGTACGACTCCAGCGCCATCGCGCCCGGCTTCCCCGACGGCCCCTTCGGGGTCCGGTCCTTGTGCGCCAGGTACTTCGGATCCACCGCGGGGTGCGCGACGGTCGTCGTGGCGTCCGGGCCGGTACCGGTGGTGCCCGGCTGGCGGACCGTGTACAGCCACGACGGCACCAGCGCCTGTCCGCCGCTGACGTACTGCACCGCGAGCCCGAAGACGGCGCCGGTCACCTCGGCCGGCTTCTGGGCCTTCGTCGGCGACGGCTCGCACGGCGCGATCTGGCCGCCCTTGCCGCCCTTGCCGCCCTTCCCCGGGGGGACCGAGGGGCAGTCGGCCGGTGTGCGGCCCCCGCCCGCGTTCAACCGCTCCAGCGTCTTGTCCGCGCTCAGCACGGGGTACACCGCGCCCTTGACCGGGTTCGCCAACTGGCCGCTGCCGCCGACCACCTGACCGTCCGAGCCGACCTGCAGATCGCTCTGCCAGCCGTACGTCGGCAGCCCGCCGAGCACCGGATTCGCGGTGACGATCCGCACCGCGCCGGACAGCCCGCTCGCATCGAGCCGGGCGCTCTCCTGGCCGAGCGCCTTGAGCACCGGCCGCACCGCCCGCTTGGCCTTCTCCGGTGACACCGCGTCCTTGCCGCTGCTGTCGTCCTCGGTCGTGATGTCCCCGCCGCTGCGGTACGAGGGGCAGCCCGGCCGGCCCGACGTGCTGGCGCCGGGGCCCGCCTGGTCGCCGTCCGTGCCGTTCTCGGCGGCGGGCAGCGCGCAGTTCGTGCCGCCCGGGGTGCCGTACTGCGAGTACGTCCAGGAGCCCGAGCCGGTCTTGTTCACCTGCAGGACGGGACTGCGGGCGTCCCGGGTCAGCCCGCCCACCTTCCAGGTGCTGCCCTCCGAACGGACCTTTCCGGCCACATCGAGCGCCTTCGCCAGCCGTTCGACCGACTCCCGGCTGATCTCGCCCTGGGGCCGGTACACCGGCGCCGACGACGGGCCGCCGGGCAGTTCCTTCACGGCCTTGTACTTCGCGCCCTGCGGATTGGGCTCACCGGCCGCTATCGAGCCGCCCGTATAGCCGTCGAGCGCGAGCGGCGGCGGGTCGGCCCGGCCCGCGGAACCCGGGCCGGAGCCCTCTTCTTCGCTGGACGCGGACGAGGCCCAGTACGCCGCGCCGCCCCCGGCCAGCAGCACCGCGGCGGCCATCGAGGCGACCAGCAGCGGGCTGCGGCGCCGACGCTCCTTGGGGTGGTCCGGGGTCGTGGGGGTGTCCTCGGTGTTCACCGCATCGCTCCTTCAGCTCCGCTGAACATCTGCCGTGCCACCCTCCGTGGGGTGGACGTCGATGGGACGGAGCGGGGGCGTACGCGGTTCCCCGAACGGCTCAGTCGCCGTAGTCGGACATGTTGTCCACGATCTCGGCGGACCGCTCGGGAACCTCGACCCCGTGCAGGTCGGATGCCCGGCCGGGCGCCGGCGCGGCCCGGCGCCCGGCCTTCCAGCGCCCCGCCATCCGTGCGCAGTCCCCGCGCAGCTCGTCGAGCGACTCCGGCTCGGATGCGGCGGGTGAGGCGGCGACACGCGGTGTGACGGCTTTCACAGGCTTGGTCATAGGGGCACCGTACGCAGGCACCCGGCGCGGAGAAAGACCTACTATTGAGTAGTTATCCACTGGTTTCAGCGGTTCCGCCTATCCGGGATGCGCAGGTGGTTTTGCACCCCGCCAGGTAGCGTTGCTCCACGTCCGCAAGTCCCTCCGCCTCCGCAGGAGCAGACCCGTCGTGCGTATCGCAGTCACCGGCTCCATCGCCACCGACCACCTGATGACCTTTCCCGGCCGCTTCGCCGACCAGCTCGTGGCCGACCAGCTGCATACGGTCTCCCTCTCCTTCCTGGTCGACCAGCTCGACGTCCGCCGTGGCGGAGTCGCCCCCAACATCTGCTTCGGCATGGGCCAGCTCGGCATCGAGCCGATCCTGGTCGGCGCCGCGGGCAACGACTTCGAGGAGTACCGCGCCTGGCTCGACCGCCACGGCGTCGACACCCGCTCCGTACGCATCTCCGAGGTGCTGCACACCGCGCGCTTCGTGTGCACCACCGACGCCGACCACAACCAGATCGGCTCCTTCTACACCGGCGCGATGAGCGAGGCCCGGCTGATCGAGCTGCAGCACGTGGCCGAGCGGGTCGGCGGCCTGGACCTCGTGCTGATCGGCGCGGACGACCCCGAGGCGATGATCCGGCACACCGAGGAGTGCCGCACCCGCGGCATCCCCTTCGCCGCCGACTTCTCCCAGCAGATCGCCCGGATGGACGGCGACAACATCCGCACCCTCATGGAGGGCGCCACCTACCTCTTCTCCAACGAGTACGAGAAGGGCCTGATCGAGTCCAAGACCGGCTGGACCGGTGAGGAGATCCTCGCCAAGGTCGGCACCCGCGTCACCACCCTCGGCTCCAACGGCGTGCGCATCGAGCGGGTCGGCGAGCCCACGATCGAGGTCGGCGTCCCGGAGGAGAAGACCAAGGCCGACCCCACCGGCGTCGGCGACGCCTTCCGCGCCGGCTTCCTGTCCGGTCTGGCCTGGGGCGTCGGCCTGGAGCGCGCCGCGCAGGTCGGCTGCATGCTGGCGACGCTGGTCATCGAGACCGTCGGCACCCAGGAGTACGAGCTGCACCGCAGCCACTTCATGGACCGCTTCACCAAGGCGTACGGCCACGAGGCCGCCGCCGACGTCCAGCAGTACCTGGTCTGAACCGGCCGGAACAACGGCTCAGACGCGGCGCCGCACGACATAGGCGGCGCCGCGTTCCGCCGCCCGCTCGCCCACGTACTCCTGCTCGCGCATCGTGCACCAGGCGGGGATGTCCTGCCGGGCGGCCTCGTCGTCGGAGAGCACCGTGACCGTCCCGCCGACGGGCACCCGGCCGATCACCTTGGCCAGCTCGATGACCGGGACGGGACAGCGCCTGCCGAGGGAGTCGACGACCAGGTCCGCGGGCCCGGCGGCCGCCGTCTGCGGCGCCTCACCGGCCTCAGCCACACCGGCCTCCGTCACCTCGGCTGCCACCGACGGCACCCCCAGCCGCTCCCGTACCGAGCGCACCACCCCGGGCAGCACCTCCAGGAACCGGTCGACATCCGCCTCCTTCGTCCCGTACGGCAGCGAGACCCGGACGTTCCCCTCGGACAGCACCCCCATCGCGCGCAGCACATGGCTCGGCTCCAGGGTGCTGGAGGTACAGGACGATCCGGACGAGACGGAGAAGCCGGCCCGGTCGAGCTCGTGCAGCAGGGTCTCCCCGTCGACATAGAGACAGGAGAAGGTGACCAGATGGGGGAGGCGGTGCACCGGATCGCCGACCACCTCCACCTCCGGGACCAGCGCCGGCACCCGCGTGCGGATCCGGTTGACCAGCTGCCGCAGCCGCGCCGCCTCGGCGGCGGTCCCGGGGTCGGCCCGCAGCGCGCGCAGCGACGCCGCGGCCGCCACGATCGCCGGGATGTTCTCGAACCCCGGGCTGCGGCCCGACTCCCGCTCGTCCGCGGGCCCCTGGGGCGCGAACCGGGTCCCCTTGCGGACCACGAGCAGTCCGACACCGGGCGGCCCGCCCCACTTGTGGGCGCTCGCCGCCAGCAACGACCAGGCGCCGGGCACCGGCCCCCAGGGCAGCGACTGCGCGGCGTCCACCAGCAGGGGCACGCCGGACTCCCGGCAGAGCCCGGCCACCTCCTCGACCGGCTGCTCGGTGCCCACCTCGTGGTTCGCGGACTGCAGGGCCACCAGCGCGGTGTCCGGGGTGAGCGCGGCTGCCAGGTCGCCGGCCGCCACCCGGCCCGTACGGTCCACGGCCAGCTCCGCGCGAGTGCCGCCGGCCGCCTCATGGGCCTGGGCGGCGTGCAGCACGCAGGAGTGCTCGACGGCGGAGTGCAGCAGCCGGCGGCCGACACGCCGACGGGCCGCCAGTGCGCCGGCGACTCCCCGATGCACCGCCTGCGTACCCGAAGGGGTGAAAACCAACTCGTCGGGGCGACAGCCGACGGCCTCGGCCGCGGTCTCGCGCGCGGCGTCCAGCAGCAGCCGGCCGCGGCGGCCCTCGCGGTAGAGGCGGGCCGGGTCGGCCCAGCCCTCGTCGAGCGAGGCGAGCAGGGCCTCGCGGGCGACCGGGTGCAGGGGAGCGGTGGACGCGGCGTCGAAGTAGGGCACGTACGAGACGTTAGTCCCCCGGGGTCCCGGCGGCGTCCCCGCCCGGCCGGTCCGCGGGCCGGTCGCCGGGCCCGCCGCCGAGCCCGGTCCGCCGGGCCGGGGCGCGAGGGCGCCGGTCACGCCGTCAGATGCCTGGTGGGAGCGGGTAATCGGGTGCGGCGAGGGCGCCTCCCGGAGGACCCGGCCACCCCTTAGGGGTGCGTCGCGGCGCGTTGGGCACCCTCCCCGCGCGACCCCAAATAGCGTCCAGTAGGGTTTGGTCCGCATAAACATCCAAACCCCTGCCCGACGCAGGGCGGCGACCGACCAGCGAGTAAGGCCGCAGCCGACCGCGCGGGCGAGACTCTCGGGAAGGCGCTACGTGAGTCCCAACGGCTCCGACCGCTCGTCGCGGCGCCCGATGCGGCGGAAGCTGCCGCAGGTGCTTGCTGCGGGCCTGGTCCTGGCGACCGCTACTGGTTGCACATATAAGGACTTCCCCCGCCTCGGCATGCCAACGCCCGTCACCGACGAGGCGCCGCGGATCCTCTCTCTTTGGCAGGGCTCCTGGGCCGCCGCCCTCGCAACGGGCGTGCTGGTGTGGGGCCTGATCATTTGGAGCGTGATCTTCCACCGCCGCAGCAGGACCAAGGTGGAGGTCCCCGCGCAGACCCGGTACAACATGCCGATCGAGGCGTTGTACACGATCGTCCCGTTCATCATCATCGCGGTGCTCTTCTACTTCACCGCACGTGATGAGAGCGCACTCCTGAAGACTTCCAAGAAGCCGGACCACGTCATCAACGTGGTGGGCTTCCAGTGGAGCTGGGGGTTCAACTACCTGGAGGACGTCGACGGCAACAAGTCGACCACGAACATCGACTCCAGCGCGCTCTCCGCGATCCCGGACAAGTGGAAGAAGACCGCGCCGGCCGGTGCCGACGGCGTCTACGACGTGGGCGTTCCGGGCACCCGGAACCCGCAGAACGGCAACCCCGGCCCCACGCTGTGGCTGCCGAAGGGTGAGACGGTCCAGTTCGTACTGACTTCGCGCGACGTCATCCACTCCTTCTGGGTGGTGCCGTTCCTGATGAAGCAGGACGTCATCCCGGGCCACACCAACGTCTTCGAGGTGACCCCCAACAAGGAGGGCACCTTCATGGGCAAGTGCGCCGAGCTCTGCGGCGTCGACCACTCCCGGATGCTCTTCAACGTCAAGGTCGTCTCCCCTGAGCGGTACCGGGAGCACCTGCAGGAACTGAAGAAGAAGGGCCAGGCCGGATACCTGCCGTCGGGCATCAAGCAGACGGATCACGCCAGGAATGCGGAGACGAAGAACCAGTGAGCATCCTCAACGAACCTCAGGGTGCCGCCGCCGATACGGCTCCGGCAGCACCGCCCGTACGGAAAAAGCAGCCCGGTATCGCTGCCGTGAAGTGGCTGACGACCACTGACCACAAGACCATCGGCACGATGTACCTGGTCACGTCGTTCGCGTTCTTCTGCATCGGTGGCCTGATGGCGCTGCTGATGCGGGCCGAGCTGGCCCGTCCCGGCACGCAGCTCATGTCGAACGAGCAGTTCAACCAGGCGTTCACCATGCATGGCACGATCATGCTGCTGATGTTCGCCACCCCGCTGTTCGCCGGTTTCGCGAACTGGATCATGCCGCTGCAGATCGGCGCGCCCGACGTGGCGTTCCCGCGGCTGAACATGTTCGCCTACTGGCTGTACCTCTTCGGCTCGCTGATCGCGGTGGCCGGCTTCCTCACCCCGCAGGGTGCGGCGGACTTCGGCTGGTTCGCGTACTCGCCGCTGTCGGACGCGGTGCGTTCGCCGGGCGTCGGCGCCGACATGTGGATCATGGGTCTGGCCTTCTCCGGCTTCGGCACGATCCTCGGTTCGGTCAACTTCATCACGACGATCATCTGCATGCGGGCTCCCGGCAT
>NZ_JBHYJC010000094.1:0-8319 GCF_042749045.1 Streptomyces sp. NPDC059008 | reverse complement strand
CGGCGGGGGGCGGGTGTCCCCCCCTTGGCGCCCCCGGGGGGGGGTGTGGCCCGGCGGGCTCCGCCCCTGGCGGGGGGGGGGGGGGGGGCCCCCCCCACCGGCCCCCACCCCCCCGACCACAATCGCTCGAGCTGGCGGGGAGGGTAGCGGCTGCCCTGCCGACGATGACGATCAGGCAGCGGGGCGGGGGCCGCCGGGCCGAAAGCGCTCCACCCCGACGATGTGCCGGACCTTGACCGGGCGCACGATCACCGCGACCCGCTGTTCCCCCGGCATGAGCCACTCGAAGCGCTCGCTGCCCAAGTACTTGCGCGCCAGCCGGTCCATTCGGTCGTGCGCCTCGTCGCCCTCAATAAAGCGGGCCACTTCGCCACTGATCTGTACTCGGTCGAACGGATCGGCCGCGTCGGCGTGTGAGAGATAGACGCGGGGGTCGCGACGCAGGTTCTCCTCCTTCACCCGGCCCACCGAGGTGTTGAACGTCAACTCCCCCTCTCCCTCCAGATCCACCCACATCGGGCTGACCTGCGGCGCCCCGTCGGGGAACACGGTGCCGACGTACCAGATGTTGGGGGCTTGCAGCCGGGCGCGGACGGCTTCGTCGAAGGTCGTAGTCATCCCGGCAGGCTACCAATCATGATCATCAAGGCCGCTCGGGGGATTCGGGGCTCTGAAGTGAAGCCGATGCCGGAAACCATCCGCGTCAGGCCCGTGTCCGATCGGTTCGCCTGCCGAAGTGTTCGGGCCTGCCGAGCCCCGCGCTCACCGGCCCGCCAAGTGAGACAGCATGCTGCTCCAGGGCGCCGGAGTCTGCCGGTGGGTGTTCAGCCGCGTGCCCCTAGGGTGGAGCGATGCCCGCGCTGATCGACCTCGCGTACACCACCGGTGGCGGCATCATCGGAGCTGCTGTGACCACCTACCTTGCCCGCAATCATGAGCGGCGCCGCTTGCGCGCCGAGGTGCAGCAGCAGCTCCACCGGGTCGGCGCCGTACGGGACGGCGTATGCGACATCGTGCCCAGCCCTGTCGCCGGCAGGCGTCGGGCCATCCAGTACATGGTTGGCGAACGCCTGCTCGCCACCGGCGAGTTCGGGATCTCGGCGCTGTTGGAGGACGGTGCCGAAGCCGAGCGCGCGCTGCGCGCAGCACTCGAAGACCTCATCGTGGCCGCGCTCTCCGCCGGGATACCCCGCAGAGTCCTCGACTTCGCCGGTGGCGGTCAGGAACGTGCCCTGCAGTGCGAGGTCATACGTCTCATCGACCTGCGCGTCGGCGGCGTCCTGGGCGACGAGGACCTCGATGCGCTCATGGGTGCCTGCGACGACTACCGCGAGGCAACGGTCCAACTTCTGCTGCAGGCACTCTGGCACCCTTGGCAGAACCGGCTTCGCATGCACGCCCGCATACGCACCTTGCGTGGGCAGGTAGCGGCCCTGCACCACCGCCAGGAGACGGCCATCGCACTTCTGGCCCGACCGGAGCACACCCGTAATCTCGCCCAGCGCATCGGCTCCGCACCCTAAGGCCTGTCACCCAGTGAAGTGGTTCTGCCGGTAAGTGACCAGACGGCAGGCCAGTTTGAGGCACGCTTCATGGACGTCAGCCCTGCGTACCCTGCGTACCCTGCGTACCCTGCGTACCCTACGTACCCGGCGGACGCGAAGGCGCCGGAGCCCGTGCAGCCAGGCGAACGCGCGCGCTCAACCACCCACCGGTAGACACCAAGCCCGCTGCCGTGCCATGTACTACGTCGGGCGAAGGCAGGCACGGTGCCCCGGGCCGGGCCCGTACTTGATCGCGGTAGATGCCGTGTTCGTAGCCGTGGTCGGCGAAGAGCGAGTCCGGCTCGCGGCGATGGCCTCCGCCGGCAAGAGCTACCAAGTGCCACTGGCGCAGAGCAGCAAGACAGTGGAAGGGCCGCGCCCTCACACCCGCACCGGCCAACCGGGCCCGGTGCACATATAACCAGCGCAGCGCAGCGCCCGGCCCGGCCCGACACCACAACGCCCACACCGCCAACAACCATCAACAGGTACTGGGGCAACGTACGGAGGGAAGTCGGAGTCCCCCGGCCTTCTCACCAAGGGGCATGACCTGCTGCGATGCCCAGAAATGACGGGTAGTGATGTGTGCTCAAGGGAGTTCCCTGTTAGGGGGTGTGTTGTGGGGTCCTGTGTGGGCCCTTCTTACTGATCGTTTCAGAACGAGTTGATCCAGCGGGTCTATCAGTCGCCGATCTTGCTCGGCAGGGTGCCCGGTATGCGTGCTGATCTTGTTCCTGGCGACCTGCGGGGGCGGGTGGCTCCGCATGCGCAAGAAGGTCAGGGTGCCCGCCGGCACCCTTCAGATCCTGCTGGTGTGGTCCGACGACATCAGCTGTCTGTGGCGCCTCTCTCTGCCTCAGGGTTGGCCACCCGGCGCACTCACTGTGGCCAGAACCTCAGCGCAATACGCCCGGGTGGTTTACCCCGCGCACCCGTCGGTCGGTCGCATGCCCCCAACTACCTTCACCTCGTAGTCATTTGACTACGAGGTGTGAACGGAGCTACGGATGCGTCCGACGTCTACGGGCCGACTGGCGGCCCTCGCCTCGACTGCCCTGCTGCTGGCCCGTCCTGGAGGATCCATGCGAGACCCCGTCTCCCGCCGGCGAACGCGAGCACTGGCCGTGGGGCTCGTGCTGGCGGCGTCCTCGCTTGTGCCCTCGGGCTCCGCTGGTGCTGCTGATCAGTACGAGTGGGCCGCGCTGGGCGACTCGTACACCGCCGGCGGCTTCGTCGGGGACCCGCAACCCGCGCTCGGTGACCCTTCACGGGACGGCTGCGACCGCACCACCGACGCCTACCCCGGCGTTGTCGACCGGGAGCTCGCCGAGTTCCCGCCGGGCAAGCCCGTCCACCTGACCAACGTCAGCTGCGGCAACGCCACCATCGACAACATCGCCACGGCCAAGCAGACGCCGATCAGCCCGGTCCAGCCTCCCACCGGCGGCTGGCCCGCAGTGGACCCGCAAACCCAGCGGGCCGGCCTCAACGACCAGACCGACGTCGTCACCATCGGCGTCGGCGGCAACAGCCTGCCCTTCGGCGGCATGCTCCTCAAGTGCCTCGAACAGGGCACGAGCGGCAAGTCCTGCCGCGACTACTACACCAACCCTCCCGAGGGGGAGGAAAGCATCCAGGACAAGCTCGCCCGGGTCCAGGACGAGTACATCGAGATGCTGGCCAAGGTGCACCAGGCCGCGCCCAACGCCAAGGTGATCACGGTCGGCTACCCGGCCGTCCTGCCGCAGGAGGCCAGTGCCTGCGACCGCCCCGCCCTCACCGAGCTCGGCTCGATCACCCACGCCGACGTCGACTGGCTCCGTGACGACGTTCTCGAGCCGCTGAACAGGACGATCCAGCAGGTCACGTCGTTCTTCGGCGACCGCTACGTCGATGTCTACTCCTCCAGCGTGGGCCACGACGCCTGCCAGCCCGCAGGCACCAAGTGGGTCGAGGGAATCTGCGGCGACGCCGAGGAATACTGGCCTGCCAAGGTCCCCGGCACGCTGCTGAACTGCGCTCTCGTCGGCAAGCGCGCCACCCTGGTCCACCCCAATGCCGCAGGACACGCCAACACCGCCGCCCACGTCGAACGCGCCATCCGCATCGCCCTCCTCGAACGCTGACCAACCAGCCCGACCCCCGACGCCAGAGCCACGGCACCCGCACGAAAACGCGGCCCGAAGCCACCTGGCCGACCAGCACAACGAACGCAGCCCACGCCGACTTCGCCGCCCTCACCGGCGGCGAAGTACCCGAACCCCGCACAGAGTCCAAGGCCCTGCCAAGAGGCTGAGCAGCTTGCCCTTCGCGGCACTTCGGAAGAACAGAGCCAGGTCAGCCAGCTGGTCGACCGTGCTCCTTCGGCCAGGGAATGGCCGCTGCGGGAGGGCGCGGGCCCGGGCTCGCGCCCGCTGGTGACAGGCGTAGCCAGCAGATGAGCGCGCATCCCAGGGTGAGGAAGGCTTCGTGGATGTCGTCGCGGGTCTCCCAGCCAATCCGTAGGCGGCGGAACCAGTGCGGGTGAGCGAAGGCACGCTCGACCCCCCCGGCCGGCGGACCTTGCCCAGTCGGGAGCCGTGAGCGGCGCCGCGGCGGGCGATCACGGGTTTGATGCCCCGTTTCCACAGCAGGCGGCGGTACTTGTCGATGTCGTAGCCCCGGTCGACGTACAGCCGCCGGGGTCTGCGGCGGGGCGGCCCCGTGGGCCCCGGACCGGCGGGACCGCGTCCAGCAAGGGCAGCAGTGCAGCAGTGGGGTGGCGTCGTGCCGGTTGCCGCCGGTTGCCGCCGGTTGCCGCCGGTTGCCGCCGGTGAGCGTGACGGTGAGCGGGGTCCCGTGGTCCGGAACCGCAACCGTCCCGGATAGCAGCGCCGCCGCTCGGGAGCCGACGGCAGCAGCGGAGCTACCCGCTCCCACAGATCGTCAGAAACAAGATCGGAATGCCCCCGTCAAGGCAGCCTGGCAGGCATTGGAAGACGAGTACAGCGCCGCACCTCATGCCCGCGCCGGCGCATACCAGCAGACGGGCTCGTCGAGCACTGCCGAGTACGCATCGGCATGCGCCCGCCGTCCGCCGCGCGCTACGAACGCGCCGTCAGACAGCCCGTTCACCACGGCCCATCTCCCGTGGTGAACGGGCTCTTCGCGTGATGTGTCCTCTTCGAGATCTTCACCAAGGGCCGGTGGTGAGTGCGGTGGTAAACAGCCCCGGTCGACTGGCGGTGAGGCGCACACCGGCCCTCCCCGCAGCTCCAGCCGCCGCGGGCCCTTCCACCCCATGGAGCGCTCAATGCCCGCCCCCGCCAACGCACCGCGCAGCCGACGGATCCCCGTGCGGGAAGAGATTCTGGCAGTGCTGGCCGTACACCGCGCGGCCACGACCGTCCAGCTCAACCAGTTGCTGACACCACCCCCTGACACACACCACCTGCGCCACTGCCTGCGTGATCTCCGCAGCAAGGGGCTGCTCGAGTCCCGCGACCGCGCCCACCACCCCAGCATCTGGTCCCTCACCGGCCCAGGACTTCACACCGTTCTGGCCTGGCCCCAGTTCCAGAGCCGCCGCCCGTACCGGGCCGCCGCCGCCATCCCAGCGATGCGCAGCACCCACACGCTCACCGTGACCCAGACCGCCCTCGCCTTCGTAGAAAACGCCCGTGCGCGGGGTGATGAGTGCGGAGCGTCGGACTGGACGACGGAGGTCGCGCACCCGATCCGGGATGGTTCGGCGGACGGGGAACGCGCGGTGATCGCCGATGCGTTGCTGCGGTACACGCGCAACTCACCGACACGGACCATGCTGCGTGCCTTCGTCGAGGTCGACCGTGCTACGGAGTCGTCCGAGCGGCTCGGCGCGAAAATCATCACCTACGCCCGGTTCCACAGACATGTTCCCGTCCCGGGCCGGCGTGGCTCCGCTGCCGACCTGACGGGCCTACGCCCTTGGCAGCGCAGTTATCAGGTCTTCCCGAGGCTGCTGTTCGTGCTGACCGGCGCCGGCCCGCGGGCTCTCAGGAGCCGGGTGGCCGATCTGCGGGCGCTGGTGTCCGAGCACCCGCTGACCGAGCAGTTCGCGGACGAGGTGCCGGTGGGGCTGCGGTGCTGGAGGAGATGGAGGAGCACGGGCCCTCGGCTGCGGTGTGGTGGCCGCTGGACGGTCGCCCCGGACGCTGCGGCTGGATGGAGCTGTGAGCACCGCCCGGCAGCCCGCCGATCTCACGAAATCGGACCAGGCGGTCGAGTGGTACGGGCCTGACGACGGGGGGCTGCTTCCGCACCGCGGCGAGGGACTGGATCGGGGCTGTGCGAGGACCTGCGGGATGCGGATGTTGGCGCGAACCCCAGTACTCCGACGAACCGCCCTTCTGACGCCGATGTGCCGATGTGACACCGGGTTTGCACACGTCGCAAGGCGCCCCCGCCCCCGCGCGCACATCAGCCGCACCATACCGCCGTAGAGAACCGCCGTAGAGAACCGCCGTAGAGAGAAGTCACCGTGACCCTGGAAACCATGCACTGAGCTCTTTCCACTCTCACGCTGACGTGAAGGGATGACGGGGCGTCGCAGTGCGGCCTTGGAAGCAGCAGAGCTCTCGATCGAGGTTCCAGGGAAATCCGTTGGGCTGCCCGGCTTGCTCCAGTCATGATCTACTCATGGATGTCTATCTGGAGACCGAGCGCCTGGTCCTGCGACGCTTCACTGCCGATGACGCCGCCCTGCTGATCGAGCTGGACAGTGACCCGGCGGTGATGCGCTACCTGACCGGCGGCCAGCCGACCGCGCCGCAGGTCGTCCGAGAGCAATACCTGCCGCGCATCCTTGCCGGCTACGAGCGGTGGGGCGGCGCACTGGGGCTCTTCGCCGCACATGAAAAGGACAGCGGTGAATTTATCGGCTGGTTCCACTCGCGTCCACAACCAGAGGGCCCCCTGGACGAAACCGAACTCGGCTATCGACTGCGGCAGGCGGCATGGGGCAAGGGTTATGCGACCGAGGGCTCGCGAGGCTTGCTGGCGAAGGCATTCACTGAGCTCGGTGTGCGCATGATCTGGGCCGAGACGATGTCCGTGAACCACGGTTCGCGCAACATCATGGAAAAGCTCAAGATGACGTTCACGGACAACATCCCCATCCCCTCCGATATGAAGATGATCGAGGGCTCCGAGCAAGGGGGCGTACGGTACGAGATCACCAAGGAGCAGTGGGAGCAGCAGTAGCCCTGGTTTGCGCGGCATCGAGTTGCCAGGCGGTATCCGGGGCCCTTCTATGGGGCAGGTCGACACGGTCCGCTGTCGCGTTCGGTGGGCACCGCGATGCCATCCCTGGTGTCCCTGCTGGAGCGAGCCCTTCTCACGCTGACGTGAGGTGAAGGGCGAGGACATCCCTCACAATGCCTGCGATCCGATTGGTGCTGCAGCGGAGTTTGCGCAGGAGTCGCCATCTCTTGAGGGTGGCTATGGCCTGTTCGCCGACGCACCAGATCTTGGCGTGGGTGGTGTTGTGGCGGCACTGCCACCGCTTGAGCTTGCGCCCCTTGAACGGGACGCGGACGAGGTGGCCGGCGCCTTGGTATGCCTTGTCGGCCCAGCATTTGAGGCCGGCCTCGGCGAGAGCGTCGATGATGCCGTGCTCGCGTGCCGCGGTCAGATCGTGTGTGGCGCCGGGCAGTGCGGGCGAGGCCCACAGCAGGCGTCCGAGCGGGTCGGCCAGGACCTGGACGTTCATGCCGTGGTGCCGCTTCTTGCCGGAGAAGTAGGGCCGGTCGGCGGCGATCCGGTCGATCGCCAGCATGGTGCCGTCCAGGATCACGTACGCCTTCGTGCGGGCCGTCGCTATCGCCTCGTCGAGCGTCGGGGCCTGCGCTGCCAAGACCTCGATCGCTTCGCGGATGTAGCGGTAGACGGTCGCAATCCCGATGCCAAACCCCGCTGCAAGCTGCGCGTAGGTATCACCACACCGCAGGTGGGCGAGGGTGAGCAGGGCCTGGCGTCCTGCAGTCAACCGCCGCCACCGGGTGCCGATCTCCCGGCGCCGGGCCGCAAATTCGCGGCTCAGGTGTCGCAGTTGCGCGGTGGACAGATCGATCGCTGACGGGTACACAAGCACACTGAGCTCCTGACAGGGCGCGGTGGATCTTGATCGTGACACCTCCTACCGGGAGCTTCATTGTGTTGCAGAGCTGCCCAAATAACGGACACCAAAGTCAGGTTGGAAACAGCTCACTGGGTGTGGACGCAATCCCAGTCCAAGGGAACCGCGTGTCGCGCTGCTGGCGGTCGCGGATCGGGTGCGGACCCCTGCCTGTGAAGTCCGGCTGAGTTACGCGGACTTCATGGTGTCCATGAACGTGGCGAAATCTGTGGTCGTCGCAGCCATCCGGACGACGGTGAAACTCGGCGAGTTGGAAGTCGTCGAGGAGAAGAAGGGGACGCGGGCGACGCTGTACCGGCTGCCGAAAGCGGTGGGATATCGCCGGTCCCATGGCGTTAATGTACCGAATTCCGGCACTCCGAGTGGCCCGGATTCAGGTACATAAGCCGATGCCAGTAGACCGGATTCAGGTAACATAAGCCGACGCCGCTGGACCGGATTCCAGCACACGAAGCCGGGATCAAGTCCACGTTAGTGGGTCGGATTCCGGTACAGCGTGTACCGGAATCGAGGCCTCTAGAGGCCTCTAGCCTCGATCTTTCGTGACGGCTCGGCAGTTCAACTGGCGGGCCGTTTCGGCTTGTTGGGGTGATCGTGGGCATGGTGGTAGCCCGGCTGTCG
>NZ_JBHYJC010000093.1:0-8825 GCF_042749045.1 Streptomyces sp. NPDC059008 | reverse complement strand
GCCCGGGTGCGCGAAACGCGTACCCGGGCGGCCGCCGCTCCTCGTCGTGCGCACGGCCCCTCGGCTCAGTACCCCGACGGCCGCACCAGCCCCGTCTCGTAGGCGAAGACGGTCGCCTGCGTCCGGTCGCGCAGCCCCAGCTTGACCAGGATCCGGCCCACATGGCTCTTCACCGTCTGCTCCGCCACCACCAGCCGCTCGGCTATCTCGCCGTTGGACAGTCCCTGCGCGATCAGCGCCAGCACCTCGGTCTCACGCTCCGTCAGATCGCCGACCCGGTCCTTGAGCGGGGTGCGGGGGGTACTGGTGACCCGGGAGAACTCGGCGATCAACCGCTTGGTGATGTTCGGGGCGAGCAGCGCGTCACCGGCGGCCACGACCCGTACCGCCTGGGCGAGTTCGGCGGCCGAGGCGTCCTTGAGCAGGAAGCCGGAGGCGCCCGCGCGCAGTGCCTCGTACACGTACTCGTCGAGGTCGAAGGTGGTCAGGACCAGCACCTTGACGGTGGCGCCGGCCGGTTCGGTGATCTGGCGGGTCGCCTCGATCCCGCCGAGCCGGGGCATCCGGACGTCCATCAGGACGACGTCCGGGGCGAGTTCGGCGACCTTGGCGAGGGCGTCCAGGCCGTCGACGGCCTGGCCGACCACCTCGATGCCGGGCTCGGCGTTGAGCAGCACCGTAAAGCCCTGACGGACCATCACCTGGTCGTCGGCGATCAGCACGCGGATGGTCGTCATCGGGTGTCCTCAACGGGGGAATCAGGGGAACCGGGGGCGGCGGAGGGGTGGTCGGCGTTGTCGGGCAGCAGCGCGGTCACCTCGTAGCCGCCGTCCGGGGTGCGCCCCACGGCCAGTTCGCCGCCGAGCATGGCGGTGCGTTCGCGCATCCCGAGCAGTCCGTGCCCGGAGCCGGGGGAGGGCGGGGCGGGACCGTCCGCCGCGGCGTTGGCGATCCGGAGCGCGAGCCCGTCGACGTGGTAGCCGACCGTCACCCGCACCGCCGCCCCCGGCGCGTGCCGCATCGCATTGCTCAGGGCCTCCTGCACGATGCGGAACGCCGACAGCTCGACGCCCGGAGCCAGCGGACGCGGCTCTCCGGTGGTCTCGGCGGTGACCGCGACCCCGGCGGAGCGCACCTTGCCGATCAGCTCGTCCAGCCGGTCGAGGGTCGGCTGCGGGGCGTGCCGCACCTCCTGCGACGGCGCCTCCTCCGAGCGCAGCACGCCCAGCACACGCCGCAGTTCGGTCAGCGCCTCGACGGCGTTCTCCCGTATGCCCGCGAGGTTCTCCTTCAGCGCGTCCGACGGGTTGTCGACCAGATGCGGAGCGACCTGTGCCTGGATGGAGATCACCGACATGTGGTGGGCGACCACGTCGTGCAGCTCGCGGGCGATCCGGCCACGCTCCTCCAGCAGGGTGCGGCGGGCCCGTTCCTCGGCGGTGAGCTCCTCCTGCACGACGAGCCGGTTACGGGCGACCCGGCTGAGGCGCAGCGAGGCGCCGACCACCACCGCGGTCGCGAAGCTCACCGCGCCGCGGGTCAGGTCGTCGTTGTGCCCGCCCGGTGCCGGGGCGGGGGCGACGGGGGCGGCGAAGGCCATGTTGACCATCCCCGCCAGGAGCGTGACCACCAGCGCCTCGACCGCGACGCGGGGGCGGACCCGCAGCGCGAGGAGGAGCAGCACGAGGGTGTGCAGTGCGACCCCCGCGACGCTCCAGGGCCACAGACTGTCGTGGTCGACGACGGGCTCCGTGGCCTGTGCGGTCAGGAAGAGCGCGAGCGTCGACAGCCACCAGGCGAGGACCGGGCGGGTCAACGCGAGGACGGCCGCCGCCGTCTGGAGCACGAGGAGCAGCAGCAGCCGCGTCGGGAACGTCTCGTCCGGGTGCCTGTCCCCGCCGAGCAACTCCTGGTAGTCGTTGGCGTTGAGCAGGAACATCAGCACCGCGAACAGCACCACATGGGCGTGCGGCAGCCGTCCGAGCCAGCGCATACGCGGCAACGGATCCCGCGCCACCGTCCACAGATCCGTGCGCAGCGTGCGCAACGCCGTCCCCGCGGCGGCCCGAAGCCGCCGTCCCCCGCCGTCCCCGGCCCCCTCGTTCACAAGATCCACTCTAGCCTCGCCCCGTTGTCACCGGAACGGAGCGCCGCTCCCGCACGACCCGGCTGCCGCCACGGCTCGCCCGCCGCCCCTGCTCGTACGTACGGAACGCGGCCCAGCACACCAGCAGCGCCACCGCGAACACCGGCAGCCAGCCCAGCCGGGCGAGCACCCAGCCGGCGCCGTCGGGCACGGTGTGCAGACCGGGCAACGGCCGGCCGGCCAGCAGACCCACCGCCGTCACCGCCATCATCGCGGTCTGATGCCACAGGAACACCGTCATCGCCGAGAGGTTCAGCAGCGCCACCGCGGCCCACACCGCGGGACGTCGCAGCGCCCGGCGCAGCCGGTCACGCACCAGCAGCGCCACCCCGCACTGCGCGAGACCGAAGCAGACGGCCGCGAGGGTGGGCGGGTTGAGATTGGAGATCCCGGCACCCGGCACCCCGACCATGGCGGCCGGATAGCCGCCCCACAGCACGAGCCCGGCGGTGGTGGCGGCACCCCCGACCAGCAGCACCCATCCGGCCCGGCGTTCCCGCAGCCCGCCGCGCGCCCAGCACGCCCCCAGGCAGTACGGGACCAGCCACCCGGCCACCACATTGATCCAGCCCGGCCAGGAGGGCCCGCCCAGCCCGAACCGCACCAGGTCGACGTGCAGCACGACGGCCACCGCCCACAGCGGGTGCAGCCTGGCCACCAGCGGCGTCGCCGCCGTCAGCGCGGCGAAGACCAGCAGGAACCAGAGCGGGGACAGCACCAGCTTGGCCAGCGTCAGTACCGTCTCCACACCGGCCCCGGAGGCCAGCATCACCGCCGCCGCAGCGCTCCAGACCACCAGCACCGCGGCAACCGGCCGGAACAGCCGCGCCATCCGGGCGCCGAGCCACCGCCGGTAGGTCTCGCCCCGGCCCCGGGCGGCGGCGTAACCGCGCGCCGCCGACTGCCCGCCCACCAAAAAGAAGACCGCCAGGGTCTGCAGCACCCAGGAAGCCGGGGCCAGCTGCGGCAGATACCGCAGCGGACTGGCGCCGTGCACGGCGCCGCTGTCGACGACGAGGGCGGTCACCAGCCAGTGCCCGAGTACCACACCGAGGATGGCCAGCGCGCGGAGTGCGTCGATGCTGCGGTCGCGGCCGGCCGGGGTCGCGGAGTCGATCCGCTGGACGAGGTCACGCAGCACGGTGGCGCTCCTCGGCCGGCAGGCGTCCGGAGACGATCCGCGCGAGATTCTCCAGCGACACCGATCCCGGGCGGAGATAGTCGCTGTGGCCGCCGGAACCCGCCGCGAAGATCCGGGCGCCGAAGGCCGGGGTGAGCGGGTCCTCGCCCAGCCCGAGCGTGCCGAACGGCAGCGGGATCTGCCCGTGCGGCACGTCGGCGATCCAGTCGGTGGCGCCGCGGCCGGCCCAGACCGTCGCCCGGGTGCGCAGCGCGGCGACACCGTCGGAGCCGGTACCGGGGCTGCCGTACAGCACGATGTCCGAAACGGCGAGGCCCGGCGCGGCCCGCCCGCAGACGACCGAGCCGTAGGAGTGGCACAGGACGGAGACCCGCGCAGTCGGCCGCGCCTTGTTCAACTCGCCGATGAATCGCACGAGTCGGGGTGCGGCATCCGCCGCGAGGGCGGGGGTCAGCACCTCGGTGCTCAGCGTGCCCGGCGTCTCGTAGCCCAGCCAGGCGATGACGGCGGTGCGGTCGTCCAGTTCGTGGTGGAGCGCCCGCGCACCGGCCCGGAAGCGCTCGTAGGTGTCGAGGCTGGTGTCGGACCCCGGCACCAGTACGGCGATCCGCTCGGCCCGCGCCAGGTCGCCGAGGACCTCGGTGGTGCGGCCCCCGCCGCGGCCGTCGAAGGCCAGGAACTGCCGCCCCGGAGCCGCCATGGCGCGCAGCGCGGCGGCCCGCCTCCGGTCGCCGTGGCCGGCGGCCGTCCGCTCCGCCGCGCGGATGCCGTCGCGGTTGGCGGCGTACCGCGCGGTGAGCACGCCCGGCGTGGCGGAGCGCAGCGGGCCGAGGTCGGCCGGGGCGGGCGCCGGGACGGCCGCGGGGCGCGCCGCACCCGAGACGGGCACGGCCACCGAGGCGGCGACAAGAGCGGCGAGCAGGGTGCGCAGCAGACGCTGGCCGCGCGGGCGGGACGCCATGAGCGGTGATCCTTCCGTACCGGAAGCCGGTGGTGCTTCCGGTACCGAAGCTATGGATCACACCGCTTGGTCCACGTCCCGCCAGGGAGCGTACTTACGGCCTGGCTCTCAGGTATGGGGGGTAGGGGGCCGCCCTCCGGCCCGCCCTCACGCCCGGGGCAGGAGGAGTTCGGTGTTGCGATCCGCGGCCGTGCCCGCCATCACTTCGTGGACCGCGCCGGGCGCCGGCATACGGTCGGTGAGACCGGGCGCGTTGTAGGCCAGCTCCCGGTAGAGGGACGCCAGCCCGACGGCGGACAGGTCGTCGAAGTCCGTGCGGTACGGCGCGGCCGATTCGATGAGCGTGGTGAACAGCGACAGCGTTCCGTCGTGGTTGTCGACCAGTTCCAGGAGCCGTGCGTGCTGGGGGTAGTCGATGTGGGAGGCGGTGTTGACCTCCCAGAAGGAGCGGGCGGGGGTGGCATGGGCGTGCGGGGTGATGCGGTTGACGTGGCTGTGCCCGTTGATCCAGGCCACCACGTTCGGAAAGCGGCTGAGCAGCGCGATGACCTCCGCGCCGTCGTGCCGGGTCTCGTCGGTGCGGGCCGCGTCGGGGCGCCGCGTCATGCTCGGACTGTGGTGGTGGCTGAAGACGAGGATATGTGCGTCGTCGCCGCCGGGGTTGCGCACCAGCCGGCCGTCCGCGTCGTGATGCCGCGTGCTGTGTGCCGCCAACGTCCGCTCCAGCCAGCGCAGTTGCTCGGTTCCCAGTGATCCTTCGTAGTGGCCGCTGCGGTAGGTGGTGTCGATGCTGATGCCCACCACTCCGTTCGCGATGGGGAAGGAGTAGTACATCCGGTCGCCGTCCAGGTGGTTCTCGGTGTAGCCGTGCCCGACCGGTCCCGCACCCGCGAAGGCCGGGTCCAGATGCGCGCGCAGGTACTCGTGCGGCGTGGCCAGGCGCCGGCGGTCGTCGGCGGTCACCGTCCGCGCCCTGGCGGAGTTGCGGCGCAGGATGTCCTTGAGCACGGTGCTCTTGGGATCGTCGCCGGTCTCCAGCACCTTGGCGAAGGCGGCCACGTCGGCGTCCGGCACGGAGAAGAGCTTGCGCGCCCCGGTGATGTACTCGGCGAGCTGAGGGTCCTGCGGAGCCAGGCAACCGCCCGGGAGGTCGTCGTGGTTGCCGGGCGTCGAGTACCAGGGAATGCGCAGGCCGGGGCTGGTGACCGGGCGGATCGCGGCGTCGAGGAAGCCGGGTATCCGCGGCATTCCGCGCCGCTTGTCCTGGTCGCGCAGGCTGTCGTCGGGGTGCCAGTACAGCGGGAGGCCGGAGTTCTGGACGCCTTCGTACGCCGCCGGGTCACCGGTGTTGGGGGTGATCCGGCCCCCGCTCATCACGGTGAGGAACCACTCCAGCTCCACCATCGAGTGGTTGTCGATGTTGTCCCCCGTGGACATCACAAAGGCCGGCGGCCGGCCGGTGTGGGGGCCGCCGCCCAGCGCGTTCACCTGCTCCACCAGCGACACCGCGCCCGCGACGGACAGCGCCTCCTGCCCCCGCCACGATCCCGGGGACCCGGCACGCAGGAATTCGGTCCGCAACGGGCTCTGGACGTCGGCCACATGCAGATCGGTGAACTGGACGAAGCACGCCAGGGCGGTGCGCCGGTCCCGGCGGGCGGTCCTGGCGGTGGCGAGTTCGCCCCGTACGACCAGGGGCCATCCGGGGCCGGGGGCGATGCGCCGGTAGCCACCACGGCCGGCGAGCCGGGCGGTCGTCTCCAAGGTGGTGGTCCCGTACGGCGCCGCTCGTCCGGAGAGCGGGCGTGCCGACGACGGGCCGGTGCCGCCGCGCTGTGCCGGCACGGCGCCCGGGCCCGTGCCGCCGCGGCTGACGTGGGGGAGTGCGAGGGCGGCGCCGGTCGCGGCGACGGCGGCACCAGAGGTGAAGAGGAATCGACGACGGTCGGTGGTGATGTCAATGCCGGCCATGGGGCCCTCCTGCGGTGGCGGGCGTACCCGACCACAGCGGTGTCACCAAGATTCGGAATCTCTCATTCCGAACTCTGCGGGAGGCTCGTGGCCGGCAGTTGAACGGGCCCGGAACGCCGAACACCGATCGCCCGTCGGTCTGGTCCGCCCTTCCTTCCTTGACTCCGTGGAGCGGGAGAAAGCGCAGGCCAAGCGCAGGCCAAGCGCTCCTCCGGAGGGGTGCCCGATGGGCTGGGGAAGGCCCAGGTCACCTGCCGGCACCCGGGACTTCGGCTTCGTTGCGCGCGGCTGTCTCGCCGGGCGGGGAGGCGCTGCCGGCCCGGACGCGTGACGTCCCGCGCCTGCCGGCTCTCAGGTACGTGGCCGCGATGGAGGCGCAGGCGACCGCGGCGATGCCGGCCCACTGGGGCCAGGCGAGGTACTGGCCGAGGATGAGCAGGCCGAACAGCGCGCCTGCGGCCGGTTCCAGGCTGGTCAGCACGCCGAAGACGGGTGGCGGGATACGGCGCATGGCCTCCAGGTTGAGCGAGTACGGGAGCACGCTGGAGGCCACCGCCACTACGGCCGCCACCCACAGGACGTGCGGGTCCAGCAGCGCGCTGCCGGCCTGGGCGATCCCATAGGGGGCGCTGAGCAGGGCCGCCCAGGTGATGGCCACGGCCAGGCCCTGGCCGCCGCTGAGGCGGGTGGCCATGCGCGCGGAGACGAGGATGTATCCGGCCCAGCAGCAGGCCGCCGTGGCGGCCAGGGCGAGGCCGACCGCGGGCAGGGAGGTGCGGCCTGTGCCGCTCAGCAGGAACACGCCTGCTGCGGCCAGGCAGGCGGGGACCAGGTCGACCGCGCGGCGGGAGCCGGCCAGGGCGATGGTGAAGGGGCCGAGGAACTCGATCGTGGCGACGATCCCGAGGGGGAGGTGGTCAACGGCTTCGAAGAAGGCGATGTGGTGCCCCGCGAGGAGGGTCCCGGCGGTGAGCACGGTCTTCCATGCTCCCTTGGTCGAGCTCAGCGCCCGGCGCTTCGGGCGCCATAGGGCGCAGAGGATCACGCCGGCGATCAGCAGCCGCAGGAACACCACGCCCGCGGCCCCTGCCTGCGGATACGCGCGCGGGGCGAGGGCCGCGCCGAACTGGAGCCCGCACACGCCGGCCAGGACGAGACAGGGCGCGGGCACCTTGCCTGCGACGGCGGACAGTCCTTGGGCGGCGCTGTGTTGCTGCATTTCTCGGTCCGTGGTTTCGGGCCCCGGGCATGTGCCGGGGCCGGTGGGCGTGCGGAGGGCCGACCGGGATCGACCGCCTGTCGGCTGTCGTGTCCCGGGGCGTGGGAGGTCAGTCGGTGACGTGCGGCAGCGGCTTGCCGGCAGAGATCACCTGGCCCGGCCCCGGCTCGGGCACCGCGGCCCGCACGAGCCGCAGCACCTCGGGGCCGCCGTACGCCTGGATCTCGACGGCGCGCATCGTCGGACCACCCTTCCCCCAATGTTCAACCAGAAGCGAACATCGGCAATGTAAGATGGAAGTCGAACATTGCGCAACCGAGTGTGATGACCGCGCAGGAGGAAGAGGGATGTCGGGGCACACCGAAGCCGGAGGGCACCGACCGGCGCCCGTGCACACACACCCCGCCGACGTCACCCTGCTCACCGCCCTGTCCGCCCTCGCGGACCCAGTGCGCATCCAGCTGATCCGCGAGCTGGCGGGCCACTCCGACTGGATGCTCAGCTGCAGCAACTTCGACGTGCCCGTCGGCAGAGCCGCGAAGAGCCACCACTTCAGCGTCCTTCGCGACGCCGGCCTCGTCGAACAACGCGACCAGGGCACCAAACGCCTCAACCGGCTGCGCCGCGAGGAGTTCGACGCCCGCTTCCCCGGCCTCCTCGACCTGGCCCTCCGCCCGGAGGACTGAACGGCGGTCGGCCCGTCAGCATCGGCTGTCGGCGGGGCGCGTGCTGGCCCGCTGATGCTGTGGCTTGCCCCATGGGTGCAAGGTCAACGAGCGACTTCGGCGGTGAAAAGGGATGTTCCTCAAGCCCTGTTTAGCAACCGTTGATCCCCGGCGGGCAAGATCGGTCCGCAGAGGCACACACCGACCATTTAGGGGGAAAGCCATGGGCGTCGTGACGTTCTACACGCTCGAATGCGTCGAGCAGGAGGACTGGAACGGGGCGGACGACATCTACCTCACCATCAACGGCGGGCGTTCGGTCTACTCGACCAGCATCGAGAAGGGCGAGAAGCGCCACATCAACAAGTCCTTCCACTTCGCGGGCGATGTCGCGGAGGTCCGCATGTACGAGAGCGACGATGCCGACGCCGACGACCTGCTCGGCGAGCAGGTTCCGCTGCTCGGCTACGGCGAGATGAAGTTCCGAGAGGACGGTGCCCACTACACGCTCTCCTACAACCTGTCCTGACGGGAGGCGTCGGCGGGCCGGCCCCACCAGGCCGGCCCCGCCGCGGGTGGGAGACCCCGGGCGGGGGGGGGGGCGGGGGGCCGGGTTTTGTTGTGGCAATTAATTATCGCCCTTTGTGGGGGGGGGGGGGGGGTGTTTGGGGCAGGGTGAGGGGTGAAGGTGAGCGTGAGTCGGTAGAGCCCGTGGTCAGGGC
>NZ_JBHYJC010000092.1:0-9454 GCF_042749045.1 Streptomyces sp. NPDC059008 | reverse complement strand
GCCGATGTCGGTGGCGAGGCGCTGGTCGCGCTGACCGTCGACGACACGATTCCGCCGGCCGTGCTGAGCGAGATCTCCGAGGAGATCGGCGCGACCTCCGTGCGCGCGGTGAACCTCGGCGACTGATCGTACGATCTCGCAGGTCAACGGGCCCGGACCCCGCCTTGGCGGAGTCCGGGCCCGTTGGCGTCCGCGCTTGCGTGGCTCCGCCCGGCGGCGCGCAATGGGAAGGAGTGCACGGCGAAGCGTGCACGCCCCCGCCGGCGCGCGGCGGAAGGAGGACACGCCATGAATGCACCTGTGGGCGACTCCCCGCAGAGCCTGACCGGTCTGCGGGTGGTCGACGTGGACGGCGTGAAGGTGGGTACGGTCCAGCAGGTCTACCGGGACGACGCGACCAACGACCCCGAGTGGATCACCGTGCGTACCGGCCTGTTCGGGATGAAGGAGACCTTCATTCCGCTCGCCGGGGCCCGCCGGACCGGCGATGAGCTGCGCGTTCCGCACACCAAGGACACCATCAAGGAGGCGCCGGGGATCGACGCCGACGGCCATCTCGACCCGTCCGAAGAGGCCCGGCTCTACCGCCACTACGGGCTGATGCGGCCGGACGATCCCTCCGACGACGGCGGGCTCGAAGGCGTCGCCGACGACCGTGCCCGCGCCGACACCGTCGTGGCGTCCGGCCTCGGGCCGCGGCCCGCCGCGGGTGCGGCCGGGGCCAGGACCCGGTCCATGGCGGACACCACGGCCCACACCCCGGCGCGGGGCGAGCGCAACAAGCTCTTCGACCGGCCGCCGGCCGGGGCGGGCGCGGCCACCCGCGGCCGCGACGCGGCGGACGCCCGGTCCGGAGCTGAGCCCGCCGCCGAGCTCGTGCTCTCCGAGGAGCGGCTGGAGATCGGCACCGAGGAGCGGGTGACCGGACGGGTCCACTTGAGCAAGCACGTGGTCACCGAGGAGGTGCACCGCACGGTCCCGGTCACGCACGAGGAGGTGCGGGTGGTCCGCGAGAAGATCACCGAGGAGGACCGGCGGGCGGGCCGGGCGGCGCCGCGGACCGGTCACGGCCGCTCCGAGGTCGTCCTGCACGAGGAGCAGCCCACGATCAGCAGGAAGATGGTGCCGGTCGAGCGGGTGTGGCTGGAGACCGAGCGGGTGACCGAGCAGAAGGAGATCACCACCGAGATCCACCGGGAAGAGGTCGAGATCGACGACGGCACGGGTCCGCGCAAGGACACCGGGCCGGGCCGCCCCCGCTGACCCGGGGTGACCGCCAGAACGTATACGTACGTTTAAGACAGCCGTCTGGTACGAGCGTATGCGCAGAGCTAGGCTGCCGGCATGGGACACCGTGAAGATCTGCTGGAAGGCGCCAAGCGCTGCCTGCTGGAGAAGGGGTACGCGCGCACCACCGCACGCGACATCGTGGCCGCCTCCGGCGCCAACCTCGCCTCCATCGGATACCACTACGGCTCCAAGGACGCCCTGATGCGCCAGGCGGTCATCGCCTCCAGCGAGGAGTGGGGCGCGAGCGTGGCCGAGGCGCCCTCCGCCGGCGGCGCGCGGGCGGCGGACGCGGACCCGCTGGAGCGGTTCGCCGCGGTCTGGGACAACGTCCTGCGGCGGATCGCCACGGAACGGGAGTTCATCGCCGCGCAGGTCGAGGTGCTGGGGCTGCTGCCGCGCGACGAGGGGCTGCGCGAGGCGATCGGCGAGGTGCTGCCGGAGGGCAACGAGGGCCTCGTCGCGATCTTCGAGGGGGTGCCGGACACCGAGGTCGACGCGGAGGCGGCCCGGGTCGTCGGCTCCTTCTACCAGGCCCTGCTCACCGGCCTCATGGTGCAGTCGCTGGTCACCCCCGACGCGCTGCCCTCCGGGGACGACCTGGCGGCCGCGCTGCGGCGGGTCACCGCGGGCGAGGTGCTGCGCAAGCGGTGACCCTCCCGTGAAGAGCCCGACGAGGGCCGCCGCCACCGGGCCGCGACCCCCGTCGGTGCCGGGTCACTCCTGTGGTGCGGTTTCCGCCTGCCGCTGCCGAGCCGGCTCGGCAGCCGGCTTCTTGTGCGGGCTGAACAGGAGACAGAGCGCCGCGGCGGCCACCAGAGCCACGGCGCACGCCATGAGGACGGTCTGCATGGCGTCGACGAAGCCGGCGGCGAAGGTGTCGGCGGTGACACGTTCGTACAGGCCGGCCGTGGCCGGGTCCAGTCCGCTGGGCGGCGCGGGCGGACCGTAGTGCTGCGCGGCGGCGGCGCTGTCGTCGACGAACCGGGCGCGCAACCCCTCCGGCAGCCGGCCGGCGTGCCTTACGGCCTCGTCCCGCAGGGCCGAGGAGAGGCGGGCCGACAGCAGGGCGCCCAGTACGGCGGTGCCCAGGACACCGCCGATCTGCCGGGTGGTGCTGGAGACGCCGGAGGCCGCCCCGGCCAGCCGCGGGTCCACGCCGTCGGTGGTGGCCTGCTGCAGTGGTGCGAAGGTGGCGCCGCTGGCGATCCCGATGACGACCAGACCCGGCAGCAGGCTCCACGCGCTGCTGGTGGGGCCGGCCAGGCAGAGCAGCACCAGCAGGCCGACGGCCAGCAGTGTCACCCCGGCCATCAGGACGTACGTGCCGCCGAACCTGTCCGACAGCCGCCCGGCGCAGGCCGAGCCGACCGCGGTGAGCACGGCGTTCGGCAGCACCGCCAGGCCGGTCTCCAGCGCCGAGTACCCGCGGGCCGTCTGCAGGTACAGCACCAGGACGAACATGATGCCGATCATGCCGAGTTGGAAGACGAACCCGACCCCGTTGCCGACCGCGAAGTTGCGCGTGCCGAACAGGGCCGGGGGCATCAGGGGCTCACCCCGCTGCCGGTGCTGCCAGACGACGAACACCGCCAGCAGCACGACGCCCGCGACGATGACCGAGGGGATGCTGATCGGCCCGGCGATGGTGCCCCAGTCGTAGCGCTCGCCCTCGATCAGGCCGAACACGATGCCGCTCAGCCCGGCGGTGGCCAGCGCGACACCGACCAGGTCGAGCCGGTGGGCGCGGCCCGAGCGCATGGGCGGTACGCAGGTCAGCGCCAGCACGGCGGTGACGATCCCGATCGGGACGTTGAGGAAGAAGATCCAGCGCCAGCTGACGTGGGCGAGCAGGAGACCGCCGACGACCGGGCCGAGGATCGGGGCGAGACCGGCGATCGCGCCGAACAGGCCGAACGCGCGACCCCGCAGCCGTGGCGGGAAGACCGTCAGAATCGACGAGATGACCTGGGGGAACAGCAGCGCTCCGCCCAGCCCCTGCAGGGCCCGCGCGGCCAGCAACCCGGCCGGCGAAGTGGCCAGCCCGCACAGCGCCGAGGCGAGGGTGAAGACGACGATGCCGATCACGTACAGCCGGCGGTATCCGAAGACGTCCCCCAGCCGCCCGGTGCTGATCAGCAGCACCGAGAAGACCAGCAGATAGCCGTCGACGACCCACAGCACCTGGTCGTAGGAGGCGCCCAGGCCGTGGATCAACGTGGGAACGGCGACGTTGACGATGGATCCGTCGAGCAACGACATGAAGAAGCCGATGCACATGATCGCGAGTACCCGCCACGGACGCCGCGTGGACGGGGGCGGGGTGGAAATGACTTCCGGCACTCCGGAAACCTCCCTGAGGGAACCGGCTCTGCTGGCGACGACGCGGACCGGGCCGCTGACGCCGACCAGGCCGCTGATGCCGGAACGGTGCTCACGCCGGAACACGGTCCCCGGCAGTTCCCGGGGGCCTCGGAAAGGACCGGAAGGGCAGACGCACGTCGTCACCATCACAGAACACCCTTGTCAGGATGTGATGAGTGACTTCCACCTTCCCCGTGTCATCGGGACCCGGGGGAAGCTGGTTGGCGAGGCGGAAGGCCCAACGGTGAGAAGTCGACCCGCACCGTAACACAGCGCCCGGAGCCGTCGGATGCCTGAACGCCCCTACAGGCGCGCCGCCTTGAGGGCCATGTGCAGCAGCAGCCGGTGTTCGCCGTCGTCCAGGTCCAAGCCGGTCAGCTTCTCCACCCGGCCGAGCCGGTAGTAGAGCGTCTGGCGGTGGATGCCCAGGGCCTGCGCGGTGCGCCCGGCCTGGCCCGCGCAGTCGAGGAACACCTCGGCGGTGCGGGCGAGTTCGGCGTGTGCGGGGGTGAGCAGCGGGCCGATCGCGGGGTCGGGGTCGGTGGCCGGCAGCGCGGTCAGCATGCGGTACGAGCCGATGGCGTCCCACTGGACGATCGGCCCCAGCCGGGGCTCGGCGCGGGCCGCGCGGGCGGCGTCCAGGGCCTCGCGCCAGGCGGCCGGGAGGTCGGTCAGCTCCCGTACGCCGATGCCGATCCCGGCGGCGCCCGGACCGGGCCGCGCGGGGTGGGGCCCGGCGGCCGCTGCTGCGCCCGCGCGCGGCGAGCGCAGCAGATGTTCGGCCACCGTGTGGGCGGGGGTGAGCGCACCGGTCGAGCGCAGCCGCACCAGGGCGGCCAGGGCGGGCCCGGCCGCCGCGGACCCCGGAAGGTCGCCGGCGCGCAGCGCGCACGCCGCGAGCAGCCCCGGCAGGCTCGGCAGCGGCGCCGCGCCGGTGTCCGAGGTGTCCCAGGGGGCCACCGCGACCACGGTGAGCGGCACCCCGGACGTGAAGCGCAGGGTGTCCCGCAGGGCGTCGCGCAGCGCGGCCGCGGCGGCCAGCCGCCCGGCGGGCTCGGTGAGCAGCAACTCCCGCAGCAGGTCGCCGAGTTCGGTGCCGGCGCGGGACTCGGCGGCCAGCAGCGCGCCGATCCGGGCGGCGGTCTCCATGGCCTGGGCGATCCGCGGGTCGGGCGGGGTGCCGTGGCCGCCCAGGGCGAGGTCGCTCAGATGCCCGTCGTCCAGCAGCCAGACGTAGCCGTGCGCGATGCCCTGATGGCGTACGGGCAGACAGATCCGGCCGCGGAAGACCCCGGCCGCCGGGTCCGGCGGAATGCGCAGCGCCGTCGTGGCCCGGGCGATCCCGAACGCCTCGAACCAGGCCCGTACCGCCGCCGACGAGCGCCGCTGCAGGATCGAACGGGTCCGCACCGGGTCCATGACCTCGTCGTCCTCGCCCTCGTGCGCGCCGAACGCGATCAGCCCGAAATCCCGGTCCTCCAGCGTCGCCGGCGCGCCGAGCGCCGCCGAGATCTCGTCCACGAGCTGCTGGTAGTCGCCCCGCATCCCTCGCCGGCCCTCTCCTGTCGCAGTGGTTACCCCCACCATTCTCATACATCTGTCTGAGATCCCGACCACGAAGGCGTGACAGCTGTCGATGGCCGGGAAGTGGCGCGATCCTTAAGTTTCAGGTGGCTCATTCGTGCCGGGGCATCCGCCTCGTCCGGCGTTCGCATGGCATTTGTCATCCTGAATCGTGGAGGTGCCCCATGCTGGGTCCCGTGCTCCTCGCCGCAGCGCGCAGCGACAGCATCCGCCGTATCGTCGCGGCCGCTCCGGTCACCCGTCCTGTGGTGGACCGGTTCGTCGCCGGCGAGCATCTGGACGAGTCCATGGCGGCCGTACGGTCCCTGGCCGCGCGCGGCATGGAGGTCACCCTCGACCACCTGGGCGAGGACATCACCGACCCGGCCGAGGCGCTGCGCAACCGCGACGCCTACCTCCAGCTGGCCGAGGCCCTCAAGGAGCACGGGCTCGGCGTCAAGGCCGAGATGTCGGTCAAGCTGTCGGCCTTCGGCCAGGCGCTGGCCGGCGGGCACGAGCTGGCGCTGAAGAACGTCACTCCGGTGGTCGAGGCGGCCGCCGCGGCCGACACGACGGTGACCCTCGACATGGAGGACCACACCACGGTCGACTCCACCCTCGCCATCCTCGCCGAGCTGCGTAAGCGCTTCCCCCAGACGGGCGCGGTGGTGCAGTCCTACCTCTTCCGCACCGAGGACGACTGCCGTGCGCTGGCCGGGGAAGGCTCCCGGGTGCGACTGGTCAAGGGCGCGTACAAGGAGCCCGCGACGGTCGCCTTCCAGGACAAGCGGGAGGTCGACAAGGCCTATGTGCGCTGCTTGAAGATCCTGATGGCCGGGCAGGGCTACCCCATGATCGGGTCGCACGACCCGCGGATGGTCGCCATCGCCCAGGAGCTGGCGCACCGCAACGGGCGCAAGCCGACCGACTACGAGTTCCAGATGCTGTTCGGCATCCGCGAGGCAGAGCAGCAGCGGCTGGTCGCCGAGGGGAACCGCATGCGGGTGTACATCCCCTATGGCACTGATTGGTACGGATACTTCATGCGTCGGCTCGCCGAGCGCCCCGCGAACCTCGGCTTCTTCTTGAGGTCGCTCGCGACACGAGGATGACGGACGCCCCCAAAAGACCGCAGTACGTACGAACCGACGATCGAAGGAGAACGGCCATGGACGCTGTGACCCAGGTCCCCGTGCCGGTGAACGAGCCGGTCCACACCTACGCCCCCGGCAGCCCCGAGCGCTCCCGTCTGGAGGCCAAGCTCAAGGAGCTCGCCGGCAACCCGATCGAGCTGCCGATGACCATCGGCGGTGAGCGGCGGATGGGTGGCGGCGAGCGCTTCGACGTCGTACAGCCGCACAACCACTCGGCCCGGCTCGGCACGTACGCCAACGCCACGGTCGCCGACGCCCAGGACGCGGTGGACGCCGCGCTGGCCGCCGCCCCGGCCTGGCGCGCGATGTCCTTCGACGACCGCGCCGCGATCATCCTGCGGGCCGCGGAGCTGCTCTCCGGCCCGTGGCGCGAGACGATGGCCGCCGCCACCATGCTCGGCCAGTCCAAGACGGCTCAGCAGGCCGAGATCGACACCCCCTGCGAGCTGATCGACTTCTGGCGCTTCAATGTGCACTTCGCGCGCCAGATCCTCGCCGAGCAGCCCCCGGCGAACTCCCCGGGCGTGTGGAACCGCTCGGACCACCGTCCCCTCGAAGGCTTCGTCTACGCGATCACGCCGTTCAACTTCACCGCGATCGCCGGCAACCTCCCGACCGCCCCCGCCCTCATGGGCAACGTGGTCGTCTGGAAGCCGTCCCCGACCCAGACCTTCGCCGCCGTGCTGCTGATGCAGCTGCTGGAGGAGGCCGGTCTGCCCAAGGGCGTGATCAACCTCGTCACCGGTGACGGCAAGGACGTCTCCGAGGTGGCGCTGACCCACCCCGACCTGGCGGGCATCCACTTCACCGGCTCGACCAAGACCTTCCAGTACCTGTGGAAGACGGTCGGCAACAACATCGAGAACTACAAGACCTACCCGCGACTGGTCGGCGAGACCGGCGGCAAGGACTTCATCGTCGCCCACCCCACGGCCGACCGCGCCGTGCTGAAGACCGCCATGACCCGTGGCGCCTTCGAGTTCCAGGGCCAGAAGTGCTCCGCGGCCTCCCGCGCGTACGTCCCGGCCTCCCTGTGGAACGCCGGGTTCAAGGAGGAGTTCGCCGCCGAGGTCGAGTCGCTGACCATGGGCGACGTCTCGGAACTGGCGAACTTCATGGGCGCCGTGATCGACGAGCGCTCCTTCGCCAAGAACAAGGCGGCGATCGACCGCGCCAAGGCCGACCCGACCGTCGAGGTCGTGGCCGGCGGCACGTACGACGACAGCGAGGGCTACTTCGTCCGCCCGACGGTCCTGGTCTCCACCGACCCGGAGAACGAGATCTTCAAGGACGAGTACTTCGGCCCGATCCTCGGCGTCTACGTCTACGACGACGCCGACTACGACGCCATGCTCACCCAGATGGAGTCCGCCTCGGCCTACGGCCTGACCGGTTGCGTCATCGCCCAGGACCGTGCGGCGGCCGCCGTCACCTGCGAGAAGCTGCGCTTCGCGGCCGGCAACTTCTACATCAACGACAAGCCCACCGGCGCCGTCGTCGGCCAGCAGCCCTTCGGTGGCGGCCGGGCGTCCGGCACCAACGACAAGGCCGGTGCCAAGCAGAACCTGATGCGCTGGACCTCCACCCGCTCCATCAAGGAGACGCTGGTCCCGCCGACGGACTACCGCTACCCGCACATGGGCTGACGCCCGTTTGTACGCCGACGGCCCGGCCCCCTTTCCAGGGGCGCCGGGCCGTCGGCGTCGGATCACCTGTCGGAGCTGCGTGGGCCGGTGATGGACTCGCCGATCACGAAGCCCTTGGCGGGGCCTTCAGGGATGGTGATGTCAGTGCCGTATGGCCTCCGCATGGAGTCGGCGTAGGCCGCTTCTTCGGGAGAGGGGGAGGTGAACACGGTGACGTGGCCGTGGTCGTCGTAGTCGTCGATGATCACGTACACGGGGATGCCGGCGCGGGCGTAGGCGCGGTGCTTGCGGACGCGGTCGCGCTGGAGACCGTCGTGACCGGGAGAGACCACCTCAGCAACGAGCACTACACAGCGGGCATCGAGGCCAAGACCGTCATCGGTGATGAACTCGTCATCGCTTTCGGGGGAGACGACTGCGTCCGGAATCCAGACCTTTCGGCGGTGAATAACGTTGATGTCGTTGTTCACGCGGAATGAGCTCGACTGTCTGTCGAGGTACAGGACCAGCTCTCGGCGCAGCGCGTTACTGGCCTTGCCGTGGCTGTACCGACCTGTAGGCGACACCTCGATGAACTCCTCGACGATCTCGGCGCGGTAGCCCTCGGGGAGTTCCATGGCTTTCCACGCCTGCCACAGGACCTCGTCCAGATCAGATCCGGACATCGCGGCCTCCGGCGCCTCGTGTGCGAGAGCGGTCATGGTGCGGCACCTCCTCCTCGTAGTGTGGGCGGGCTTGGCCCTGGGGCACAAGCGACGCCGCGACGCCAGTCAGCGTGTGCACGGCTCCGACCAGCGAATCTCCGAGGATCACTCGTTCGAGCACACGCCCGCCGTCTCAGATAGTAGGAAGCCCAAGTAATTGTGCAGACATCACGGCCGAGCTGCCCTACGTTTGTAGAAGCCGAACGTCTCGCTCGATCGAGCGAAGGCGGATGCGGCCCGGTGCGTGAGCGCAGGTGACCCCTGCCGTGCCGTGGCCCCCGCCCCTTCCGGCCGCTTCTGGATCGACGCATCCCTTTTTGTTCTCGGGGCTTTGGCATTGGAGACGTGAATCATGGCCGAGACCGCCGTCCGCAGGACCCGTCACTCCGCTCGTACGACCAACGAAGCCGACCGCAGGAACGCCGCGGCCGCCCTCCAGCGCGCCCTCGACCGCCGGGACAACGGCGGCTCGACCGGGCACTGAGATGATGCGCGCACGATCCGGGCGGGTGCTGTCGAGGCCGGCGTCGGTGCCCTGCCGCTGCTGCTGGCGGATCCGGCTGTCCGTGGCCCGGTGGCTCTTCCTCTCCTGAACGCCGCCGGGGGCGCCCGGATCCCGGACGCCCCCGCGGCCTGCGGGTGCCCCTAGGGCGTGTCCGATGGGTCATGGCCGGGTCCGCGGCGGGAGGGCCGGCCCCGCGCGGGGTGGGGGAAACGGCCCGAGTGCGCCGCGATC
>NZ_JBHYJC010000091.1:0-9545 GCF_042749045.1 Streptomyces sp. NPDC059008 | reverse complement strand
TTCCTTTGCCGTCGGCGGGGGGGCCGCGTTGGTGGTCGCCGCCTGCCCCCACTCCGTCCCCCCCACCGACCTGGCCAGGTTGGAAGAAGCTCGTCTCCTTCGCGTCCTGGACGCACATGAAAAAATCTCGTATGAGTCAGGAGTCACACACATCCGAAGAACAGCACCTGCAGCCGCGATCCGCGACTGCCCGGCCCGCGCTGTGGTGGCCTGGATTGCGCTCCGTGACCAGTATCGTCGGCGGATCGGCCGTGCGCCACTCTGCTCCGGCCGGTCTGAGGCCGTGACATCCTGCGCTCTCGCCCGGCCAACGGCCGAGGCCAACTCCACATCCGCTCCTGGCCGCCGTGGACTTGACAAAGAAAGACGCCAACATGCAGCCCCTGCGCATCCTGCTGTGTATCCGGACCGACCTGACCAGTTGGTGGACGCTCAACTCCCTCCTTCCACACATGTCCGGGCACACCCTGGCCATCGCCCAGTACCCAACAACGACCGAACGCCCCAACGGTCTGGAAGAGGTCGCGGGCCTGCCCGAGGTGGACGACGCACTGACCGCGCTGTGGCTGGACGACGCACTCCCCAACGAGGTCCTCTTCCCCACCCTGGCCGAACTGCCCACCGCCCCGGGTGCCATGGCCGGTCCCGCCCACCTGGCCTCCCGTCACGGCGCCGCGCTGCGCACCGTGGCGGACCTGAACACTGGCCCGGACCTGGACTGGGCCCGCGCTTTCGCCCCGGACGTACTCATCTCCTTGCGCTTTGGCCAGATCCTGCGCTCAGCGGTGATCGACCTGCCTCCACTGGGATGCTTCAACGCCCACTCAGGCGACCTGCCTCACTACGCCGGGCTGTTCTGCCCCGTACGCGCAGTCCTGGCCGGAGAGCGGAAGCTGGGGTGCACACTGCACCGCATCGACACCGGCATCGACACCGGGCCCGTCGTGGCGCGCGGGTACACACCCATCGACCCCACGCGTTCCCTTGCCGAGCACTACGCGCGGGTCTACGCTCTGGCCGTCCCGATGATCTGCGACCTCATCGCGACCCTTGTGACCCGGTGTGACGCCACAGGGCAACCCCAGGACACCGCCTCGCGCCAGTACGGCAGTCAACTCACCATCGAGGAGATCACCGCACTGCACAACGCCGGGATGGCCCTCACCCACCCCCGCGACTTCTCCCACTACCTGCTCCCCTTCCTCCCCGGCCCGATCGGCGCCGGTATCCCTGCCCTGGCGACGGAACTGGTGGCCCGCTGGCATGCCTTCGCCGACACGCTGCCGCATCGGGCACGCACTCTGTTGCAGAGTTGCCTTCACCCCGACAGCCTCGCCCTGTATGCCGCCGGCGAGGCTCGGGCCCGTTCCCCAATCGGCTGACGGCGCCAGCCCCTTACGGGCGGTTGTGACGGGGGCCGCAGGTGATCGTTACCCCGGCATGAGAGAACAGAGCGTTCCGAACGCTGAAAAGCGGGGCTGCCTCAAGGCCGTCCGCCGCTCGCGGCGTGGTGCCTGGATGGTCCTGCTTCTCTTTTGTCTGCTGGGGTGCACGGCGGCAATCGGAGCGCGCGGCATCGATGATCGGCTGTCACCCGAGACGCTTACGCCGGGCTCGGCCGAGTCCCAGCGCGCCGATGCCCTGCTGGCCTCCCGTTTCGGTGCCGGTGAGCCGCACCTCGTTCTGCTTGCCGAAACCTCTGGTTCTGTCGATGACACCCGCGCCGTGCGAGCCGGGCGGGCTCTTGCCGACGAGCTCGAGGCCGATCCCCATACCGCCTGGGCACGGAGCTACTGGCCGCGCCGTCTCCCGGAGCTGCGCGCAGCCGACGGGCGCCACGCCCTGGTGCTGCTCCGGTTCCGCGGGGACGAACGTGCGGTGCGCGCTGCCGGCAGCGCCACGATCGCCCGGCATACCGGGCGGCGCGGCCCCTTGCGGTTGGCAGCCGCGGGCCGGACCGCACTCCTCGCCGAGGACGATCGCCTCAGCCGGCACGGCCTGAGGGTGGCCGAGATCGTCACCGCGCCCCTGGTTCTGCTGGTCCTGTTGTGGGCTTTCGGCAGCGCTGTCGTCGCGCTGATCCCGTTGGGGGTGGGCATCTTCGCTGTCGTCACCACCACCGCGTTTCTGCGCCTGCTGACCAACCTGACGTCCGTGTCGGTCTTCGCACTCAGCATCACCACGGCCCTGGGCTTCGGGCTGGCTGTGGACTACGGCCTGCTCCTGGTCAGCCGTTACCGGGAGGAACTGGCCGAGGGGCTCGCTCCGGGCTCGGCCGTGGAAGCGACTCTGCGGACGGCGGGACGTGCCGTGGCATTCTCCGGGGCCACAGTTGCGGCCTGCCTGTGCACGCTGCTGGTTTTCCCGATGCCCCTGGTGCGATCGATCGCCTGCGGAGGTGTCGTGGTCGTGCTCGCCTCCGCCGCAGGAGCTCTCGTACTGGTGCCGGCGCTGCTGCTGCTCCTCGGGGAGCGAGTGAACCGGTGGGACGTCTTCGCCAGGCTGCGTCCGAAGGCGTCGGAGCACGCCCGCACGGGAGGTCGCGGCGGGTGGTTCCGGCTGGCCCAGTGGGTGACCCGACGACCCGTCATCGTCCTGCTGGGGGGCCTGGTCCTCCTCGGGCTGCTGGCCGCGCCATCAGCCTTGGTGCGCTTCGGCCTGTACGGCGACAGACACCTCCCGTCGTCCTCCCCAGTCGCCCAGACGTCCCGGGAACTGCGCAACGCCTTCGGAACGACGGCATCGGGCACCCCGTCTGTGGTTCTGCCCGGTCTGGACGGGAGGCGTTCCGCCGCGGCCGTCAGTGGATACGCCCGTCGGCTGTCCCGCGTCCCCGGCGTGAGCCAGGTGGACGCCCTGACCGGAGCCTACCGCCTTGGCCGGCAGTCGCCTCTCCCGCCGGCCAAGGCCGTCCGCTTCATCTCCGACGCCGGGACCTGGCTGTCGATCGTCCCGGAGACGGGGGATGCCCTCACCCCAGAGGGAAGCCGTCTGGCCGAGCGGCTTCGCCGCGTCCCTGCCCCGGTACCTCCCCTCGTCGGCGGTCTTGGCGCCCGACTCGCCGACACAGAAGACGCTTTGACGAGCCGTCTGCCGCTTGTCGGTGCCTTGACGGCCGGCGCCACGTTCCTGCTCCTCCTGGTCTTCACCGGCAGCGTACTGATTCCGGTGAAAGCCCTGCTTTTGAACGCTCTGAGCCTGACGGTCACCTTCGGGATCCTGGTCGCCGTGTTCCAAGAAGGATGGCTGTCCGGTCCGCCCTTTGGTATTCCGGCCGCGGGGGTCACTGATGTGATCGCTCCCCTCATGTTCGCGGTCGCGTTCGGCCTGTCCATGGATTACGAGGTGTTCCTGCTCTCCCGCATCGTGGAGGAGTACCGCAGGGGAAGCCCCACGCCGGTGGCGGTGGCCACTGGCCTCCAGCACAGCGGAAGGCTGTTCACGGCAGCGGCGTTTGTCTTCGCGATCGTCATGGGCGCGCTCGCGCTGTCCGATCTGTTGCATCTGCGGATGGTGGGCACCGGCCTTGCCGTGGCTGTCCTGCTGGACTGCACGATCGTCCGTGCACTGCTCGTACCCGCCGCGATGCAGCTTGCGGGCCGGGCGAACTGGTGGCTGCCGAAGTTGCGGACCCGCGTGAGGGAACCGGTGGCGTCCCACCCGTAGCGGCGCGGTTGCGCAGCGGTACGGCTGGGGCAGGGGCCGTAAGATCGGCAATCACTCGACTCCGTAGACGGCCGAGAGTGCCCGGAACGCGATCTCCTCCGGCTCGATCGCCAGACGCATCGTCAGGAAAATTAAAGGGGTGCGGCTCCTCTGAGTGGGCGTTAAGTCCGACCTTCCTCAGTTCGTGATCGCTCGATCGTGGAACCGACCGCCGTCCGGGCCGCCTGGCGGGCATGTCCATGTGGAGATGCGGGGTATGAAGAGAGCCGTACCTCAGCGACTTATCGGACGAGCAGCTACCTGCGACGACGCGGCATCACGCACACGATCCCCAGAGAACCGGCCAGCAGCGGCACCGGCACCATCGCGGGCGCCGCGGCGGCCGGCCACCAGGCTTCAACCGGGAGGTCTACCGTCGACGCAACCTCGTCGAACGCTGCTTCAGCCAGCTCAAGCGCTTCCGCGGTGTCGCCACCCGATATGAGAAGACCGCCACCTCTCACGAAGCAGCGGTCATACCCGCATCACTCCTGCTCTGGGCAAGATCCGTTTGAAGAAGGACTCTAAAGGGTGTTGCAGCAGGCTGTGATCAGGCAGGTCGGGCTGTGGTTCGGGCGTCTGTTGATCACCTGGCGAGGGCGAGGTTGCGCATGTGGGCGACGGCCCGGACTGCGTGGTGGAGACCGTTGCCGCGCTGTCGGCAGTCACGAAGGATCTTGTAGTGCTTCATCCGGGCGAAGGTGCGCTCGACGCGGGCCCTGACCTGTCTTCCTCCTGCCGGGCAACAGGGCTCGGCCGGGGCGTTTGCGGCGGGGCGATGTTGTCTAAGCGCTGTCCCGTAACTGCTGGTCACGGGTGAGATGATCTTGCTATGTCTGGTGTGATCACGACGTCGGAGCCGTCCTGGATAGCCCCGTTCGCCGGCCTGAGCCCGCGTCAGTTCAGCAAGCTGATCACCGCGTTGCGGCGCGAAGGAGCGGACCCGGTCCGCAAGGGCCGGCCGTGGAGCCTGCCGCTGGAGGACCGGGTCCTGCTGGTTGCCGCGTACTGGCGGACCAACCTCACGCTGCGGCAGTTGGCGCCGCTGTTCGGGGTGTCGAAGTCGGCTGCCGACCGCGTCATCGACCACCTCGGTCCCGCACTCGCCCTCCAGCAGCGCAAGCGGTTCCGCAAGGACACTGTGCTGATCGTGGACGGAACTCTGGTCCCCACCCGCGACCACACCGTCGCCGAGCAGTCGAAGAACTATTGGTACTCCACCAATCACCAGGTCGTCATTGACGCCGATACCCGGCTTGTCGTCGCGGTCGGCCGGCCGCTGCCCGGCAACCGCAACGACTGCAGGGCGTGGAAGCTGTCCGGCGCGAAAGACGCCGTCGGCCACACCACCGTGATCGCGGACGGCGGCTACCGGGGCACCGGCCTGGTCATCCCGCACCGACGCGAGAAGGGCCAGGCCGAACTCCCCGCCTGGAAAGAGGAACACAACACGTCCCACCGCAAGGTCCGAGCCCGCGTCGAGCACGCCTTCGCCCGGATGAAGACCTGGAAAATCCTGCGCGACTGCCGCCTCAAGGGCGACGGCGTCCACCACGCCATGCTCGGCATCGCCCGCCTGCACAACTTCACCCTCGCAGGGTGAGAGGAAAGCAACCAGGCCACCCGGCACGTCATAGATCATTTACGGGACAGCGCTTAGTTCCAGACCGATCGCTGGGCGTTCGGATATCCCCAGCTCTACTTCGGGGAGCCTTCAGGAAGCGTTCTGTCGCGGGGGCTTCACGTGGCGTGGTGTGAAGCTGGCGGATACGACAGTCAGGATGGCGGCCTTGCTAGGGACGCCCTTCTTGTTGAGTGCGAAGAGCATGTAGGTGCCGGGTAGCGCGATTCCGGGGTCGGCAGGGATGCTCAGTTCGTAGGAGTTGGCGCCCTTGGTGCGGTAGCTCAGGGGGATACGGCGCTGGTCATTGTTGGTGGAGTGAGTTGCTACTCCGGCTCGGACCAGAGCGAACGAGGAAATTGCACTGTCGGTGGTTACCGGCAGCTTTGTCCCGCGCGCCACCTTGGCCGGGGTCGCGCTGGTGATATGAGGCCGGGGCCTTTGGGCGCCGTTGGGCTTGAGAAGGTAGGGCGGGGTGAAGATGGCTCCGTTTGGGTGGTTGGTTGCGCAGTTGCCGCAAAGGCCGCCACCACCTGTGAAGATGCGCCCGTCGGGGAGTAGGTTGGCGACGCTGTGGTAGTTGCGAGGTACTGCCATCGAAGCCATTGAGGTGAAGCGGCCGGTCGCGGGATCCCAGATTTCGGGGGTCATGACTGAACGGGCGTCGCTGAGGGGCACCGGGGTGGACTGCCCGCCGAAGACCGCAACCTTTCCGTCCGGCATGACGACACTGTTGCTGAAGGCCCGTGCTTGGGCCATGTCCCCGGTGCGCGCGCTGACGGGGTGTGCACTGTGGTTCAGGCTGACGGTGTAGGCGCGACGGGTTGCCGGGGCGTTCTCGTAGGCGGTGGCGCCGCCCAGGGTAAGGAGCTTGCCGACGTCGTAGGCGACGGCGTTGCCATTCATTGCGTCTTTGCTGTCAGCGCGGGTGCCAGCCGGCGTGATAGTGCCGTCCCCTTTGGTGGAAATCCAGTTGAGTTGCTTGCTTGGGCCGAGATGCAGCACCCGTCCCTTGGAAGTCGCGTACAGCCATTGGTGGTTGTCGGCCCGACGGCGGCCCTTCGGGTCGGCCGTCATCGTGCTCTTGACCGGCACGCCGGGCAATTTGCGCCATGTGCCGGTGGAGGGTGACCACACCTCGCCGTTCTTGCTGGCGGCTGGGTTGCCGCTCCAGGAGCCGCCAATGACGAAGGCGTCACCACTTGAGAGCAGCGTCATGCCGTGGTAGCCGCGCGCGGTTTTCATGTTTGAGGTGGAGGTCCACTTGTCGGTGGCGGGGTTGTAAATGCTGGCGCGCTCGGCGTTGCTGCCGCCGGTAACCAGGATCCGGCCGTCGGCGAGGGCTGCGGTGCCGGGACAAAACATGTCGTGCCTGGTGTTAGCGACGCGGCGTCGGCTGATTTTTCCGGTAGTCAGGTCCATTGTCGCCGTCTGGGTGTAGCCGTGTGCCTTTCCGAAGCGGTCGTGGGCGTACGCGGACCAGGCCAGGAGCTTGTTGTTGGGCAGTACCGCTGCGGCCACAGGAACCAGCGGGAAGCCCTTCAGCGGCCCCCATGCACCGTGGACGGCCGGCTTGGCCGGACTGCTTAGTCGCAGTTCGGCGGCCGAGGAGAGCGGCGTTTCGCGGCGGCCTGCCTCGGTGGTGGCGATGAGACGGACGTAGCGGGCGGTCGCCGGGCGGGTGAACGTGGCGCCCTTGGTCGAGTCGTCGTCCTTCCAGGTGCCTGTGGCCACCGGAGAGGCGAATGCGACGCCATCTGTGCTGGTGGAGATCGAGTAATGGCCGATGCGGCCGGTGGTTTTGTGGCGGGGCGGTTGGTAGGTAAGGCCTGAGACGACGGTTGTGCGGTGCATGTCGATGGTGATGCTGTGCGGCCGCCTCGAGGAGGTGTGTGACCGCTTGCTTCGCCGGAGGGTGCCGCGGTCGCTGTCCAGAACGAGCCGGGCATCGCTGCCCTTGACCCCGGCCTCCTCGTTACTGGCTGTCCATCCGTCACGCGGCAGGTCGACGACGGATGCGGGGGTTGTTCCGGGCTCTCCGAGCAGGTTGATCCCCTGGGCTGACCATCGCGGGCCGCGCGCGCCAGTCTCGGCGGTAGCGGTCAGCCGTATGAAGCGGGTGCCCTTGGCGGCAAAACTCAGAGTCTTAGTCGTCGCGTCATCGGCCAGGGTCCCAGTCGCAACCGCCTGGCCCCAGGTCCTACCGTCGCGGCTCAGGTGAATGGAGTATGCGCTGATCCGGCGGTTGGTGTTGTGGCGGGGCGGTTGGTAGGTGAGGCCTGAGACGACGGTTGTGCGGTGCATGTCGATGGTGATGCTGTGCGGCCGCCTCGAGGAGGTGTGTGACCGCTTGCTTCGCCGGAGGGTGCCGCGGTCGCTGTCCAGAACGAGCCGGGCATCGCTGCCCTTGACTCCGGACTCCTCGTCATCGACGGAGGCAGTCCACCTCTGACGCGGCAGCACGGGAGCGGAGGATTCCATGGCCTCTGCGGGCGCGAGCTCTTGATGCGGCGCGGAAGACGCCGACGACTGTCCGCTGTTGGGCCAGTGCGGATCTGGGGCGGCTGCTGATTTCTTTGCTACGGAGGTGACCGGTAACAGCGTCGCGACCGTACATGCTGCCAGGGCCGCGAGAAGCAGATCCCTGGTTCTGAGCCTGGACGATTGGATCGACCTTGGTACCCGTTTCATATCAACACCCTCCATGGGACGAGGAATATAGAGGCGGCAATCAGGTTGGTGGTGACGTGTGGGCCGTGTGCAGTCCTAAGTCGGCCGTGCTGGTTATGGCCAGCCTCCTCGTGTGATCCATGCTGGAAGGTGCTGGCCCGAAATTTTGAGGATTTCGCCAGATCAGCTGAAGCCTCATCAGCTGTCCTCAGGCCGACTCTGGTGTCTCGGCTGCTGCAGGGCACCGTGGGTAGGGGACTGGCTCAGGCGAACACGTCGTACAGCGCTCCCAGCACGCGCTCGCAGACCACGAGCAAGTCCCTTGAGGGCATGGAGGCGACCTGCTGGTTACGGCCGGTGTCGGGGTGTCCCGTAGAATTCCAGGCTGTGATGAGGGTTTCGCCCCGGGAGGAATCGGTCGGTCTAGGTCTGTGCTGGTTAGGAACTGCGCAGCCAAGACCCTCTTAGCCATTGGGTGGAGGGCCGCTGCGCACGCGATCGACGCAGTATCCGCTTGGCATCACCTGGATGGAGATTGGCGATCCTCCGCATCGCCGGCGACGACCAGGAGCGAGTGCCAGTCGAAGCGCGCCGGTCCACGACAGAATTTGAGCGGCGCTTGCCGGAGCTGTGCCGGTCCGGTTCCATGCGCAAACCTCCATCACTGTGCAAGTGTCAGCGTTAGGGATCCATGGTGCGCAGCTCACCGAGCGAGTGGCAACTGGAACGTGATTCGGGATCCAACGCTGGGGCTCGGGCGCGTTGCCCTCGGGCCTCCACTTCCCTCCTCGATCCCGTGGCATGCAGCAACCTACTGCGGTGGCCCAATGGAGGTCGTCGCTAAATGTATGCTGTGTCGCTTGACAGCTGTCCTCCTCGGGCGTCACTCTGCAATTGGAGGATGACCCGCCAGTTGCCCCAAAGGCGGTGACTGCGAAGGGGTAAGGGTTCTTCAGATTCCCCCTTTTCGAGACGGCTGTCTCCTTTTGCGGGAGGTCACCTTTCCCGCAAGCGGCTCCGCCGATCCGCAATCTTGGATCGACCCACCGGAATCGCATGGCGCTACCCCGCGTGCGAGATTGCTCCAGGCAAACGGGTGACGGGTAGTGCGCTGCGTGAAGACGAAGGCGGCCTTGATCAATTCAACCGGCTGCTTCGGAGTGAAGACCGGGTCGCTCGGCCAAGCGCATACGTACTTAACGCACAAAGTCTGAAAACCTCTACTGCTGAGCACGGCCTGCCGCTTGCTGGATGACCGCGGACCAGCTTCTCTGACAACGCCGGACGCATACACGCGCTCTCCCACTTCGCTGCCCTGAGCCCTCGCGCGATCAAGGTCTGTGCTGACGCCTCTTGGCTTACCGCCAACGCCCCGAACTGGCGCCACCTGAACCTCGAACCCAAACGCTCCTTCCGGGATGAAACGCTCTTTAAGGAGAATGCACCGCATGTTTGAGACAGACCTCGACGCCGTACCCCGCTTCAGCATCATCGTCCCCGTGTTCAGAGTGCAGGGATTCCTGCGCGAGTGCATGGACTCGGTGCTGAC
>NZ_JBHYJC010000090.1:0-10321 GCF_042749045.1 Streptomyces sp. NPDC059008 | reverse complement strand
GGCTGTCACCGCGACGGCCGCTGCGATCCTCCCGCTGCCCGGTGTCGGGTACGGCGTCGGCCGGATCTGGGGATCGCTGCTCGACCACATCGGCGCTGACATCCACCCCGCGGCGTCCCACGTCGCCGCGGCCGTCGCGATGGCGGTGGTGGTCGCGCGCATCCACCGGCCCTGCCGCCTGCGCACCGCCCTCGACGGCGACCGTGTCCGGCTCGTCCGGCACCTGAACTTCCTCGATGCCTTCGGCGTCGTCACCACCTTCATCGGCGGCACCTGGGGCGTCCTCGTCCCGGACATCGTCGCCGCCACGACAGGAGTCCGCGCATGAACACCCCACTGACCCTTGCCGGAGCCACCGTCTCCGTCGCCATCGTGATCATCAACATCCGCACATGGTGGAAGGGCACCCGCGAGCTGAAGGCGCTGGTCCCGTTCGGCGGCGCGCTGATCACCGGCGCGGGCTGGACCATGTGCCTGGGCGGCCTGTTCGGCTGGTTCGCCAGCAAGGCGGTTGAGGCGAGCAACAAGGTCGGCGACAAGGGCATCAGCACCACGACCGGCGCGCACGGCGGCGGCAGCCTGGCCCATGGCTCCCTCGGTCAGCTCACCTACCCCGGCGCCTGCGCGGTCCTGGTCACCGCGATCATCGGCGGGATCGTCCTGAAGGCGGCGGGCAAGACCGACAAGAAGCGCATGTTCGGGGGCCTGTTCGCGGGGCTGACGCTGTGCGCGACGGCGGGATTCGCCGAGCTGATGCAGTGGGTGCCGGACATGTACAACGCGCTCGGCGACGCCGGAAAGAGCGTCCTCAACGGGGACGTGTCCCTGTGAGCGCCGACACCGCGCCGGAGGCCGGCGCCACGCTCGCCGACCGCGCCGACGAGCTCAAAGCCAAGGCGGAGCAGGCGGAGGCGAAGGCCAAGCAGGCCAGCGCCTGGGCGGTCCGGTTGATGACGACGATCGGAGAGGGCACCACCCTCCTGGGCAAGCGCCTCGCCGACCGGCTCAAGGGCTGGTGCCTCGAGGCCCACCGGGCAGACCTCAAGGGCCTCTCCGCCGACCTCGGCATCTACGTGCGCGGCGCCCTGATCCTCGGAGCCGGAGCCGGTCTGTGCTGGCTGGTCTACCGCCACCGCATCCTGATGTGGCCGCTGGTCATCGGGTGGTCGTTCGCGGCACTCCGCACCAAGGTCAGCGCGGACAAGGCCCAGGCCGTCAAGGACGCGCCGGGGGAGGGCGGTTCGGAGACGGCCGCCCAGTCCGGCCCGCGGCCCTCCCCGGAGGCGTTCCTCCACCTCCTCCACGACCTCGTCGAGACGCACTCGGAGGGCGCGAAGAAGACCCCCGGTCTGCACTGGCCTCAGGTGGTCGCCGGGCTCTCCTCCCGCTACCCCGGCGGGGGGTCGCCCGGGGGGTGGTCCGCGGCCGACTGCCGGGCCCTGTGTGAGGCCGCTGCGGTGCCCGTCTCCAAGGGCACCCGGGCGCGCGGAGAAGGGGCCCGTCCGGGGGTCTCCACCGGGGTCCGTACCGAGGACCTCCCGGCCCGCCCGCCGGCCCCCTCCCCCGGCCCCTCTCCGGAAGGGGCCCCGGCCCCCGCTGTTGCTGTTGTTTCCGCAGGTCAGATCCAGCAACAACCCGGACAACAACAACAGCAACAGGGCGCCAGCAACAGCGGGGAAGGGGCGGCGCGGCTCGTCCAGGACGAGGACAACCCCGCCCGCTGGCACGTCGTCCGGCAGGCCAGCTGACGGCTGCCTGTCCGCCCCGGGCCACCCCGGCCGGGGCGGGCGGGGAGCGCGTCAGACGCCTCCACGACAGCGCGGACCGGTCGTCATCCCGCGAAGAAGTCCGACCGGCCCGCTCCCATCTCGCAGAGACAGGAGCGCCAGCATGGCATTCCGAACGTCGATCTCGCTCAACGAGCTGCGCGAGAAGCGCGCGGATCAGGACGACTCCCAGCACGCGACCACCTACGAGGCCAGCCGCGGCGGCTGGTACCCGAAGCAGGACAGCACGCCCGTGCCCGGCGCCGGGAACGGCAGCAACGGCCGTCTGCGGGGTGGCCGGTGATGGCGAACAACAAGGACCAGGACCAGGAGCAGCGGGACCAGGAGATCTCCCGCAAGCTCGGCGAGACCAACCGCCGCAGCAGCGGCAAGGCCGGGAAGTGAGGCCGGCCATGGCCAAGACCACGCAGCAGCAGTGCGCCGAGGACTACCGCCAGGCCCAGGCCAACCGCACGGAACGGGAAGCGGCTGCCCGCGAGCAGACCGGCCAGGCCCGCGCCAACGGCAACGCCTCGGCCGGGGCCTGGAGGGGATCCCGGTGATCCGGATCCCTCACGACCTCCACGAGTGGGACGTCGCCGACGTCCACCAGTGGCTCGCCCGCCTCGCGGCCGACCCGGACGTGAGCGAGCGCGAGCTGGCCTTCGCCCGGCAGGCCGTCGCCCGTGCCGCAGCCACCGGCCAATCGCCCAACGCCAACTGACGACAGACGGAAGGATCGACCCATGACCGACCAGACTCCCGCCGGCCACGCCAGCGCCGCCGCTGAAGCTGTCCGCCACCTCAACCACGCCACGCTCGGCCCCGGCCGGGACGGCTGGCAGTACCCCAGTGACGCGTACAGCGTGGTCGGTGACCTGGTGGCGCTCGCCCAGCGCCTGCCGCAGGCCCTCGACCAGATCGCCCAGTTCGTCACGCAGCTGGAGGCGCAAGGCCACCTTCGCAGCGACCGCGACCGCGACGTCGCCGACGAGGTCGCGGCCGTCACCGCTGGCCTTCGCATGTCGACGGACGATGTCGAGCTGCTGACCGACCACCTCAACGCCGTGCACTCCGCGCTCTCGCCGCTGGCCTGGAAGGAGTGACCATGTGCGCCACCTGCAACGGCGACGTCTACGTCGCGGACGGCCAGTTGTGTCCCGAGTGCGTCTGCCCCGACTGCCTCGACCGGCAGGCCCGTACGGCCACGTACGCGCTGCCGGAGGAGTGGGACGACGACCCGCAGGACTGCCGCTCGACCTCCTGCGGCTGGGCCCGCGTGATGGGGCTCGCGGCCTGAGTCGCCCTCTGCCCACCGCGAACTGATCGGCGGACAAACCGGATATGGAGTGACTAACCGTCAACACACAAGGCCCGTCCGGCAAGCCGGACGGGCCTTTGTGCGCGCCGCCTCTGCGAGGGGCGGCCCTCGGGTGGCATGATCGCCACCCAGAAATGGCACGAGCCAGGGTTCCTAGGCCCCGGCTCGCCGCCTCCACTCGGTCTCTACCACCGAACGGAAACGTTGCTCGTGCTCAGAGTACGAAATGAATCGCCCGTCCCGCCACAGGGGACGGAAGACGCGCCGCTTCCCGCCCCGCGGGCCCCGCGGACGGTCGACGAGTTCGACCAGCAGCAAAAGGCCCGCCTGGAGGCGATGCGGGCCTCCGCCGGAATCTGCGGCGGATGTGGCGAACCCCTCCCCCCCTCCACGGGCAAGCGTCCCCGGCGGTTCTGCGGCGACGCATGCCGAAAGCGCGCAAAGCGCGCATCCGGGACCACCGCGGCGCGCAAGGTGCCGGCACCCGCCGATCCAAAAACGGACAAGCGCCTTGGTACTACCGGAGAAACTACGGACACGCAGGTCAGCGCCGGTTTTTCGGCCCCTGCGGCCTCAAAAACGGACACGGCCGAGGTGGCCGAAGCGTCCCGCGACGGGCGCCACCGACTCCGTGAGGCGCTCTACGACGTGACGACCGACAAGGCGCTCAGCCGCTGCGGCCGGTACGCGCTCGGCGGCGGCGTCACCCCGAAGGTCACCCCCGGCGGGTCCGCCTACTTCGCGGGGCTGGCCACCTGCGGCAAGGTGCACGTCTGCCCCTGCTGCGGCGCGAAGATCCGGTCCGCGCGCACGGTCGAACTCCAGGCGGCCGGTACCGCCTGGGAGGACATCGGCGGCGTCAACGGCCCGAAGATCCGCCCCGCCCGCGCCGCCTGGAAGAAGAACATCAACGACCGCACGGCGGAGGACTGGGCGGCCATCGAGGCCGCCGAAGGGCTCCAGGCCGGTGGCCTCGGCATGCTGACGCTGACCATGCGCCACTACGCCCGGCACACGCTCGCCGAGCTGGTCACGCAGCAGCGCGACGCCTGGAAGAAGGCGCTGGGCCAGAACGCGGGCCGCGACTGGCGCAAGGCGAAGAAGGACTACGGCGTCATCGGCTTCGTCCGGGCCTGGGAGGTCACCTACGGCGAAGCCAACGGCTGGCACCCGCACTGGCACGTCCTGGTGTTCTTCGACAAGCCGCTGACCCCGGAGCAGGGCGAGGCCCTGGAGGAGGTCATCTACGAGGCGTGGTCCACCGCTCTGCAGGAGGTCGGTGCGTACCTGCCCGACCGTGAGCACGGTGTCCGCCTCGACCTGTCCGGGCACGGTGAGGGCGGACCGCTGGCCCGGTACCTCATGAAGTACCAGGACGGGAAAGCCGCGTGGACGACCGCGGCCGAGATGACGCGCACGGACACGAAGGCCGGCCGCGACGGTCACCGCACCCCGTTCGAGATCGCCCGTGTCCTCCTCGACGAGGATGCCGCGGACGACGACCGTGCCCAGACCGTGCGGTTGTGGCAGGAGTACGAGTCGGCGGCGCGCGGGATGCGCGCCCTGTACTGGTCCAACGGCCTACGCAAGCGGCTCGCCGCGCTGGTCGAGCTCGACGAGCGGACCGACGGCGAGATCGCCGCTGAGGAGCGGCAGGGAGAGGCGCTGGCGGTGATCCTGGCCGATCCCTGGCACCAGCACATCGCGCGCCGCAAGGGCCGCTCGTTGCAGCTGCTGAAGGCGGCCGAGAAGGGCGGGCAGGTCAAGGTCCGTGCCCTGGTGGAGTCCTGGGGTCTGGTGTGGGGACGCGACGTCCTGCCGCCTCCGCCCGTCGACCTGGAGGCGGCCAAGGAACGCACCGAGGAGCTGCTCGACCGGCGCGGAGTCGAAGGCGACGATCGCCAGCGGAAGGCACACCGCGTCGCCAAGAAGTCCGCCGTACCGGCCGCGCGGAAGGCGTCGGTGGTGGCGAAGACCAAGGCGCCCAAGAAGGCCGCCGCGCACTGCACCGAATGCGGCGGCGCCCTCGACACCCGGCTGGCCGGAGCGTCCGGAGCTGGCCGCCACATCGGCTGCTGACCGCTCCGGCCGACCGCGTAACTGACATCAGTAAGCACTAACTCGCTGTCGCTCCCTGCGCGCGAGTTCAGTGCCGGACCAGTGCCGCGTCCGCCGGCGGAAACTCCCGCCCCGACCGTGCCCGGTCGTCCCGGAAACCCGCGACAGCCGAGTGCACCGGGCCGCGAAACTGGGCCCAGTTCGCACTATCTTGCTCTGCCTTCTGACCCTGATTCCCGCGGCCGACACCACCACCTCTGCTGAACTCCCTACCGAACTCCGGACCCCTCCCTGACCGAACTCCTACCGAACTCCCCGCCCTCCCCGACCTGCCCCTGCCGTACGCACCGAGACCACCCCCTCCGAGGCACGTAGCGAGGGGGTGGTCTCGGTGCGGGAGGCAGAAACGGGCAGGTCGGGGAGGGCGGGGGTATGTCCCGCAGGAACACCCTGGGATACACCCTGGGATACACCCTGGAACCCTCCCGGCCGCCCTCGGTCGGGAGCGCGGAGGAAACTCCTCCGCTACTGCTTGCTCGGCTCGTCCGGGCGTCGCGGAGTAGTACTTCCGCACCAACTTGCTGCGGTGCAAACCGTGCGGGCGGACCCGCCACTCAGACCCGCACAAGGTCCGCCCAGGGTCCGCCCAGGGTCCGCCACTCAGAGGTTCCCGACCGTCACCCGCCACCCGTAGTGGCGGTGCTTGGGCGGACCCTGGGCGGGTTGGAGTGGCGGGTCCTGGAGGCCGGATTCGGTCCGCCGTATCGACACCGGAAGTGTCGATACCTGGGTCCTCCCGGCCCGATCAGGTGTACTGATCGAATATCTTGCTGCCGCTTCCGAGCCGCCGTCGGCCGCCCGCCGACGGCGGCTCTGCTGTGTCCGGGAGTGGCTGCGGTTCGGCTCGCGCAGCTGCGGTTCGCCGGTCGGCCGGCGGGTTCGACGGCGTGCTCCTGGTGCTCGTCGTCGGGTCGGTCCGGGCGGTGCTGAGGGGGCGTCGGAGCGTGCTCACGACGTGCAGTTTCGCGGAGTGCAAGAGGTGTGCCGTTCTCTTCGGGTCGAGCTTCGCTCGGATTGGTCGTCCTGGGTCAGCTCGTAATGCAAGAGCTCCGGCGTCCTGGGTCAGTTCGTAATGCATGAGGTGTGAGCGTCTTGATCTTGCTGGGGGCCGACTCGTTGGGAATGCCTGGGTGTGTTCTGTAGCGGGCTTTGTGCTGTGGTCGGGGTGCCATCGGGTCGTGATGCATAGGTGTGGGGATCGGTGGCGGATGCATCGGGTCGGTGAGTGGTGGGACGGGTGCCTCCGGTGTGGAGGGGGCGGAGTGCAGCGCACCTCTGGCACTTTTGACGCGGCCTGCTGCTGGGAAGCCCGATTCCCGTGCGGCGGGACAGATCTTGCAACTCGGTGCCGTACGTCATCGCGTTGACGTACAGCGGCGGCCGGTGACGTACTCGACCGCCCCGGCCGGGACGGCCGGCCACGTGTCGGCGATGTGCCGGTGACGCGTCCTGACCCGTCCGCGACGTGCCGGTGACGCGTCCGCGACGTGGTGGTGATGCGTCCCGGCCTGTCGGCGACGTGCCGGTGGACGCATGGGGGACACGTCGGTGGACACGTCGCACCTGCGCGGACACGTCGGACACGTCGATTCGACACCCCCGCCTTTGGCGGTCTGCGCGGCGGTATTTCGGGCTGCACCCGGGTCGGCGGCAAAAGTGCCAGAGGTGTGGCGACATCCGGGCCTCTCCGGCCGGGGCCGGCCAACACCTCGCGGGTACGGTCGCGGACATGAGACGAGAGATCCCCAGAGACGCTGCCGGGCGTCGGCTGTGCGAGCACTGCCTCACGGAGCCGGTGCCGGAATCGCTCGGCACGAAGCCGCGCTCCTACTGCTCCCGGAACTGCCGCCAGCGCGCGTACGAGACCAGGCGCCAGGCGCGGATCGTCGCGCAGGCCCTCGCCACGGATGCCGCGGCGCGCGAGGCCAGAGCCGCACGCCCAGGAACGTCACGTGACGTTCCTGGTAGGCCCATGCCGGATGCCCCAGCAACGTCACGTGACGTTGCTGCCGCACCGTCGCCGACCAGGCCGACCCGTGCGCCGGCGGTGCCGCGGCCGGTGCAGCCGCCCACGCAGGACGCGCTGTTCGAGGACCAGGTCGAGGAGGAGGACCAGGTCGAGGAGGAGGCGCCCCGGCGGCCCGCCCGGCGGATGATCGACCTGCTGCGGGAGATGCCGAAACTGCCCGGGGGCTTCGGGTAACCCGCGATGGGACAGCCGGACGAGCTGCCACAACGATGCCCGCAGCGCTGGAGAGCGAATGCCGGGCCGGGCCACAGCGCGGCAGCAGCTGCTCCCCGCCCGCCAATTCCCGGGCAGGTGATCGCCTTATGGTCTGCATCCGCGACGGCGGGGGTACGGTCTGAGCCCAACTCCACCCGGATTGTCCGGAATCCGGAGCGCCACCGACCCCACCCCTCCCGTAGCTGGCCGTCTTTTGGCACCCCGGAGTCGCCGCAGTCGCCGATGGTGGCGGCCACGCGTGCCATGTGACCGTAGGCGTCCACCCCGGCCGTCCACCGGTGTCCACGCACGTCAAAGGCCCGCCCCCCTGTCCGCGGGGCGGGCCTTCGTGGTGGACGGTCAGACCGTGTACTCGTAGATCGACTCCCGACCCTCGGTGACGCTGACGCCGTACTCCAAGGTGACCCCGTCCTCGTCGCGGAGGATCGTCCTGGTCAACTTCACGGCGGCGGGCTCGTCCAGCGACAGCAGCTCGGCCTCCTCAGCGGTCGCCAGCCGGACCGATACGCGGTCCTGGCCGTGCACCACAGTGCGGCCGGTCCTGTCTTCTAGGTATCGCCAAGTGCCCTCGCGGATCCGGTCGGTGCTGACCAGCGCCGGAGCCGTGGAGGACAGCGCGCCGTCCAGCCAGCTGGTGCTCATGCTCAACGCGACGTCAGAGGCGTTGTACGTGACCCGCACCCGGCGGATGGCCGGGGCGCCTTCCTCGATCCCGAGCGCCTCGGCGACGTCGGCCGGCGCCGGTTCCAAGCTTGCTGACGTGATCCGGGCGTACTCACCTTCGGTGTAGATCCGACCTGTCCTGCGGACGGATACGGCCCGGTCGTGCCCGTTGTGGTGCAGCGGCGCGGACTGGCGGACCCGTGTCCCCGACCCCTGGACGGCCTCGATCAGGCCCTCGGTCTTCAGCACGACGAGTGCCTTCTGAGCGGTCGCGCGGGATACGCCCCATTCCTCAGCGAGCGCGCGATCTGTTGGGAGCGCGTCGCCCGGGGACATTTCGCCGGACATGATCTTCGTCCGGAAATGCGTCACGACCTGCATGTATGGCGGTGCGGACCGCTCGATCTTCGGCATTGAAACCTCTCTTGGGAGTCCTGCTTCGCATCCAGGCTAGGCCATTGCCTTGACATTGGCCTAGCCGCTAGGCCAATTTGGAGGGGTGCCGGTGGACACCCGCAGTGGACGCCATCGGCGCAGGTCACAGCCATGCCATGAAGAGGGGACATCCATGCCTGCACCACCCCTGTCCACCCCCGCAGTTGGGGATGAATCGTCCGAACTCGCCCCCGCGACAGTGGCGGCGGTCCGGGCTGGTCTGGTCGTCGGCCTGGTCGGCGTTGCGGGCGTCGCGTTCGTCGTGAGCTGGACGGCGCTCCACGATGTCGGTCGTGCCATCGGGCTGGACGCGGTGGGTGCCGTGCTCTACCCGCTGTCGGCCGACGGCCCGATCGGGCTCGCCCTGGTGGCGTCGCTGGTGCTGGCCGGTCGGCACCGCCGGGCCGCACTGGGGGTCCTGTGCCTCTACACAGCCGCCTCGTTGGTCCTCAACTACGTGCACGGCCTGGTGCCGCTGGAGGGCGTCCGCCCGCGGCTGAGCCCGGTCAACTGGGTGCACTGGGCTCTGGTGGGTGTGGCCGCCGCGCTCCCGGTCGGGAGCATCGCGTGCTGCGCCGACCTGGTCACCCGCGTGCTCCGGTCGGCCCGCCCGGCGGTCCGGCCCGCGACCGAGCAGTCGCCGACTGGGCCGGTGGACACCGTGGTCCCGCAGGTGGCGCCGGTGGACATCCCGGTGGACACCCCCGCCCCGGAGCCTCTGCCCGCTCCTGAGCCGGTCCTGACGCCCGCTCCGGTCCCGGTGCCTGCTCCGGTCCTCGACGGTCCGCAGGAGCGCCCACAGCGGCGTCTGACGGTCATCTGCGGGGCGACGGAGCTGTTCCGGCCGGAGGTCCCGGTGGCCCGGCCTGCTCCGGAGCCTGAGCAGCCGCAGTCGGACGACACGCGTGCGCTGGTCGCACGGCTGTGGTGGGAGGGGGAGTTGAGCACCCGCAAGGCTGCCGCTGCCGCTGGCGTCTCGAAGAGCACGGTGGACAAGGCGTGGCAGGCCCTCGCGGCCGAGCACGGCCCGCGCCCGCTGCCCGGTCAGTCGGTGCCCGGCCCCGGTCAGCTGGAGATGGCGGGGGTGGCGGCATGACCGCGGTCCTGGTCAACGGCTGGTGGCGTGAGGTCACTCCGGTGCGGCTGGCGCTCCCGTCCGGCTACGTGCCCGTCCGGCCGGTGGTCGTCGGCCCCGCTCCCGACCGCAACGAGCTGGTGCTGCGCGCGTGGCTGCGGATCCGGATCGGGGGTGTGGGATGACGACTCCGACTCCGCCTTCGACTCCGCCGACTGTCCACCTGCCCGCGCAGGGCGGGACGCCGGTCACGCCCACCGGCGTGGTCCCGGGGACCGGTTGGCCGGTCCGCCCCGGTCCCCCGTCCACCCCGTCCACCGCTTCGGCGCCGGTGTCCACCCCGTCCCCGGCACCTGTCCCCCCGGTCGCTACCGCGGCGGGCGGGTCGGGGGACTGGCTGTTCGGGCTGCCGCCCGCGCCGCCCGTCCCGCCCGGTGGCGGAGGGATGACGCCCTGGCTGCCGCCGCAGCCGCCGGCCCCGTACGGCCCGCCGCAGCAGATCGACGTGCACGTCACCGTCCACCCGCCGGTCCCGGTGGAGCCGGACCTGACGTGGTGGCAGCGCCTTGCGCGGGCCGTGCCCTACCGGGTGTCCCCGCTGGTGGCTGTCACCGCGACGGCCGCTGCGATCCTCCCGCTGCCCGGTGTCGGGTACGGCGTCGGCCGGATCTGGGGATCGCTGCTCGACCACATCGGCG
>NZ_JBHYJC010000089.1:0-12414 GCF_042749045.1 Streptomyces sp. NPDC059008 | reverse complement strand
GCCATGGGCGTGGCGGCGCCGCAACCCCCGGCCCCGCCTCGCCCATCCCCCCGTACGTCCCGGGGGCGGGCTACTTGACCGAACCCGCCATGATCCCCTGGACGAAGTGCCGTTGGAACACGAAGAACACGATCAGCGGAACGATCAGGGACAGGAACGCGCCGGGCGCCAGCACCCCGATGTTGCTGCCGAACTGCCGCATCTGCGACTGCAGGGCCACCGTCAGCGGCTGCGAGGAGTTGTCGGCGAAGAGGAGCGCGACCAGCATGTCGTTCCAGACCCACAGGAACTGGAAGATGGCCAGGCTGGCGATGGCGGGGCGGCCCAGCGGCAGCACCAGCTGGGAGAAGATCCGCCACTCCCCGCCGCCGTCCATGCGGGCGGCCTCCAGCATCTCCTTGGGGATCTCCGCGAAGTAGTTGCGCAACAGGAAGATGGCGAACGGCAGACCGTAGGCGGTGTGGAAGAGGATCACGCCCGGGATGGAGCCGAACAGGCCGAGCGCGCCGAACAGCTTGGCCACCGGCAGCAGTCCGATCTGGACCGGCACCACGAGCATGGCGACCACCACCAGGAAGATCCAGTCCCGGCCGGGGAACTCCATCCAGGCGAAGGCGTATCCGGCCAGCGCGGCGAACGCCACCACGGCGAGGGTGGTGGGCACCGAGATCAACACGGTGTTCCAGAAGGCCTGGACGATGCCCGAGTCCTTCAGCAGCACCGCGTAGTTGTCGAACGACAGCTGGCCGGGCGCGGTCAGCGCGGTCCACCACCCGCTGCTCGCGTTCGACTCCTCCGTACGGAGCGAGGAGAGGAAGAGGCCCGCGGCCGGAGTGAGCCAGACCAGCCCGACGACGGCCAGGAGGAGCTGGATCGCGCCGCGGCTGAGCCACTTCGCCGGCCGCGCGGCCGCCCGCTTGCGGGACGCGGCGGTTCCCTGGACGGTGGTCATCGAAATCTCCTTGCGTGGAAACCCGGCGAGGATGTCAAGACTGGCTCCTGCGGAAGCGTCGGATGTTGAGGGCCATGGCCGGCACCACCAGGAGCAGCAGCAGGACGCCGAGGGCGCTGCCCAGGCCCTGGTTGTTGCCGCCGCCGAAGGAGACCAGCCACATCTGCAGGGCCAGGACGTTGGCGTCCTGCTGCACGGGGCCGGGGGCGATGATGTAGACGAGGTCGAAGACCTTCATCACATTGATCACCATCGTCACGAACACCACGCCCAGGACGGGGCCGAGCAGCGGCACGGTGATCCGGCGGAACACCTGCCACTCGTTCGCGCCGTCCATCCGCGCGGCCTCCAGGACGTCCCGGGGCATCGAGGAGAGGCCCGCGCCGATCAGCACGAGCGCGAAACCGGTCCAGATCCACATGTAGGCACCGATGATGGCGGGGGTGATGAGGGCCGGGCCGAGCCAGGAGACGCCCTCGTAGGGCGGGGCGAAGTCCTTCGCGGGGAGCTGGACGGTGTAGGAACCCGGCGACAGGCCCTTCAGCCGGTAGGAGCCGTCCGGCCCGGTGGTGGCCGTGGCCGCCACCTTGCCGTGGGAGTCGACCGCCTCGACCGAGAGCCGCGGCAGTCCCCGCTCGCCGCGGTCCACGGTGCCGGGGGTGCCGCCACCGCCGGGGGTGAAGTCGAGGTAGACCACACCGCGCAGTTCGCCGTCGCCGGCCGGGGCGTTGGCCGCCGGTGCGGCCGGTCGTGCCTGCGGCGGCATGTCCTTGGGCGCGACGCCGACCAGCCCGAGGTTGACGGTGTGTCCGGGGGAGGTGCGGTCGGCCGTGCGGTAGGAGCCGTCACGGGCGTGGGTCAACTGCTTGTCCCCGATGCGCGTCTTGGCGGTGGGGAAGGAGGCGGACTCGCCCTGGACGCTGTCGTGGATGCCGACGGTGACCGCGTTGAGGACGCCGCGCTGCGGATCCTGTTCGTAGGCCAGGCGGAAGATGATGCCGGCGGCGAGGAAGGAGATCGCCATGGGCATGAACATCAGCAGCTTGAACGCGGTCTTCCAGCGGATCTTCTCGGTCAGGACGGCGAGGACCAGGCCGAGTCCGGTCAGCAGCGCGGGGGCGAACACCACCCAGATCGCGCTGTTGCGGATGGCCCGGAGCGTGGCCGGGTCCTGGAACATCTGGGTGTAGTTGCCGGCGCCGACGAACGTGTCGCCCGAGGCGTCGTACAGGCTGCGGATCACCGAGAAGACGATGGGGTACGCGACGAGCGCGCCCAGCAGCAACAGCGCGGGAAACAGGAACACCGCGGCGATCCGGCGGCGGCGCCGGACGGCGCGCCGGACGGGGGCACTGGGCCGGCGGGGGGTGCCGCGCGGCGGGAGGGACGGGGTGCCGCGCGTCGTCGCGCGCGGCACCTCCGGAGTGGTGACAGGCATGGAGGGGGCCCTGGTCCTTACTTTCCGTACGCCTTGGCCGCGGCGGCCTCGAGCTTGCCCGCCGTCGCCTCGGGGTCGGCGGGGTCGCGCAGGAAGTCCTGCAGCAGCTTCCACTCGCCGGCTCCCTGGGTGCCGCCGAAGGCCGCGGGCGCCTGGTCGGACATGTCGAACCGCACCGAGTTCCCGGCGCCGGTCAGCGACTTGGCCGCATCGCGGGTGACCTCGTCGTGGTAGGCGCCCGCGGGCACCTTCTTGTTGGGGGAGATGTAGCCGCCGGCCTTGGCCCAGACGCTCGCCGCTTCGGGGGAGGCCAGGTACTTCACCAGCTCCATCCCGGCCTTCTTGTTCTTCCCGGTCTTGAGCACCACCGCGGCGTCACCACCGCTGACCACCGGCGCCTTACCGCCGTCGACGGAGGGGAAGGGGAAGAACTTGGCGTCCTTGCCGACCTCCTTGTGCAGCTCGTCGGTGACCAGGGCGCTGACGAAGTCTCCCTCGTAGACCATGGCCGCCTGCTGTTCCGGGCCGAAGACCTGCTGGACGGACTCGGGGAAGTCGGTGCGCAGCGCGCCCGATCCGCCGCCGGCCACCAGGCTCTTGTCCCCGAACAGCTTGCCCAGAGTGGTCAGCGCCTTGACCACGGTGGGGTGCGTCCAGGGGATCTTGTGGGCGGCGAGCTTGTCGTAGTTCTCCTGCCCGGCCTGGGAGAGGTAGATGTTCTCGAACCAGTCGGTGAGCGGCCAGCCGGCCTCGCCCGCCACGGAGAAGGCCGGGACACCCGAGTCGGAGAGGGTGCGGCCCGAGGCCAGCAACTCCTTGTAGGTCTTGGCGGGTTCGACACCGGCCTGCTGGAAGGCCTCCGGGCTGTACCAGACGGTCGACTTGTGGGAGGCCTTGAAGTACAGGCCGTAGTAGGTCTTGTCGACCGTGCCGTAGTCCTTCCACACCTTTGCGAAGTTGCTCTTGGCGGCGGCGGCGATCTCCGGGGAGAGCGGAGCCAGCCAGCCCTTCCTGGCGAACTGCTGGAGCACACCGACCTGGGGGACCATCACCACGTCGGGCGCGTTGCCGCCCTCGATCTGGCTGCCGACGACGGTGGAGACGTTGTCGCCGGTGGAGGAGAAGACGACCTTGGCGCCGGTCTTCTCGGAGAACGCGTCCAGGACCTTCTTGAAGTTCCGCTGTTCCACGCCGGTCCAGACCCCGGCGACGGTCACCGTCTGCCCGTTGAGTTCCTGCTTGCCGCCTCCGGCGGATACGTCGCCGCCGCATGCGGTGGCGGTCAGCGCCAGGCCGAGCACGGCCGCGCCGGAAACGGCGACTCGGGTGTGTCGTACTGCGGAGCGTCTCATCGTGGGATTCCCTTCGGGAGGACTTGCGAGGAGGGGCGGGGCACTGGCGGGGCCAGCGGGGCGGGGCTTGGAGGGGGTGTTATCGGGGGTCGGGGGTGTGCATCCACCAGGCGGCGGTGGAGCCGGGCAGGGTTCCCGCCGGGCAGTCGCCGCTGGCCAGAAGGGGGACACCCGGTACGGGCGCCGGCACCGGCTCGGTGCCGAAGTTGACCGCGCAGACCAGGCCGTCGCCGCGGACGAACGCCAGGACCAGCGGGGACGACGGCAGCCAGCGCAGGGTGCCCTCGCCCAGCTGCGGCAGGCTGCGGCGCAGCTGGAGCGCTTCGCGGTACAGGTGCCAGAACGACCGGGTGTCGGACAGCGCCCGGTCCGTGGTGTGTTCGGCGAACCACGCGGGCTGCGGCAGCCAGGGCGCAGGCGCGTCCGCGGTGGCGGTGAAGCCGAACGGGGAGGCGTGTCCGGACCAGGGCAGCGGCACCCGGCAGCCGTCGCGGATGTGCTGCCGGCTGCCCGTACGGTGGAAGATCGGGTCGGTGAGGACCTCGTCCGGCAGGTCGACGACCTCCGGCAGCCCGAGCTCCTCGCCCTGGTAGATGTACGCCGCGCCGGGCAGCGCCAGCATCAGCAGGGCGGCGGCACGGGCCCGCGCCGGTCCGCACCCGTCCGCGGACTCCGTCCCGGTGGTGGCACCGGTCCCGCCGCCGGACCCGGCCGCGTAGCGGGTGACGGTGCGGACCTGGTCGTGGTTGTTGAGCACCCAGGTGACGGTGGAGCCGGTGGCGGCGATGTCGGTCAGCGCCTCGGAGATCACCGTGCGGAAGACGTCGATGTCCCAGCGCGCGGTCAGCAGATGGAAGAAGAACGCCTGGTGCAGCTCGTCCGGCCGGACGTAGGCGGCCTGCTCGCTCGGTGTCCGTACGGAGACCTCGCCGACCAGCAGTCGGTCGCGGCCGTCGCGGGCGGTGTACTCCTCGCACAGCGCGCGCCACTCGCGCCACACCTGGTGCACCTCGGGCTGGTTCCAGGCGAGCGGGTTGACCGAGTCACGGGTCCGCTCGTCGGCCGACGGGTCGGGGGAGTCGGGCAGCTCGGGGTGCTTGAACAGGCCCGCGGCCACGTCGATCCGGAAGCCGTCCACGCCGCGGTCCAGCCAGAAGCGCAGCACCTTCTCGAAGTCGGCGCCCACGGCGGGGTTGCGCCAGTTCAGGTCGGGCTGCTCGGGCGTGAACATGTGCAGGTACCACTGGCCGGCGGTCCCGTCCGCCTCGGTGACGCGGGACCAGGCGGGGCCGCCGAACATCGCCCGCCAGTTGTTGGGGGGCAGCTCCCCGTTCTCACCGCGCCCGTCGGCGAAGTGGAACAGCTCGCGTGCGGGGCTGCCCGGCCGGTCCTCCAGGGCGGCGCGGAACCACGGGTGCTCGCTGGAGCAGTGGTTGGGGACGATGTCCAGGAGCACCTTCAGGCCGAGCCGGTGGGCGTCGGCCACCAGGAGGTCGAAGGCGGCGAGGTCGCCGTAGACGGGGTCCACCTGGCGGTAGTCGGCGACGTCGTAGCCGTGGTCGTGCTGCGGGGAGGGGTAGAAGGGGCTGAGCCAGATGCCGTCCACCCCCAGCTTCTTGAGGTACGGCAGCCCCGTGCGGACGCCGTCGAGATCACCGATGCCGTCGCCGGTGCTGTCGAGGAAGCTGCGGACGTAGACCTGGTAGATCACCGCGTCGCGCCACCAGCGCTGAGCCGTGTTCCGGGACGCGTCCTCGACGGCCGGAGAGAGCGCGGGGGCACCCGGGCCGGGGAGGGGGAGAGAGGGCGCGGAGTCGGCCGGCCGGCCGTTGTCCGCCGTGGCTGTGAGCATCTGCCGTGATCCCGTTCTTGCAGGGGCGTGCTGTGCGACCTGCTGGTCGCCGTTATGCATGCATGTTAAGTAGGGATGTCATTTGGGTGTCAACGGAACGGACGAATATGCCCGTAAAGTGTCCTAGTTTGCGGTGACTTATGCAGCACCAAGAGGGACGGCAGTGCGAGGCTGTACCTAACAAGTAACTAGAGATGGGTCGCCCTCGCGACCAAAGGAGAGGGGGTCAGCCGCGGCTGACGATCGCCCTCAGCTCGGACTCCAGACGCGCGACGGTGGCGTCCGTGCTCCGCCGGTGGACCAGCGCGTCATGCATCACCGCTTGCACCGCGAGGCTCACCTGGTCGTACTGCGGGCTCTTCAGGCGCGGCCTGGCCGCGAGGATGCTCCGCTTGAGCGTGGGCAGGTACGGAAACCGCCGTACCAGCTGGGGATCGGTGTACAGCCCGGCCCAGACCGGTGGTAGCGCACCCTCGGTGAGCACCCGGCGCTGGACCGCCTCCGACGTCAGATACGAGATCAGCTCGGTGGCCGTCTTCTGGTGCCGCGACTGCGTGTTGACGGCCAGATTGGAACCGCCCAGCGCACTGGACCCCGGCCCGTCGGGACCCGGCAGCGGCACCGCGCCGAACTTCCCCGCCACCTTCGAGGACGGGCCGCCGGCGAGCGCGTACGCGTACGGCCAGTTCCGCAGGAACAGCAGCCGGCCGTCCTGGAACGCCTCGCGGGACTCCTCCTCCTTGTACGACAGCGCACGCCGGGGGATCCACCCCTCGCGCACCCCGTCGAGCAGGAAGGACAGACCCCGGCGGGCCGCGGGGGAGTCCACCGTCACCCGCTCGCCCTCCCCGGCGAGCACCGTGCCGCCCGCCGACTGGACGGCCTCGACGACATTGGCCGTCAGCCCTTCGTACGGCAGGAACTGTCCCGCGTAGCCGTCCAGCCCGTACTTGGGCGCGACCGTCTTCGCCAGGTGGGACAACTCCGCCCAGGTGCGCGGCGGGTGTGCGCCCGCCTTCTCCAGGACGTCCTTGCGGTAGTAGAGCAACGCCGCGTTGGTCACGTACGGGACCGCGTAGAGCCGGCCCCGGAAGGTGGCGGTGTCCACCACCGGCGGCAGGAAACGATCAAGGGGGAACTGTCCGCCGTCCACCGGCTTGATCCAGCCCGCGGCCGCGAACTCCGACGTCCACGCCACGTCGATGTTCAGCACATCGAAGCGGGCGCTGCGCGAGCGCAGCTCGGTGACCATCTGCGCCCGGACCTCGTCGGCCGCGTCCGGCAGCTCGACCAGCGTCACCTTCTCGCGCGGATGCCGCTCGTTCCAGCCGTCGAGGACACCCCGCAGATAACCCGTGAGGTCGCCGCCCGTCACCAGCGTGACCGGGCCCCGGCCGTCCGAGCCGCCGGCCGGCTCCCCGGCCTGCGCGCCCGCACTGCCCGCGAACAGCAGTGAACAGATCAGCAGAGCCCTCCCCGCGGCACGCTTCCACCGCATGGGCTCCTCCTTGAACCAGGCGTCGACGGGACACAGGACCGACAGCCCGCCCCATGTATACCTGTTAGCCATGCGGGATACTAGATGTCGCAGGAAGATACGACGGCGATCCGGCTCACAGTCGGACAGGCCCAGATAACCGGCATGTACGGCGGGGAGGAGAGGGAGAGAGCGTGCGGCTGCCACTCCTGGCACTGCTGGTCAGCGGACCCGCACATGGCTATGAACTCAAACAGGCCCTTGAGAACCTCCTCGGCGCCGCCTACCCTCAGCCAAATGTCGGCCAGATCTACGTCACCTTGGGCAGGCTGGAGAAGGCGCGCCTGATCGAGGGCGAGGACGTCGAGCAGTCGGACCGTCCGAACAAGCGCATCTACCGGATCACCGAGGCGGGACGGGAGACGGTGGACGCGTGGTTCGAGGAGACCACCGCGGAACCACGGGTACGGGACGAGTTCTTCATGAAGCTCGCCCTCGCCCGGCACACCGGGACCGCGAACCAGATCGCCCTGATCAACAAGCAGCGCCGCCAGTACCTCAACACCATGCGCGACCTGTCGAAACTCGCGGCGGTCGAGGACCGCGGCAACCGCGTCGCACAACTGCTGATCGAGGGCGCGATGCTGCACCTGCAGGCGGACCTCGACTGGCTGGAGCGCTGTCAAGAGGAGTGGGAATGAACCGGGACGAGCCATCCGGCCCGATAGTGCGGGCAGCCGGCCTGGTCAAGACCCACCGGCCGGAAGGCGGCGCCCCCGTCCACGCGGTGCGCGGCGTCGACCTCCGTATCGAACGGGGCGAATTCGTCGCCGTCACCGGCCCCTCGGGAGCCGGCAAGTCCACTCTGCTGCACCTTCTCGGCGGCCTCGACCGCCCCGACAGCGGCTCCCTCTGGCTCGGCGGCCGCCAGGTCGACGCCTACAGCGAGGCACGCTGGGCGGTGCTGCGCCGCAAGCACATCGGCATCGTCTTCCAGTTCTTCAACCTCGTCTCCAACCTCACCGTCACCGACAACGTCGAGCTCCCCGCGCTGCTGGCCGGCAAATCCCCCCGGCAGGCCCGCACGGCCCGTGCCGAGCTGCTCGACGAGCTGGGCCTGACCGGTAAGGAGAACTGCACACCCGGTGAGCTCTCCGGCGGCGAGCAGCAGCGCGTCGCCCTGGCCCGCGCCCTGGTCAACACGCCCAGCCTGCTGCTCGCCGACGAACCCGCCGGCAGCCTCGACAGCAAGGGCACCCGTGAGGTGCTGCGGCTGCTCGCCCGCTTCCACCAGCGCGGCCAGACCATCCTGCTGGTCACCCATGACGCCAGGATCGCCAGCGCCGCGGACCGGGTGATCAGCTTCCACGACGGCCAGGTCGTCGACGACGCGCAGCTGGGCGAGCCCCACGACCGCCCCGCCGCCGGCGTGGCCGACGTCCTGAAGCTCAAGGGCTGACCTGTGCGAGCAGCGGCACGCTGGACCCAGGCGCACCTCAGAGCACACCGCCCGGCGGCCGTGCTGATCGTGCTGGCCACCGCCGGGATCACCATCTCCCTCCTGCTGGCCACCGCCCTCTTCGCCTACGCCACCGACCCCTGGCAGCGCGTCTTCACCCAGTCCGCCGGCGCCCACGTCTGGATCCACACCCAGGCCGACGCCCCCGCCGGATCGCTCGCGCGGCTGGACGAGGTGCGCGCCACCGCCGGCCCCTTCCGCACCGTCCGCACCAGCGCCGCCCTCCAGCCCGGCGGCACCAAGGCGACCCTGGAGCTGCGCGGCACGGCCGAGCGCCCCACCACCGCGGCCCCGCAGACCGTCGCCGGCCGCTGGCTCGACGAGGGCGCCGACGCCGGCGCCACCCAGGGCATCGTGCTCGACAGCTCGGTGGCCCGCGCGATGTGGGCCGAACCGGGCGACTCCCTCGTCCTGAGCGGCTTCAAGGCGCCCCTGCGGGTGGTCGGCATCGCCGACACCGCCGAGGCCCCCTTCCACGCGGGCGAGACCCCGGGCGTGGCCTGGGTGCTGCCCAGGACCCTCACCGCCTCCGACGCGGCCCCCGACCAGCGCGGCCGCACCGTCGGCCTCCAGCTCACCCACCCCGAGGACACCGACTACGTCGTCCAGCGGGCGGTCACCCAGCTCGGCGCCGACCAGATCACCGACGTCTCCACCTGGCGCCAGGCCAAGGCCGAGGCCGCCGGGGACAACAACCTCCTGGCCCGGCTCCTCGGCCTCTTCGGCCTCGGCGCCCTGCTCGCCGCCGCCCTCGCCGTGGGCGGCGCGATCACCAACCGCGTCCACGGACACCTGCGCGACATCTCCGTCCTCAAGGCCATCGGCTTCACCCCCGGCCAGGTCGTCCGCATGTTCCTCGCGCTCCACCTCGGTCTCGCACTGCTGGGCACCGCCCTCGGAGCGCTGCTCGCCCAGACGCTCGGCGCCCTCGTCCCCGGCCGGATCGGGGAGGCGATGACGCTGTGGGAGCAGCTCCCCGAGCACGCCTGGCTGCCGCTCGTGATCGTCGGCGGGGTGATGGTCTTCATCGGCTCGGCGACCTGCCTGGCCGCGTGGCGGGCCGGACGGGTGCCGCCGGTGCCCGTCGCCCGCGCCGCCGCGGTCACCGCCGGACGGCCGTCCGCCACGACCCGGCGGGCGCTCGGCCTCGGCATCCCGCCCGCCCTGGTCCTCGGCTGGCGCGGCGCCTTCCACCGCCCGCTGCGCTCGACGGCCGCCGTGGCGCGCCTGGCCGTGCCCCTGCTGCTGATCACCATCGCCCTGGGCACCTGGACCACACTGGACCGCTTCACCACCCACCCGGAGAGCGTCGGCCTGCCCGCGGCCCTCACCGCCCGCTCCGACACCCTCGACGACCGCCAGGTGCAGCGGCTGCTCGCCACCGAGCCGAACGTCACCGCCTACCCCGGCAGCGAGGTCCAGGCCCTCGTCCCCGGCCAGACCGGGACGATCACGCTGCGCGGGCTGGGCACCGATGCCCACCCCTACCCCTACGCCCTCGCGGAGGGGCGCGCCCCGCACGGCCCCGACGAGGCGGTCGCCGGGCAGGGCCTGCTGGACCTCCTCGACGCACACGTCGGCGACTGGGTCCGGATGACCGTCGCCGGCCGCCCGCACGTCCTGCACCTCGTCGGCCGCGGCATCGAGACCGCCGACGGCGGCCGTACCGTCTCCACCACCCTCGACACCCTGCGCGACGAGCCCCCGGCGTCCGCCGGAGCCGCCTCGCCCCGTCCGGACTTCTACCACCTCGTCCTGCCGCACGACGCCGACCCCGGCGCCGTACGCCACGCCCTGACCGAGGCCTCCGCCGGCCGTCTCGAAGTGCGCCAGACGCCCAACCCCGCCGACCAGCTCACCTCGGTCCGTGCCGTGACCGCCGGCCTGATCGCCGTGGTGACCCTGATCGGGCTCGTGGAACTGGCGACGACGGTCGGCGCCGCCGTACGCGACCGCAGCCGCGACCTCCTCGCCCTGCGGGCCGTCGGCCTGACTCCACGTCAGATCATCGCGGTCATCGTCTCGGCCGCCGGCTTCGTCGCCCTGGCCGCCGCAGTGGCCGGCACGGCGCTCGGCGTCCTCGCCGCGCAATGGCTGATCAACCTCCAGGGCCACACCAGCGGCTGGGGAACCGGCATCGCCCAGCGCCCCGCCCTGAGCCTTCTGCTGCTGGTCGTCGCCCTGGCCGTGGCGGTCGCGGGGGCGGCCGCGACCCTGCCGGCCGCCCGTGCGGCACGACGACGCCCGGCGGACTCGGCTTCGGACGTGCTGTAGGGCTCGTCCGGGCGAGCGGGAGCCGGCGCGGTGCGGGCCCCTCACAAGCTGTGTCACATCCTCTTTCTGCAGGTCACGGCGTTGTGGGGTGCTGCGACCGGCACGCAGACGAGCAGAACAACGCCGCCGCCCTCGCCGCCGGCAGCAGCGGACCACCGCACCCACGACACAACCGCGGACCGGCATCGTCGTCCGTGACCACAACGAGCCGCAGCCGGGGAACACCGTCCCTGCCCATGCCGCCACGATACGAAGCGGAAGTTGCCGCCAGGGAGCCCGACGGCCACAGAAAAGGGGGAACGGGAGCGTCGAGGCTAGCGGGTGGCGAGAGTCAGATCCCACACGCGGATATCGTCAGAGCTCTGGGTGACGGCGACCGGGGTTCCTGCGATCTTGGTGACCATCTGGAGATGGTGGCCGGTGAACGGGGCGCCGATCTGCCGGCCACTGGCCAGGTCCCACACGCGGGTGGTGCCGTCATTGCTGCCGGTCACGGCGATCGTGCGGCCTGCGACATGCGCGGTGCCCAATGTCGCGATGGTGTCGGTGTGGCCGGTCATAGGCGATCCGATCGGCTCCTGTGTGGTGAGGTCCCATCTGTTCACCGCTTCGTCGTCACCGCCGGCCACCACCACCGTCCGGCCGTTCACTTCCGTGATCGCGATAGCCCGCGCAAGGTTCTTGATACCGGCCAGGCTCTTGCCGATCTGTTCGCCGCAGAAGAGGTCCCAGGCCTGAAGGAAGTCGTCGTGGCCGCCGATGACGGCGACCGGTCGGCCGTCGACGAGGCCCGCTCCCATCCCTCCGTTGTAGCTGCCCTCGATTTCCGCGACCCGTTCACCTTCCCGAGTCAGATTCCAGGCCAGCAGCTTGCCGTTCTCGCAGCTGCTGACGGCGATCAGCCCCTGGTCGGACGCCACGGTAGTGAGCGAGCAGACGCCCAGGCCGTGACCGGTCAGCGTCTTCCCGATCTTGCGCCCGGTGCGCAGATCCCAGACACGCACCGCCCCTCCGATCAGGTCCCAGTGCTCGGGAATCGACAGGTCGAACCGGCCGCCGCCGGTGACGACGACGGGACGCCCGTCCAGATGCGCCACCGTCAAGGCGGAGACGATATCGTCCGCTTCGAATTTCGGCCTCTCGTCCTCGTCGGGGTCGTCCTCGTCCCATACGCCGTTCTCGTAGTACCAGTCGTCTTCCGGGCCAGCCGCGTCGAGCTCCAGATCACGCTTGGCACATGCGCCACCAACGAGGTCGCAGGTCCACAAGGTCCCGTCATCGTCAACGCTGACCGTAACGAGAGCACCGTCCAGCTGAATCACAGGTGTGGTCTCGTGCGCGCCAGCATGGGAGTGGCCAGAGAAGCGACGCATCATTCGGTCGTCAGTCATGCCAGAGACCCTAACCACCAGCACCGACAGTCCAGTTGCCCGCAGTCACACACCTCGGACAGTCGAACAGGCCTCACGACCAGAGTTCGAAAACAGCTTCTCACCTTGAGATTCAACGTCGCGAGTTGGCACGCGATACACACGTCGGGTCTTGAGACA
>NZ_JBHYJC010000088.1:0-13829 GCF_042749045.1 Streptomyces sp. NPDC059008 | reverse complement strand
AGGACCGGGGCCGGTGGGGGGGCGCGGCGGGGGCCCCGGTGGCCCCCGGGGGGGGCCCCGCCCGGGGGGGGCGGGGGGGGCACCCCCCCCCCCCGGGGCCGGGGGGCCGCCCCCCCCCACTTCCGGGTAGCGCGACAGGCCGCGGTGGATCGACTCGGGCGAGGTGTTGCGGCGGCAGTAGATCTCGATGTAGCCCTCGGTCTCCCAGCCGAGCGCGGCCGGGTCCACCCGTACGGTGAAGCCGGTGATCGCTCCGTCGGCCCGCAGCCGGTCCACCCGGCGCTTGACGGCCGGAGCGGACAGCCCGACCTCCTGGCCGATGTCCGCATAGCTGCGGCGGGCGTCCTCGGCGAGGGCGTGGACGATGCGTTCGTCGAGATCGTTCAGTCGCACTGCGGGTGGATCACTTCTCTGACGTGGCCAATCGGGAGCGGCGCAAGCCGTATCCGAAGTAGACCACAAGGCCCACGACCATCCAGACACCGAAGACCACCCAGGTCACCGCCTCCAGGCTGTACATCATCCACAGGCACAGCACGAAGCCGATGGCCGGGAAGAGCGGGGAGAGCGGCGTGCGGAAGGTGCGCGGCATGTCGGGACGCGTCCGGCGCAGCACGATCACGGCCACGTTGACCAGTGCGAAGGCGAAGAGGGTGCCGATGCTGGTGGCGTCGGCCAGCTGGCCCAGCGGCACCGCCGCGGCCAGCACGCCGCAGAACAGCGACACGATCACGGTGTTCACGCGCGGCACACCGGTCTTGGCGTGCACCTTGGAGAACGCCTTCGGCACCAGGCCGTCGCGGGACATCGCGAAGAGGATGCGGGTCTGGCCGTAGAGCACGGTCAGCACGACGCTGGCGATGGCGATGACCGCGCCGAACGCGAGCAGTACGGCCCACCAGCTCTGCCCGGTGACCGCCTTCATGATCCCGGCCAGCGCGGCCTCGGAGCCCTGGAACTTCTGCCAGGGCATCGCGCCCACGGCGATCGCCGCGACCAGGCAGTACAGCGCGGTGACGATCACCAGCGAGAGCATGATGGCGCGCGGCAGGTCGCGCTGCGGGTTCTTGGCCTCCTCGCCGGCCGTGGAGGCGGCGTCGAAGCCGATGTACGAGAAGAACAGGGTCGCGCCCGCGGCGCTGACGCCCGCCATGCCCATCGGCATGAAGTTCGCGTAGTTGCCGGACCGCACGCCCTGGAGGGCGACACCGCAGAACAGCAGCAGCGCGACGATCTTGACGAGCACCATGACGGTGTTGGCCCGGGCGCTCTCCTTGGCCCCGCCCAGCAGGAACGCCATCGCCAGCAGCACCACCAGCAGCGCCGGCAGGTTGAAGATGCCGCCGTCACCGGGCGGCGCGGACAGCGCGTCGGGGATGGTGAAGCCGAAGAGGCCGTCGAGCAGCTCGTTGAGGTACTCGCCCCAGCCCACCGCGACGGCCGCGACCGAGACGCCGTACTCCAGGATCAGACACCAGCCGCAGACCCAGGCGACCAGCTCGCCGAGGGTGGCGTAGGCGTAGGAGTAGGACGATCCGGAGACCGGGATGGTGCCGGCCAGCTCCGCGTACGACAGGGCCGAGAACAGCGCGGTGATGCCGGCGATGATGAAGGAGATGACGACCGCGGGGCCGGCGTCCGGCACGGCCTCGCCGAGGACCACGAAGATCCCGGTGCCGAGCGTGGCGCCGATGCTGATCATGGTCAGCTGCCATACGCCCATGGAGCGGCGGAGCGAACCGCCCTCCCCCTTGCCGCCCTCGGCGACCAGCCGCTCGACCGGTTTGCGCCGCATCAGCCGGGTGCCGAGGCCTCCGGGGGCGGGTGGCTGGGTGTCGCGGTCCCCTGCGGGTGGGGCTGCGCCGTGCTCCAACACTGGGGTGGCTCCTTCATCGCTGCCGGTCAAGGCGGGTTCGGAGGACGGCGACCGGCAGCGGCCGCGCGCAGGCATGCCGAAGACACCTGCAGCAGGAGACCGCCGAGCTGACGGTCTCCGCCACTCCACGTACAGCGCATGACCTTACGGGCCGCTGTTGACCTGCCGTAATGCGGGTTCCTTGCGCAACCGCGGTCGATCGTTGCGCACCGGCGCGGCGGGCGGTCGTTCGTTGCGCGCCGGGGTCCGAACGCCGGGCCCGCCGTCGGGGCGTCCAAGGGGTGGACATCCGTGGTGCGGACACCCGTCCGGCGGTGCCCGGATATACGAGCGGCCCCGCACCCATGGGGTGCGGGGCCGGTGAGCCGAGCCGGCGGAGCCGCTGAGCGGCCCCGTGGTGGATCAGCTCCAGCTGTCGTGGAGCGGCTTGCCCTCGGCGTAGCCGGCGGCGCTCTGCACGCCGACCACGGCCTTCTCGGCGAACTCGGCCAGGGAGGCCGCGCCCGCGTAGGTGCAGGAGCTGCGGACGCCCGCGATGATCGAGTCGATCAGGTCCTCGACGCCGGGGCGCGCCTGGTCGACGAACATCCGGGACGTGGAGATGCCCTCCTCGAAGAGCCCCTTGCGGGCCCGGTCGTAGGCCGACTCCTCGCTCGTGCGCCGCTGCACCGCACGCGCGGAGGCCATGCCGAAGCTCTCCTTGTACGGGCGGCCGTCGGCGGTGTGCTGGAGGTCGCCGGGCGATTCGAGCGTGCCGGCGAACCAGGAGCCGATCATGACGTTGGACGCGCCGGCGGCCAGCGCCATGGCGACGTCGCGGGGGTGGCGCACCCCGCCGTCGGCCCAGACGTGCTTGCCGTACTTCTTGGCCTCTGCGGCGCACTCCAGCACCGCGGAGAACTGCGGCCGACCGACACCGGTCATCATGCGGGTGGTGCACATCGCGCCCGGTCCGACACCGACCTTGATGATGTCCGCGCCGGCCTCGATCAGGTCGCGGACGCCCTCGGCGGCGACGATGTTGCCCGCCACGATCGGGACCTGCGGGTCCAGCGCCCGGACGGCCTTGATCGCGCTGATCATCGTCTCCTGGTGGCCGTGCGCGGTGTCCACGACGAGCGTGTCCACGCCGGCGTCCAGCAGCGCCTTGGCCTTGCCGGCCACATCGCCGTTGATGCCGACCGCGGCGGCGATCCGCAGCTTGCCGTCGGCGTCCGTGGCGGGGGTGTACAGGGTGGCGCGCAGGGCGCCCTTGCGGGTCAGGATGCCGACCAGCCTGCCGTCCGCGTCGACCGCGGGCGCGAGCTTGCGGTTGGCGGCGTCGAGGCGGTTGAAGGCCTCGCGCGGGTCGATGTCGGCGTCAAGGACCAGCAGGTCCTTGGACATGACCTCGGCGACCTGGGTGAAGCGGTCCACGCCGGCCAGGTCGTGCTCGGTGACGACACCGACCGGGCGACCGCCCTCGACGACGATGCCCGCGCCGTGCGCCCGCTTGGGCAGCAGCGCCAGCGCGTCGGCGACCGTCGCGACCGGGGAGAGCACGATCGGGGTGTCCAGCACCAGGTGGCGGCGCTTGACCCAGGTGACCACGTCGGTGACGACGTCGATCGGGATGTCCTGCGGGATGACGACCAGGCCACCGCGGCGGGCGACGGTCTCGGCCATCCGGCGTCCGGCGATCGCCGTCATGTTGGCGACCACGAGCGGGATGGTGGTACCGCTGCCGTCGGGCGAGGACAGGTCGACACCCTGGCGGGAGCCCACGGCGGAGCGGCCGGGCACCATGAACACATCGTCGTAGGTCAGGTCGTAGGGCACCGAAGAACTCTCTTCGAGCGCGCCGTTCTTCGGATTCAGGAATCGCATATGGCCAGGATACGGGCCCTGACCAGGGCTCATACGATTGTCCGAGCTGCCGCCGGGCCGTGTGTGTGATCCGCCAACGGGGTCCGCGCCCCTTCTCCCGGGCCGCCCCTGGTCAGGCCGCTACGCCCCCTGGCGGCCCCGCCCACGAGCCATGATCACGGCCAGTCCGGTGTCCGTGTCGCGCCAGTAGCCCACCGCGTCCGCGAGGACGGACTCCACGATGCTCCAGTCCTCGGGGGCGGCGGCCGCGTAGCCCTGCCAGTCGGTGACGACCAGCAGCCGGCCGCGGGCGGCCGGGCACCACGACAGGTCGGTGAGGCAGTCGGCGAGCGCGTCCCAGTTGTGGCCGAACCAGGACGGCAGCCGCAGCGCGCCGGCGCACCGCTCCATGAAGGCGGCCTTGTCCCGGGCCCCGTCCAGCTCCAGTGACGCGCCGGTCCAGCCGGCGTCCCGGGCGGCCGCCAGGGCGTCGGCCACCGGGCGCTCGGCGGGCCAGGTCAGCACCCCTGGGGGCGTACTGCCGTCGAGGACCGCCTTCAGCGGCCGCGGCACCGTGCCCGTCATCGCCGTACCGCCTTGCCGGTCATCGCAGCACCGCCTTGAAGCTTCGGTAGTGGTCGTCGGTGTAGTACGTCTCGTGGCCCCGGCCGGTGACCAGGCGGCGGGCGCCGCGGTCCGGCGAGGCGGGCGTGGGGACCGTGTACTCGTGGTAGTAGCCGCGCGTCTGACGGGGCAGCAGGCCCTCGCGGTTGCCGAAGACGGTCCCGTCCTGCCGGTAGGGGAAGGGCCCGCCGGCGTCGATGAGCGCCAGGGTCTCCCGCGCCTGGGAGGGCAGTGCGCCGACCGGGACGGCCGGCATGCCGTGCGCCCAGTCGGGTACGGCGGAGGCGCCCGGCGCGGGGGTGGCGACGGTGGCCGCGACCCGCGGCGATCCGGGCGAACTCCCCTTGTCGCCACCGCCGGTGGCGCATCCGGTGAGGACGAGGAGCAGGCCGGCGAGCAGCGCGCCGAGGACGGCGGCGGCTCGGCGCGGGGCGGAGTGGATCTCCATGGCGCCGATGCTGTCACAGGCGTGCGCGAGCCGCTCGCCGATGGGCGTCTCGGGGGTGGCCGGCGGCGAGCGCGTCAGGGGCGGCCGGGCTCCACGGCCACCCGGCGGGCATCACCGCCCGTCGGGATCCGCCCGGTCCAGCGCCGGCCGCGGCCCGGGGCCGGTCTCCAGCAGCAGGTGGTCGGCGGCGGCGGTGTCGGTGACCAGGCTCGTCACCAGCCCGGAGCGCAGCACCGCGCCGATCGCCGCGGCCTTGCGCCGGCCGCCCGCGATGGCGACGACCTCGGGGATACGGCGCAGCCGGTCCGCCTCGACCGTGATGCACCGCTCGCCCAGGTCCCGGCCGATGCGGCGGCCCTCGGCGTCGAAGAGGTGCGCGGACATCTCGGCGGCCGCGCCCAGCGAGGCGTAGTGCTCCCGCTCCTGCTCGCTCAGCATGTCGTAGACGGTCGAGACGCCCGGCTCCCAGGAGCCGATGGAGACGCAGGCGACGGTGACCTTGTCGAAGTACTCGAAGGCGCGGGCGATGCCGGTCTGCCGGCGCAGCGCCTCGGCGGTCGCCGAGTCGGGCAGCAGCATCGGCGCGTAGATCGGGTGCGCCTCGCCCCCGGAGACGTCGGCCGCGCGGCGCACCGCCTCGACCGAGCCGCGGTCGGCGGTGCCCGCGTCGTAGACCCCGGTCAACTGCACGACGGTGCACGGCGGGAGTCGGTGCAGCGCGGCCGCCATGTGGATGGTCGACCGGCCCCAGGCGAGCCCGAGCACATCGCCCTCGTTGACGAGCTCGCCGAGCAGGTCGGCGGCGACCTCACCGAGGTTCTCGGGGTCGGCGGCGTCGTCGGGCGGGGTCTGGCCGCCGAAGGCGGGGGGAGCGTCCGCGGGCGACTCGACGACCACCGCGTGCCGCAGGCCGTAGCGGGCCCGCAGGGCGTCGGAGCGTTCGGCGTCCAGTTCGGAGGGCACCCGGATCTCGATCCGTACGAGATCACGCTCCAGTGCCGTCTCCAGCACCCGCGCGACCTTGAAGCGGCTGACGCCGAACTCCTCCGCGATCTGGATCTTCGACTTTCCCTCAAGATAGAAACGGCGGGCCATGGCCGCAGCCTGCACCAGCTCGGCAGGGCCCATTCCGGACTGTGGGCGGCTGGCTACCACGAAATTCTCCCCTTTGGCGCATCTGATCGAGTCTTTGCTCATCCTTTCAGAAACCCGAGGACAACGGGGACCATCGGCGCCTCGACCGCCGTGAACGCTCGATTGCGCCATGGACAACTGGCGGCGCGGCCGGGCCACGAGGGCGTCCCCGTGGCGCACCGGCCGGGCCGCCGGCCCCCGTGCCCCGTATCAGTGCGCGCAGCCCCAGCCCGCCGCCGCGGTCGCCGTCTCGGCCTTCTCCCGCAGGTCCCGCACCGCCTTGGCCGGGTCGTCCGCGCCGTAGACCGCCGAACCGGCCACGAAGACATCGGCCCCGGCCTCCGCGCAGCGCTCGATCGTCGAGGCGGAGACCCCGCCGTCCACCTGGAGCCACAGCTGGAGACCGTGCCGGGAGATCAGCTCACGGGTGCGGCGGATCTTCGGCAGCATGATGTCCAGGAACGCCTGGCCGCCGAAGCCCGGCTCCACGGTCATGATCAGCAGCATGTCCAGCTCGGGGAGCAGATCCTCGTACGGCTCGATGGGCGTGGCCGGCTTGAGCGCCATCGACGCCCGCGCGCCCTTGGCCCGGATCTCCCGCGCCAGCCGCACCGGCGCGGCCGCCGCCTCCGCGTGGAAGGTCACCGACCCGGCCCCGGCCTCGATGTACTGCGGCGCCCAGCGGTCCGGGTCCTCGATCATCAGATGCAGATCGAGCGGGGTGTCCGTCGCCTTGCTCAGCGACTCGACGACCGGCACGCCGAGGGTGAGGTTCGGGACGAAGTGGTTGTCCATGACGTCGACGTGCAGCCAGTCGGCGCCCTCGACGGCCTTCGCCTCCTCGGCGAGCCGGGCGAAGTCTGCGGACAGGATGCTGGGGTTGATCAAGGCCATGGGACCAGTATGGCGCCCTGGTCCGGCGGGGCCGGAGCCGGGACCGCCCCGACCGACCGCCTCGCCCACCGGCCCGGCACCCGGCCGCTCCACGGCCCTTCCCTCCCCTCTCCCCCTGCCTCTTCCTCAGCCCGTCCGTCGCAGCAGCGCCAGATACATCGCGTCCGTGCCGTGCAGGTGGGGCCACAGCTGCACGTCGGGGCCGTCGCCGAGCGCCGGTACGCCCGGCATCAGCGGCCGTGCGTCGACCCACTCCACCTGTACCGGCGCCCCGCCGCGGCCCTTGATGACGTCCTCCACCACGGCCCGGGTCTCGGCCGGATGCGGCGAACACGTCGCATAGCCGACGACGCCGCCGACCCGCACCGCCGCGAGCGCCTGCCGCAGCAGCTCACGCTGCAGCGGGGCGAAGCCGTCCAGGTCCTCCGGGCGGCGGCGCCAGCGGGCCTCCGGCCGTCGGCGCAGCGCCCCCAGGCCGGTGCACGGCACGTCCATCAGGACCCGGTCGAAGGCGCCGGGCCGCCAGGCCGGGCGGGTGCCGTCGGCGGCGATCACCGTGTACGGGCCGGGGTTGCCCTCCAGCGCACGGGCCACCAGCCGCGCACGGTGCGGCTGCTTCTCCGACGCCAGCAGGGCCGCACCGCGCTCCGCGGCGAGGGCGGCCAGCAGCGCCGCCTTGCCGCCGGGGCCCGCGCAGCCGTCGAGCCAGGCGCGGTCGGCCCCCTCGACCGGCGCGTTGGCCAGTGCCAGGGCGACCAGCTGACTGCCCTCGTCCTGCACACCGGCGCGCCCCTCGCGTACCGCGTCCAGCGCGCCGGGCTCACCGCCCTCCGCGAGCCGGACCGCGTACGGCGACCAGCGCCCGGGCAGTGCGCCCTCCTCGCCGGCGGCCGCCATCAGCTCCTCGGCGGTGGCCCTGCCGGGCCGCGCCACCAGCGTCACCTCGGGACGCTCGTTGTCCGCCTCCAGCAGGTCCTCGATACCGGCGCGGCCGCCGCCGAGGGCGTCCCACAGCGCCGAGACGATCCAGCGGGGGTGGGCGTGCACGACGCCGAGGTGGTCCTCGGGGTCCTCGTCGTACTCCGGGGCGACCCGCTCCAGCCAGCCGTCCAGATCATGCGCGGCGACCTTGCGCAGCACCGCGTTGACGAACTTCGCCCGTCCGTCGCCGAGCACCACCCGCGCCAGCTCGACGGTGGCGCTGACCGCGGCGTGGGTGGGGATCCGGGTGCCGAGCAGCTGATGCGCGCCGAGCGTCAGCACGTCCAGGACCGGGGGGTCCACCTCCCGCAGCGGCCGGTCCACGCACTGCGCGATGATCGCGTCGTACGTCCCCTGGCGCCGCAGCGACCCGTAGACCAGCTCCGTCGCCAGCGCCGCGTCTCGGCTGTCGAAACCACCGCTCTCACGGGCCTTGCGCAGCAGCGGCGGCATGACGAGATTGGCGTACGCGTCCCGCTCGTCGACGGCCCGCAACGCCTCGAACGCGAGGATCCTGACCGGGTCCTTCTTCGGGCGGCGATAGGGCTTGCTGGGGCGACGGCGGGGCTGCTCACTCACAGAAAAGGTGCTCCGGATACGGGATTAGGGGTTCCGCCCACACAAGGGGCCCGTCCCAGCCTACGCGGCCCGGCCGGCAGCAACCCGCAGGGACGACCGACACAAACGGACACGGGGCGGGCGAGCACCTCCCCGGCATACCGGCGGGGACGCCGGCCCGGGCCCATGCGCTGGGGACATCGGCGCCCGGCCTTACCGGTGGGGACGCCTGCCCGGCCTGGCCGCTGGGGGCGCCTGCCCGGGCCCACGTGCTGGGGACGCCAGCCCCCGGCCCTACCTGTGGGGACAGCGGGCCCGGCCCGACCGCCGGGAGCGCCTGCCTGATCCCACACTCTGAGGACGCCCCGGCCCTACCACTGGGGACGCCTGCCCAGCCCCACCGCTGCTGGGCGCCTGCCTGACCCCGCACGCTGGCGACACCGGCCCGGCCCGACCGCTGGGATGTTGGCCCGGCCCCACGCGCTTGAGACACCGGCCTAGCCCTACCTGCGGGGACAGCGGGCCCGGCCCGACCGCTAGGGGGGCGCCTGCCTGACCCCACGTGCTGGCGACACCGACCCGGCCCGACCGCCGGGAGCGCCTGCCGGCTCCACGCGCCGGAATACCCCCCACCCCCACCACGTTGTGGCCCGCAAGGGGCGCCCGCACCCCCTACGGGATGTGTTCGCCCACCCCCTAAGGCCCCCGCCCCAACAGCCCCTTAAGGCGTGTCCCCCAGTCGCTCGCCCTTCTCGATGCGTACGCCGCGCGCCCAGTCCGCCGCCTTCATCGGCTTCTTGCCCTGCGGCTGGACCCAGAGCAGTTCGACGGGGTGGCTGCCGGTGCCGACGTACACGGCCTTCTTCGTGACGGCCAGTTCGCCGGGCGCGAGGCCGAGTTCGCCGTGCCCGGCGACGGAGGCGGCCGACATCAGCTTGAGGCGCTCGCCGCGGAAGACCGTCCAGGCCCCGGGCGCGGGCGCGCAGCCGCGGATCACCCGGTCGACGCGGAGCGCCGGCGTCGTCCAGTCCACCTTGGCGTCCTCGACCTCGATCTTCGGCGCGAGCGTGATGCCCTCGGCCGGCTGCGGTACGGCCTGGAGCGTGCCGTCCTCGATGCCGTCCATCGTCGCGACGAGCAGTCCGGCGCCGGCGAACGCCAGCCGGGTGAGCAGATCACCGCTGGTGTCCGTCGGACGGACCTCCTCGGTCAACACCCCGTAGACCGGGCCGGAGTCCAGCCCCTGCTCGATCAGGAAGGTCGAGGCGCCGGTCACCTCGTCGCCCGCGAGCACCGCGTGCTGGACGGGCGCCGCGCCCCGCCACGCGGGCAGCAGCGAGAAGTGCAGATTGACCCACCCCTGGGCGGGGATGTCGAGCGCGACCTTCGGCAGCAGCGCACCGTAGGCGACCACCGGGCAGCAGTCCGGCGCGATCTCCCGCAGCCGGGCCAGGAAGTCCTCGTCACGCGGCTTGAGGGGCTTGAGGACCTCGATGCCGGCCTCCTGCGCGCGCTCCGCGACGGGGCTGGCGACCAGCCTCCGTCCGCGGCCGGCGGGCGCGTCGGGCCTGGTCACGACGGCCACGACGTCGTGCCGGTCCGAGGCGATCAGGGCATCGAGGGCGGGTACGGCGACCTCGGGGGTACCGGCGAAGACAAGCCTCATAGGTGGCGATCTACCTCTCACACGCAGCGGAACGACGCACCAGTCTATGGGGCTTGGTCCGGTTCCCAGCGGTGGATCCAGGGGGCGTACGACATTTCCCGCGCCTCGCACGGAAGCTCGTACGCCCCCATACCGTGACCAGAGCCGCTGCTGTCGCGTTGGTCAAACAGCATTGACCCACGACCGGGCCGCCTTGGCGGCCCGATCGCATTAACCCTTCCTTTTCCACGCCGGTTCGAGAGGCTTGCTCATGGCCGACCACGCAACCCACGACGCCCAGGCGCGCGCCAGCCTGCATCTCCTGGTGCGGGACATCGAGCGGGTCCGCCGGCAGGTGGACGCACTGCGCACGCTGACCGCTCAGCTCGGCAACGTCTACCGGCCGCGGCGTACCGGGCCCTCCGCCGGCTTCGTCGTCTACGGACGCGCGCCCGCGCCGACCGTCCGCCTCGCCCAGGAGTTGCGGGACAGCGTCGAGACACTCGTCACGGCCGCGGTCGACTTCGACCGTTCGCTGGGCTTCTCGTGGGACGCGGTGGGCTCGGCGCTCGGCGTCACCAAGCAAGCCGTGCACCGCCGTTACGGCGCCCGCAGGGCCGCCGCCCAGCCTCCGGCCGACAGCGGCGGCGAACCGGCGGTGCGTACGCCCGAGTCCGCCCCGGCCCGCGCGGTGACCATGGCCACCGGGCTCCCGAGCGCGCCGACCGTGCCCGGCTCCCGCTCCCTGCCCGCCCAGCCCTCCGGGCCCGCCGCCCGCGACGAGGCGACCCGGCCGGGCGCCTTCCCCGGCCCCCGCAACGGCTGACCCCGCTTCACCCGCCACACCGGGCGCGGCCCTTCGCACGCTCGCCAACGCCCCGGGACCGAGCGCCGGCCACGGCCCCGGGGCGGCGCCATGTCCACGGCGCCACGGCCATGGAGCCCTCCGCTGTCCGCCGTCCACGGTGCCGTGTCCGCGGCGGAAGAGTGGCGCCGGTGCGGAGCGGGCGGGCCGTGGCAGCGGTGAGGAGCCAAGCCGACGGTCACGGCTTCCCGGCCGTCGCTGCTCACCCCAGGTCCGGCGGGTCGATCCGTACCCGTACCGCCTCTCCCTCCCGTTTGACCAGTCGCGCCGCCCGGGCCGCCTTGAGCGCCGCGGCGAGCGCCGTTCCCTGGCCGGGCCGGACCCGGACGAGCGCGCGCTCCCACTCCTCACCGGCGGGCGGGTCGCCCGGCCGGCGCGGCCGCCCCGGGTCCGGCACCGGCAGCGGGACGGGTCCCAACACCTCGGCGCCCTCGGGGAGTTCGGCGGCTCTCAGCAGCTCGACGACATCCTCGGCGCGGCCGGCCACCGAGGCCATCCGGGACACCGGGGGGAACCCCAGCTCGGCTCGCTCGCTCAGCTCGCGGACCGCATGGCCGACCGGATCCCAGCGCACCAGCGCCTGCACGGGCCGCAGCGTGGGCTCCGCGATCACCGCGACCGTGCCGCCCTCGGCCTGGCCACGGACCAGCGCGGCGGCGCCCAGCCAGCGGCGCAGCGCCTCCTCCCCGGCCCGCAGATCCGGTCGCCCGAGCAGCGCCCAGCCGTCCAGCAGCAGCGCGGCCGCGTAGCCGCCGCCCTCGGCCACCGGCTCCGCGCCCGGCGTGCTCACCACGAGCGCGGGCACTTCGGGGACCGAGGCCAGCACATGGTCGCGCCCGGATGTCCGCACCGGGACCGCCGGGAAGGCCCGGCCCAGCTCCTCCGCCGTCCGCCGCGCCCCCACGATCTGAGCCCGCAGTCGAGCGCCACCGCACTCGGCGCAGTGCCAGTCCGGCTCCGGGCGTCCGCACCAGGCGCAGCCCAGCTCCCCCGCCGCCTGTGCCTCCAGCGGGCCGGCGCAGGCCCGGCACCGCGCGGGGGTACGACAGCGCTCGCACGCCAGCCGGGGGGCGTATCCGCGGCGCGGCACCTGCACCAGCACCGGCCCGTGCTTGAGCCCCTCCCGCACCACCTGCCACGCCATCGTCGGCAGCCGGGCCGCCCGCGCCGCGGCATCGCGCGCCTCGTCGCCGTCCCCGACCGTACGCACCCGTGGCGCCGCGGTCCGCACCTGCTCACGCTCCGCGGCCAGCGGTCGCGCCCAGCCGGTCTCGACCAGCTGGGCCGCCTCGACCGTGCAGCTGAGCCCGCCCAGCAGGAAGCCGGCCCGCTCGCTCACCGACCGCTGGATGAGCACCTCGCGCGCATGCGGCTGCGGCGCATGCGGATCGCTGTGGCTGGCGTCCCCGTCGTCCCACAGCGCCACCAGCCCCAGGTCGGCGACCGGCGCGAACATCGCCGCCCGGGTCCCGACGACGGCACGCACCGAGCCCCGGCTGACCGCGAGCCAGCGCCGATACCGCTCCTCGGGCCCCGCATCGGCGGTCAGCAGCACATGCCGCCCGGCCCCGATCAGCTCGCTGAGCGCCGCGTCCACCCGCGCCGCGGCCCGCCCGTCGGGCACCACCACCAGGGCGCCGCGCCCGCCGGCCAGCGCCGCGGCCGCGGCCCGCGCCAGCTCCTGCGGCCAGGTCGCCCCCGGCAGCGCCGTCCACACGGCGCGCGGCGCGTCCCCCCGCGCGAGCGCCGTCAGGAACCCGGGCCCCGCCGCATACCGCCCCCAACTCCCCGGATCGGGGGGTGCGTTGGGCGGCAGTGGCTCGGGCGACGACTTGGCCTCCGCGCGCGCCCGTCGGGGCGGCACCGCCAGCTGCACCACATCGGCCAGCGTCCCCGCATACCGGTCCGCCACGGCCCGGCACAGCGCCAGCAGCCGGGGGCCCAGCACCCGCTCCGGCGACAGCACCTGGGCGATCGGCGCGAGCACCCCCCGATACTCGCTCTGCGCCACCCGCTCCACGATGAACCCGCTGACGAGCTTGCCGCCCTCCCGGCGGCCCCCCTTCTCGCCCGCCCCGAACCGCACCCGCACCCGCACCCCGGGCTGGGCCTCGGCGTCCATCGCCGCCGGCACGGCATAGTCGAAGTACCGGTCGAGGTGCACCAGCCCCTTGTCGACCAGCACCCTCGCCACCGGCAGCTCCGCCGCCAGCTCGGCCCCCCGCCACGTCCGCGGCTTCGCCCGCCCGGCCTTGGTCTCCCGCACGGCCTCCCGGATCAGCGCCAGCTGCTCCCCCACGTCCGACGCCCCCTCCTCCGCTCGCCCGTTCTGCCTGCTCACAGCTTCAGTCTTAGCAGACGGCACTGACAGCGAGCGGAGGCGAGCAGCTGCCCGGCAAACAGCCCACGGCCCCGGACCGCTGGGCGGTCCGGGGCCGTGGGTTGCGTCGGCGAAGGGGCTTGCTTACAGCCCGGCGGCCTTCTGCAGGGCCTCCACGCGGTCGGTGCGCTCCCAGGTGAAGTCCTCCAGCTCACGGCCGAAGTGGCCGTAGGCGGCGGTCTGGGAGTAGATCGGGCGCAGCAGGTCGAGGTCCCGGATGATCGCGGCCGGGCGGAGGTCGAAGACCTCGGCGATGGCCTGCTCGATCTTGTCGGTGTCGACGGTGGCGGTACCGAAGGTCTCGACGAAGAGACCGACCGGCTCGGCCTTGCCGATGGCGTACGCGACCTGGACCTCGCAGCGGGCCGCGAGACCGGCGGCGACCACGTTCTTGGCCACCCAGCGCATGGCGTAGGCGGCCGAGCGGTCGACCTTGGACGGGTCCTTGCCGGAGAAGGCACCGCCGCCGTGGCGGGCCATGCCACCGTAGGTGTCGATGATGATCTTGCGGCCGGTCAGACCCGCGTCACCCATCGGGCCGCCGATCTCGAAACGACCGGTCGGGTTGACCAGCAGGCG
>NZ_JBHYJC010000087.1:0-14287 GCF_042749045.1 Streptomyces sp. NPDC059008 | reverse complement strand
AGCGGGGGCGACCACGCTCCCGCCCCCATAGCCAGCGCCTTCGCCAGCGCATGCGACGGGAGGAGTCGGCCCGGCGCCGGTCATTGCCAGCGACCTGTCCGGTGCTGCTGTCCACGGAGACCGAAGCCGGCAGTCGTAGCGCCTCCGGAACTCGTCGAGAAACGCAGCGGCAGAACACCAGCACGAAACGCCGTGGCAGAGTCGCCCGCCTGGTGGAGGTGTGCGGGAGGTGAGGGCCTGGGGCGCTCGCGGGGCGGGTTCACGACCAAGCTCCACCTGAGTGCGGACGGCCACTGCCGCCCACTGTCCCTGATCGTCACGCCGGGACAGCGGGCGGACTGCACGCAGTTCAAGCTCGTGTTGGAGAAGATTCGCGTCCCGCGGATCGGATCGGGCAGACCGCGCGGGAAGCCTGACAGCCTCACGGCGGACAAGGCTTACAGCAACGGCCCCTGCCGCCAGAATCTGCGGCGCCGAGGCATCCGGCACACGATTCCGGAGAAGGCCGACAGTCAGGCGGCCCGCCTGCACAAAGGCCCACACGACGGCCGGCCACCGGGCTTCGACGAAGAGCGGTACAAGAAACGCAACACTGTCGAACGGGCGATCAACCGGCTCAAGCACGCCAGAGCCGTGGCCACCCGCTACAACAAGCGCGGCTACGTCTTCCTCGGAACAGCGACTGCCGCAGCCCTCGTCATCTGGCTCCGCACATGATCGACCGAACAAGTCCTAGTAGGGCTTTGTTAGGTGGTGTCGTAGGGCTGCCATGGGGTGGGTTGGTGGCAGGTGGGGCAGGTGCCGGTCCAGGTGGCCAGGAGGTGTTGGAGGAGGTCCAGGGCCTGGTAGAGGGTCAGGCCCTGGCAGGGGCTTTTGGGCTCCTCCGCTGTTCGGTCAGGAAGAGGTGGGCGGCGGTGACGAGGGTGACTTGGCGGTGCCAGCCGGTGAACGAGCGGCCTTCGAAGTGGTCCAGGCCCAGGGCTGTCTTGAGCTCGCGGTAGTCGTGCTCGATGCGCCACCGTAGCTTCGCGACGCGGACCAGGTCACGGGCGGGGATGTCGGCAGGCAGGTTCGAGATCCAGTACTTGACCGGCTCGTCGTGGTCTTCGGGCCACTGGGCGATCAGCCAGCACAGTGGGATCGTGCCGTCGGCAGCAGGCTTGGGCCGCCGCCCGGCAAGACGGACACGCAGGAGCACGAAGTGCGAGCTCATCGCAGCCTTCGAGCCCTTTCGCCAGGTCAGGGTTCGTCCGTGGCCTCGGCCTGCGGCCATCACGTGGTCACGTAAGGACACCGGCCGGGTGCGGTATCTCGGCAGCGGCCTGGGCCCAAGGCCGCTGTAGGTGGGCTGGTGCGGTTCGGCGGCTTCCACGTGGGCGGTCATCTCGGCTTTGACCTGGAGGACGTAGGCAAGTCCGCGGTCTTCCAGGCCGTGGCGGAAGTCGGCGTTCGCGCCGTAGCCGGTATCGGCCACCAGCACGGCGGGCCGCAGGCCCTGGCCGTCGAGTTCATCAAGCATCTCCAGCGCGAGCTGCCACTTGGGCCGGTGGCGCTCGGCATCGGGGATGCGACAGCGTTCCCACCGGCCGGCTGCATCCGGTCCGTCCCAGCTTGTCGGCAGGAACAGCCGCCAGGACAGCGGGCACGAGGCCGTGTCCGATGCGGCGTGGACACTGACACTGACCCCGATCTGGCAGTTACCGACCTTGCCCAAGGTGCCGGAGTACTGACGAGCCACCCCGGGAGAGGAGACACCGTCCTTGGGGAAGCCGGTATCGTCCACCACCCACACCTGCGGGCGAACCGCCCGCACGGCCCGCCACGCCAGGCGAGTCCGCACGTCCCCGACAGACCAGGTCGACGACGTCAGGAACTGCTGCAACTGCTGGTGATCGATCCCGAGACGCTCTGCCATCGGCTGCATCGACTTCCGTCGCCCGTCAAGCAGCAGACCCCGCAGATACAGGACGCCCTTATCACGTTGATCCCTTCGCACCAACGGCGCGAACACCTCGGAAGCGAACTCCTCCAACAGAACCCGACACCCAGCAAGCTCCCCAGCCCTCATACAACCAGCGAACTACCAGACACCCACCGTGCCAAGACCACGTAACAAAGCCCTAATAGCCGGCTGGTTGCCCATCATCCGGTTCTGTCGCAATGCTTTGTTCTAACGCCCCGGTAGCGACATCGACCTGATGTCTTCGCAATATATAGCTACCGAGAAGGTCAGCCTGCACGATCAATAGAATTCGCACACCATGCCGCTACGGATAAGGACCACGGTGTTCCAACAGCCCTACACGCAATCGCGCACCTGAAGGGCTAAAAGATCCTCACTGTTGGTAAGAACCAGTCAAGCGCATAGTTGAAATCACCTCAGTTCCAGAACTGCGCGAGCACTCCTTGCTTGAACGGGGCAGGAGTGATGCTCAGATCTCCAGCAAAGGGATGGTCCAGGGCCAAGGTGAGTAGCAAGCTCACACCGATCAACGCGGCAACCGATCCGACGAACATCAGCTGCGCCTTTCGGTTCCGCACACCGTAAAAGAATGTCAGCGACACCATAATCAGAGCACCTCCGTAGATCAGCACCTTAAGAAGGACCGGAAGCCCTTGCTCGGCAATGACAAGACGCGACCTGCGCTCAGATACCACTTCGTCCAAGTGAGCGACAGCCTGCTCATAATAGGCCTTCTCCGAGGCGGTATCAGGCTCATAACCCTGAAGCATCTGATAAATATTCTTAAGCGCCCCCTCAGATTGGCTGCTATCTGGCATACCTTTCTTTAACAGCGGCCACTGATTATTCACCACAACCCGCGCATACTCACCGACGGCTTGAATTACTCGATCTCGATCCGCCGACGGGAAGGCTGCGGCGCCACGCACGATCTCAGCAGCGTGCGTAGCCTCGGAAGCGACCACCGACTCCGCGATATCCACGCCATCCCACTCGGCCACCACCACGAAAGCCAGCAAGATCCCGTAGATCGCACCGTATACACCCAGCAGCACACCCACCGTCTCGTTGTGCTTGCCCTCGGAAATACCATGGAATCTGCGTCGTAGCATCACACTGCCAAAAATCGCAAATAGTATCACGCTACCGACGATCACCACAGCCAGGACCAGAGTATTGAAATGATTAAGCAACCAAACATCCACAATCTCTCCAAATACCCTCGAAATTGAACCCTCAACACTCGCACCCACCTCGCCGCGCCAGTCCACCACAATTTGAGCACCTATCACCTTCTTCCTGCCCACCTCAGCCGGCCGACGCATGAATGCTCAGCCAGTACCAGCCCCGCGGCGCCACAGAACTGCCGCAGAACGCTGCTCCTAGGAAGAAAAATCGGTTCGGATTACTGACGACCACGCCTACGCCTTCATGACCCGTGGAATCGGAAGGATGAAGTGGCGCCACGTCCTCGTTCAGTCGGCGACTCGATTACCCATAAGACAGCCCGAGGGAGCGCTTGGCGTGACACATGGCTCGGTTTCCATATACCACACTTCCACGCAACATAATCGTGATTGCCCCAGATGACAGGCATGCGGTGGAATATGTTAACTGATTCGAGTAACATAGATTTACGTGATCTAGCAGCGGGAACAGTGGTGACGTCACGCCGCCCTCCGCCACTCTCACCGTTCTACGACTGAATCGGCGTAGGCGCGGTGCCGCAGACAGCAAGCGGTGAGTAGTTCCTGTTTCTATCGCCGAATATCCAGCCCTGCTATAGGTCTCCTCTTCGCGCTACCAACTGGCACGCGTGACAAACTTCCCCGTCCCCAAAAATTGGAGCATTCATGCATCACGGGTCGGCCATTTCCGCACTCCGCAGGCTTCTCTGCCTGCTGATCGCGACTAGTATCGCGTACTTCCTCGAAGGAATTCCCGCCCAGGCGCGAACCGGAAGCACCAAATGGGAGGCCGTAGCCGCCTGCGAAAGTGGCGGCCGATGGCACATCGCGACAGGAAACGGCTACTACGGTGGACTGCAGTTCTCTGCGGCAACCTGGAGACAATTCGGAGGACGACGATACGCACCCTTTGCACATCAAGCGTCTCGCGCATCACAGGTCGCGATCGCCGAGAAAGTCCTCAAAATTCAGGGATGGCGCGCCTGGCCCGTATGCTCACGCAGGACGAACAAGCGCCCTGTCCACATCAAAGCTCCTCAAAAAAGCGATCTGCACAAGCCGACCAGGAGAAATAAGACCCATTCAGGAACCCATCGCACAAGCCATGGAATTCAAATCAGACATTCCGGGGGATCCATTCAGATGCAGTCAGATACCTACGCACCACATTCACCTGGGGTCAAATCCAGCGCACCGTGGAGCTCTGCGTCGGCTGTAAAGAACGCGAGGCTATCGTCCAGGTTGTGGATGCACTACTGCACCGCTAGAACCAGGGAAGTCGAGGTCACCGAACACAAGCAACACACGCGGGCTGAATCGAAGCGGAACAAAGCGGCCGCGCTCACCGCACTCGGATTCGGACACGTTCCGCGCGCCAAGGTGCAGCCCATGCGGGACCGCTATCGCTGGGGCGAGATGTGGGGTTGGTGGACCACCACCGCACCGCCAGCCACAGTTAGTCCTGGGGCGAACTCCCGTCCGGGGAATTCCAAGCCAGCGCCCATGGCTGACACCGAAGCAGCGCAGGGCAGTCCGATGGCCCAGAGGTGGGATCGCAATCAGGCGATTTCGCGGCTGCGCCAGACAGTGCCCACCCGAGTGGAGACTGCGTAGGCAGGCCGGCGGAAGCCTTTCGGGTTCCGATGTTACATCAAGACCGATACAGCTCCTCTATCTGTGTTGTGCAGGGATTACGCGCGATTAACACAGCGGAGGAAGCCATCGTGTCGGTGGAACTGAGACATGTGTCGGCGTACGACCTCGGCTCCTCACTTGCCACTTGCGTGCGGAGGAACGGGGTCTGTCGACGATCTTGTGACGCGGCACCTGGTTGATCGTTTTGCGCGGTGTGCAGTTCAGGGGGGTTTGCGGCGGCTCTTGCCGCATCTGTCGGAAGTAGGAATCGACTCCATTCAGCGATGCACGGACGGGGTTGCCCTGCGTACGCTTTCTCGTACGCCATCGGTGCCATGTCCGCACTGTGGGAGGAGTTCAACCCGCGTGCACGGGCGGTACGAACGCCGCTTGGTGGACGCTCCGTTGGGCGGGTTACCTATCGTGATCACGCTGCTGATACGAAGGTTCAACTGCCTCGCTGCCGACTGCCCCGCAGTGACATTCGCCGAGCAGATACCAGGGCTGACCCGCCCGCATGCCCGATACACGCCAGTGATGCGTGGGTAGCTTGCCCGCGTCGCCGAGGTCCTGGCCGGCAGGCCCGGGGCACGGCTCGCCCGAAGGCTCGGCATGACGGTGGCCAAGGACAACCCTCCTGCGACTCCTGCGGAACACGCCACTGCAACAAAGGGCACACCTACGCCACACTGCTGGTCGACCACGAAGCCCGCCGGCCAATCGACGTCCTGCCAGGCCGGGAAGCCCAACCGGTAGCACAGTGGCTCGCCGGCCACCCCGAAGTAGATGGTGTGCCGGGACCGGGGATTGGCCTACGCAGAGACAGCCAAACAGGCAGCTCCTCAGGCGATGCAGGTCGCCGACGTGTGGCACCTCTGGAACAACCTGACGAAAGCCGTGGAGAAGACTCTCACCGCCCATTGCAGCTGCATCCGCACCGCCCACGCAGCGGCCAACCCGCACCAAGAACCCGAACCACCGGACGAGCCGGATGCAATGCTCGATGTCCGCAGACGCCCGCGCCGCATCGTCATTACTATCCGCGAACGGCACCGCGCCGTCCAGGCACTCCTCGCCGAAGGGCGCTCGCTTCGAGGGATCAGCCGCGACCTGGACCTCGACTACTACGCGGTCCGTCGCTATGCCCGCACACCGAACGTCGATGAACTGCTCGTCAAGGTCACCCAGCGCCGCACCCTGCTGAACGACTACAAGCCCTACATCTACCATCGCTTCACCCAGGGCTGCCGCAACGCGAGCCAGCTCTACCGCGAAGTCCGCGACCAGGGCTTCCGAGGCAGCCGCACCGGCGTCAACTACTACGTCCGCCAGCTCAGACAAGGCACCATCCCACGCCTCCGCCGCCCGCACTTCCCAAACCCCGACGAGCCTTGCGCTGGATCATGACCCACCCCGGAAACCTCCGGCCCGAGGACGCCGTCGGCCTGAAGGAAATCCGAGCGGCCTGCCCCGAACTCGACGCAACCGTCGAACACGTCCGGCCCTTCGCCCACTCTCATGTACGAACATCGCGGCGAAGGCCTCCCACATGGATCGGGCAGATCAGGCAGCACGACTTACCTCACCTGCGGCACTTCGCCGACGGACTCCTGCACGACCGGGACGCGGTCACCGCCGGCCTGTCGACCACTTGGAGCTCCGGCCAGGTGGAGGGGCAGGTGACGAGAGTCAAGCTCCTCAAGCGCACTGGTTACGGTCGGGCCAAGCTCGATCTCCTCCGCACTCGCATCCTCCTGAGGAACTGCCCCAAGCGCGTCACAAGATCGTCGACAGACCCTTTTCATCCGTACGTAGCTGGGGACGTTCACGTGTACGCCGACAACATGAGGAGTTGCGGTGGCGCAGAAGGTAGAGGAGCTGCGATTGATGGCGATGCGCTATCGAGCAACGCAGCCGGCGGTCGTTGATGACCGAGCCGGTCGCCGCCGAAACCAGCGCGCAGTCGTGGTCATAGTTGATGCGACGCCGACGCGGCGCATGTGCTCGTGTGGGATAATCTTGCGCTCCCTCGGGCGCCTTACAAACCGCCGAGCTGACTCGGAGCGAGACCGTGCAGGGCGAGGCGCCGGTATGAAGCACGTGGCAGGCACAGGGCTGCGGGCAGATCCAGACTGTGAAGGCGACAATCGTCAGCCAACGGGCCACCGTCCGGCACATCTGAAGTCTGGCCCGGCGGGAGTGCGGGACGTTCCGCATCGGCAGGGGCCGCACCAGAAGTGGCGCCACAAGGGGGAACAAGTGCCAGGGTGGGAAGAGTCCGAGGCGATGGACACCGGGTAGGCTCCTCGGCAGTCCCTGAGATCTTGTGCCTGCAGAGGTAGGCGGGTTCCAGCGTGACGCAGTGGCGATGGTGCACACATCCGGTGAGAGTGACACTGGCTACTGCTGAGAGCGAGGTTGCCGGTAATAGGCGACAGGATCCAGCATCTCGCCTACGAGTGCGTGCTGGTGTAGCAGACATCGTCAGCTACACCAGCACGCACTGAGCACGGGATACGAGCCCGCCGGTGAACCGTCATCGATCCTCGCGGGAGCGGACTCCGGAACGGTGCCCGCGTTCTTAGCCCGCGCTTTGTTATGGATGGTGTAACAGGCACCGCAGTGGCCGTTCGACAGGAGAGTCATTGGGCACTGGGGATCGTTGTGGGCGTGTAAGCGATCTTCGCCACGTCAGCGGGCACGTCTAGGCGTGAACGTCACCGGGCCATTTTGCGGTACCGCCCGAAAGTGCACAAACCCGGTGCTGGCTTCCACACCAGCTCTAGCACTGGACTTGATGCATCTGTCACCCATAGTCAGAGTGAATCGAATACCTGCAGGCGGTGCACTCGGGCTCGGGAGCCTCGTCGAACGTGGTTGCCTCGGAGGGAATGGGTGGACCTCGGCTCCGATTATCTCGTTCACGGCTTTCGCCCCAACGATACTGATGGGGTGGCCCCTGCCGTCGACGGGCAGCGAGTGAGCCTGCTCGTCTAAGGAACCCTTGAGGGAGACCTTGGCCTTGCTGTCCGAGTGTGCGCTCACGCCATCCACAGCGAACGGAGCACGCGACTGCTGGACACTAGGCGATGCTGGGTCCAGCGAAAGGGTTTTATCTGATGCATCGCCCTCATACAGCTCGACCTCAGCTTCCGGGCTAATTCTCGCATTATAGGACCAGGAATTCTTGGTTCGATTGAACTTCATCACTCGCGTTTGCCTATTATAGTTATTATCGTATATCAAGACATCATATTTTCCACCGCCGTTATACTTCACGGCGTAGGGAGTGACCTCATGCCCACCTGTGTAGTCCCTCTTGAAGAATCCGAGGCTATACGCCTCGGGCGCACTGGGCTTCAGCACCGCAATGAGCTTATCCAGGATTGCATTCGGGGTACCCGTGATACGCCCCGCGGCAACCTTGGTCGAATCCTCGCTAGCCGAACTGTAGGCCAGTTGGCGCTGCAGCGGAATATTGCCCTCTATTTTAAGACTCGACACCTTTTCACTGCCGAAAGAAGCAGACTTCAGGCGACGTCCCTTCCACATCAAAAGGCTAGTCACGGAGAATCCGTAGCAATGCCCGCCATCCAAGCCCTTATTAATCTCATTCATCCACTTATGCGCCTGTCGCGTAAGCCTGCAGCCGCGGGCGCGCCCACCTCTGCAAACACCGTTGCCGAATAACTTGCGCATCTCAACTTTAGATAGATTGGCGGCATTTTTACCTCCAACCATTGCCCCGTAATTATCGAAACTGAACCCATTCTTTTGGGGGCGAAATCCGCTGTCCGCTAAAATGCCAGTCTTAGGCTCAGCCTCCGGGTTTGACATCGCCTCGACTCCGAATGTTTTCCTCTTGACAGACTCACCAGTCACCCTGATTCCAGCCTGGGAATCCTGCCCGACTGGAACACCAGTTCCCTCAATGGCAGCGGTAGGGACGGCCGCGATCAACCCTGTGGCGACCAAAACCAAGAACGCAGCTGCGAGTCCAACAAGGCGAGTACTTTTAGACTTCAACACTGCATTCCCCCTTTCCTGTTCTGCGTTGACTAGAAACTCGAAATGTTCATTCCAGACCCTAAGGCTCTAACGAGCTTGTAGCCCGACTGATTGGCCATGAACCGGACCCGGTCTCACAATCGCCGTATCGACGCAACCCTTAACGATGCGCCTCGAAGTTTCAAGAGAGGCACCCGACAGGATAGCCGGAAGAGGCGAAGAAGTGCTAGCAGCCAGACTAATCACCCACCGGAGTTCCATGGGAAGACCGGCAGGATCGTATCGAGTTTCGACAGGAGAATGACAGGAATCGGCGCGAATCTGCAAGCGCTCTGCGGTTGAATTTCAAGAAGCGAGAGCGGCGGAACAAGGTCTGGCTCTGTAAACTCATCAAAGGCCCGTCCGCTCGGCAGCTGACGTCCCGCAGGCCGTTACAGCGAGTCCCGGAGCTGCTGCTAGTGCTGTGACCACGTAAGTTCACCGAGTTGGCGGTTGAAGCGGTTGGACGGGCGGTGACGGCCGTTTCCGATCGCTGGAGGTGTACTGGCCGAGCCTGTACGGGTGCGCAGACTGACCGATCAGGAAGGGCAGAAACTGCAGCAGATCGTGCGCCGGGGCAGCACCAGCTCGGTGCGTTACCGCCGGGCGATGATGCTGCTGGCATCCGCTGGTGGGAACCGCGTTCCGGTGATCGCCCAGCTGGTCCAAGCCGACGAGAACACGGTGCGGGATGTGATCCACCGGTTCAACAAGATCGGCATGGCCTGCCTGGACCCTCTATGGGCGGGAGGCCGTCCCCGCCTGCTCACCCCTGACGTAGACTTCGTCATCCAGACGGCCACCACCCGCCCGACCAAGCTCGGCCAGCCCTTTCACCCGCTGGTCGATCCGCAAACTCGCCGCCCACCTGCGCCGCGTGCACGGTCGCGTCATCCGCATCGGTCGGGAAGCCTTACGGTGCCTGCTGCTGCGCTGCGGCATCACCTTCCAGCGCACCAAGACCTGGAAGGAATCACCCGACCCGGTCCGCGACGCCAAGCTCGACCGCATCGAGCAGGTGCTGGACCGCTTCCCCGACCGCGTCTTCGCGTTCGACGAGTTCGGCCCTCTCGGGATTCGGCCGGCCGGCGGGTCCTGCTGGGCCCGGGCCGACTGCCCCAGCGGCATCCCGCGATCTACCATCGCGCCCACGGCGTCCGGTACTTCCATGGCTGCTACTCGATCGGCGACGACACCCTCTGGGGCGTCAACCGCCGCAAGAAGGCCGCCTCGAACACGCTGGCCGCGTTGAGGGCGATCCGTGCAGCCCGCCCGGACGGCGCCCCGATCTACGTCACCTTGGACAACCTCTCCGCCCACAAGGGCGAATCATTCGACGCTGGGCGAAGAGAAACCGGGTCGAGCTGTGCTTCACACCGACCTACGCATCCTGGGCCAACCCGATCGAAGCCCACTTCGGAGCCTTGCGGCAGTTCACCGTCGCCAACTCCAACCACCGCAACCACACCATCCAAACCAGGGCCCTGGCACGCCTACCTGCACTGGCGCAACGCCAACGCCCGCCACCCCGACATCCTTGCCGCCCAGCGGAAGGAGCGCGCTCGCGTCCGCAGTGAGAAGGGCATCCGTTGGGGTGGCAGGCCCGCTCTCGCGGCGTGAGGAGCTCCGGTCAGAGCTCTCCCGCGACATCGTTCGAAGCCCAACTCCGGAACAACGAGAGTGCCTCGGTCAGATTGCCGGGGCCGCAGGCGATGTGAAACGTCTGCTCGGACGTCCACGCCATCACCCAGTCATGCTCGTACCGAGTAACGCGCTGATGGGGGTGCTCCCGGTCAGCCAACTCCGTCTCCTCAAGAATGATCTTGACGAGCCACCCCGGGTTGTCGAGCGTCTCGATCCTCACGCCCCATTCGTGTTCTCAGTCGCCATCGCACTGCAAGGCGTACCAGCTCTGCAACCACTCAAGGACGTGCTCGGACCCGGACATGGACGCGATGGCAGGCGAACCCCACACGGACCGACGCACCCAGTGAACCTTCCCGGTCACGGCACTAGTAGGGCTTGGTCAGGTTCGGTTGTCGGTGGCGTGTCCTGATGATCGGTTGTTCCGTTGATCGGTTGTGACGCCTGAGGAGCTGGCTGCGGTCCGGTGTGATTTGGAGGACTTCGCGGCGGATGTGTTCGAGTCGTTCGCCCGGACGGATCAGCGTCGGTGGGGTGGGGTCTATCTGCGGGGACTGCTGCTAGACGGACAGCGCAAGTCGGTCGAGCCGATGGCGGCCCGGCTCGGGGAGGACGGCAACCGGGAGGCTCTCTCGCACTTCGTCATCCAGCCCCTGGAACCCGGCACACGTGCGGGCTCGTCTTGCGTGGAAGATGGAACAGGTCATCAGGCCGACCGCGTTTATCATCGATGACACCGGGTTCCTCAAGGACGGCGATGCCTCGGCGGGTGTGACGCGGCAGGACACCGGCACCGCGGGGAAGGTCACCAACTGCCAGGCAGGTGTGTCCCTTCACCTGGCCTCCGATCACGCGTCGGCTGCTGTCGACTGGCGTCTGTTCCTCCCGGAGACCTGGGGCCCGGCCTCACCGAAAGCCGATTCGGCCAAGGTGGCCCGCCGCGCGAAGTGCGGCGTCCCCGCCGGCACCGGCCATGTCGAGAAGTGGAAGCTGGCTCTGGACATGGTCGACGAGTCGCATGTATGGGCGGTTCACCGTCCTGCGGATCTGCCCCGCAGGACGGAAAGTCCGCCAAGCCGTCCGCGGCGCGGAACTGCCCGCGTGCTGGCTGCTGGCCGAATGGCCCGCCACCGAGCCCGAACCGGTTCGGTTCTGGCTCTCGAACCTGCCTGCGGACACCCCGCTGACCACGCTGGTGAGGCTCGCGAAACTCCGCTGGAGGATCGAGCACGACTACCGAGAGATGAAACAGGCCCTGGGGCTCGCCCACTTCGAGGGCCGGACCTGGCAGGGCTGGCACCACCACGTCACCCTCATCTCCGCCGCCCACGCCTTCCGCACCCTCCAGCGACTGGCCAGAGCCCCAAAAGAAACGGCGCCGGCCTGACCCTCTACCGGATCGTCCGCGAACTGCAGAACCTCCTCGCCACCTGGACCGGCGCCTGCCCCACCTGCCACCGCGACATACCCACACTCACACCAACCTGACCAAGCCCTACTAGGGCGCGAATCGAGTCGTGATCAATTTGCGGATGTGTCTTCGTGGCGCGGTCCGGTCCGATAGACCGTCTCACGTGACGCGAGTGCAACTGGCCGACCCGGAGTGGGAGTTCATCGAGCCGTACCTGCCGATCGGCGAGTACGGCCCGTACCCCGAGCCGCTGCGGCAGCAGTTCGGGGGCGTGATCTGGCGGTTCAAGACGGGCGGGCAGTGGCGGGAGGAGGAGAAGGCCAGGTCAAAGGGGGCAGCCTCGAAGAACAAAGCGGGCAGGAGGCCGAAAGCGATCCCGCGCGGGAAGAACGAAGACGCGTCTGGCGTCGGCGGAAACTCCGGCTGAAGGCCGGCCTCCTCGGACGCTCCAGGGGCGGGCAGACCAGCAAAGTCCACCTCGCTGCCGACCGCAAGTGCCGCCCGCTGGCGTTCATCCTGACCGCGGGCCAGGCAGCGGACAGCCCACAATTCATCCCCATCCTGAAGAAGGTGCGGGTGCGCGGGCCTGTCGGCCGCCCCCGCACCCGGCCGGACGCGTTCGCCGGCGACAAGGCCTACTCGTCCCGTGGTAACCGCGCCCACTGCGCGCCTCGGTGATCTGGGTCAAAGACCTCACCCGGACCACCCGAGATGTTGAGTCAGCTCACCACCCAAAAACACCGAGCGGCACCCACTGTGCCGACCCTAGCCTTACCTACCCCATAACGCCATCATGAAGTTTGATAAGTCATTATGGATCCTCCAGAACCCTCGTCATCAGTACCCCAAATTTGCCGACCCTCGGATAGATTTACAACTGCTTCAATCTTTCTGCTTTCACCCGTCGTAAACTTCCCCAAAATGGTCGGCTCTTCACTAATGGCCAAATCTCCGCCATCAGGAAATTTGCCAGCATTAAAGACAACTGACGCGAAGGGGCCATCGTTATTGTTGGGATCTTGAGCCGACGACAGAAGAACGGCACCATCATTGACGATTTTAAGGTCACTAACGTGACGAACCTCCCCTTTCCCTTCCTCGAAGGATGAGGCTGGAGCAGAGAAGCTTACCTCCTTGACTGACTCGGAATCGATCTTAATGCTCTCACTGGCATCCAGTTCCGCCTTGGCCGTGCGAATTTTCGATGGCGTGCCATCCTGCCCTCTTGTTGCCCATACCGCAAAAATACCATCAGAATGTTTAACCAGGGCGAAGCTTTCATAATTGTCACCCGGAGACACATTTGGGAGGTCCGCAGGATTCCCCAAGACCTTCACTGTATTACCTTCCACCGAAAAGTGATATACTCGCCCCTTGCTTTCTAAGGCCACATAGTGCCCATCCTGACCTGGGACCGAGTCAATCGCTTCTAGATCCTGCGGTTTCTCGGCGTCTGGCCAAGAAAGTTCCTGCACATCTTCGGTACCCTTACTTCCATCTTCGCACGGACCATCCGACGCTTTAAATTCACCGTCACCGACCTTCAGCCTAGCCACACGACTACCCGCATCACTCCCTTTATATTCCTTATTGTCTCGCACCGCGATCAAGCTGCTTCCACCCCCCCCTTCTAGAGCTAGCCCACTAATTCCGCACGTAATCCCATTCGCCGTTAGCTTCCAATCGTTTACCCCCATGGCATAGGCAGTGTTCGATGCAGATATTGCGATCAGACAAAGAAATCCCGACATGATCATTCGATGATTCATCACTTCTCCACGTGGTGCTACACGTCGCTGGGCACAGGGATGAGATTGCCTTAATCGCGCTGGCGATCCGGGTGTCACTGGAGCCAATATTTCCCTCGCGCAGCGCGGAGATATCCGTCGCAATGGTTTTCCATCAGTATGATGGCCACTATCCGATACTGGGCGAATCAAGGTGAGCACGCCCGGCACCAATACAGTTCGTCCCCTCAATTGGGCAGACGAAGGGGTCCGGGTCAATTGGGCAGACGAAGGGGCCCGGGCTCTTGACGTTCCGATCAGTCCGGAAGTAAAGATCGGCTACGCATAAACAGTGACACCGCATTCGGAGCATCACATCGATCCTGCCAACAGCATCACGGGGCCTCAGAGCGGCAGCCTCATCGCAATCGGAACCATTATGCTCACCAGCCAGTCGCTCCATCCCCAGCACCCCAGACGCCACCGTCACGGTCCGCTGGGGCTCCTGACACGAACCACAGGGCACTGCGGAATGTAGAATAGTCGGCTCCACGAAAGCCCGAGGATATTCCACTCCGTGAGTCTTTTCCATCCTCACTTTGAGCTGGTCAGATGAAGGGTGAGGGCGGCCTGGACCAGGCTGGTGATTCGGGTGGTAGAGCACCGCAGTTTG
>NZ_JBHYJC010000086.1:0-14539 GCF_042749045.1 Streptomyces sp. NPDC059008 | reverse complement strand
CCTCGCCGCCTCGTCGGCCGCGGTGGTGGTGGGGTGGTGGAGGTCGAAGGCGGGCGATTCGCTGCGTATCCGGGGCAGCGAGGTGAAGTTGTGGCGCGGCGGCGGGCAGGAGGTCGCCCACTCCAGGGAGCGGCCGTAGCCCCAGGGGTCGTCGCAGCCGACGACGGTGCCGTACTTGGCGGTCTTCCAGACGTTGTAGAAGAACGGGAGGAAGGAGAGGCCGAGGAGGAAGGAGCCGATGGTGGAGAGGGTGTTGAGGGTGGTGAAGCCGTCGGCGGCGAGGTAGTCCGCGTACCGGCGGGGCATACCGGCGGAGCCGAGCCAGTGCTGGACGAGGAAGGTGAGGTGGAAGCCGACGGTGAGCGTCCAGAAGGTGATCTTGCCCAGCCGCTCGTCGAGCCGTTTGCCGGTGAACTTGGGCCACCAGAAGTGGAACCCGGCGAACATCGCGTAGACCACGGTGCCGAAGAGCGTGTAGTGGAAGTGCGCCACGACGAAGTACGTGTCGGAGACGTGGAAGTCCAGCGGCGGGGAGGCCAGGATGACGCCGGTCAGACCACCGAAGACGAAGGTGACCAGGAAGCCGACGGCCCACAGCATCGGGGTCTCGAAGGACAGCGAGCCGCGCCACATGGTGCCGATCCAGTTGAAGAACTTCACCCCGGTGGGGACGGCGATCAGGAAGGTCATGAAGGCGAAGAACGGCAGCAGGACGCCTCCGGTGACGTACATGTGGTGCGCCCAGACCGTCACCGACAGGCCCGCGATCGAGATCGTCGCGGCGATCAGGCCGAGGTAGCCGAACATCGGCTTGCGGGCGAAGACCGGGATGACCTCGGAGACGATGCCGAAGAACGGCAGAGCCAGGACGTAGACCTCGGGATGGCCGAAGAACCAGAACAGGTGCTGCCACAGCAGTGCGCCCCCGTTGGCCGCGTCGAAGACGTGGGAGCCGAACTTGCGGTCCATCTCCAGGGCGAGCAGCGCGGCGGCGAGGACCGGGAAGACCATCAGGATCAGTACCGCGGTCAGCAGCACGTTCCAGGTGAAGATCGGCATCCGGAACATCGTCAGGCCGGGGGCGCGCAGACAGACGATGGTGGTGATGAAGTTGACCGCGCCCAGGATGGAGCCGAATCCGGAGAGCGCCACACCCATGATCCATATGTCGGCGCCCACACCGGGCGAGTGGACGGCGTCGGACAGCGGCGCATAGGCGAACCAGCCGAAGTCCGCGGCGCCCTGCGGGGTGAGGAAGCCGGCCGCGGCGATCAGCGAACCGAACAGGAACAGCCAGAAGGCGAGCATGTTCAGCCGGGGGAAGGCCACGTCGGGGGCCCCGATCTGCAGCGGCATCAGCCAGTTGGCGAAGCCGGTGAACAGCGGCATGGCGAACAGCAGCAGCATCACCGAACCGTGCATGGTGAACGCCTGGTTGAACTGCTCGTTGGAGAGGATCTGGGTGCCGGGGCGGGCCAGTTCGGCGCGCATCAGCAGGGCCATCACACCGCCGACGAGGAAGAAGACGAACGCCGCGACGAGGTAGAGCGTTCCGATCTGCTTGTGGTCGGTGGTCGTGAGCCACTGCAGCGCCTTGTGCCACCCGGCCGCCCTGCGCCGACGCGGCGGCCGGGCCACGGCCCGGCCGCACGCCGGTTCTCCGACCGCCGTCGTCCGTACTTCCCCACCATTCACGGTGCTGTGTCCTCCACCTCGGAAACGTGAACCGGGCCGGGAGCGGCCGGAGCCGGGAAGAGCCATTGGCACGGGGGAGACCGGCCCTTCCCGGCAGACACATCGTCAGCCGGCCACCTCCGCGGTCCCCAGGGCCGAACAGCCCTCCTGCGGACCGCGAACGGCCCCTCGGCGGGCGGGCCGGCCGGCCCCCGTCGCAGACGCCTCCGGATGGCCGGTCGACATCCGTGCCCGCCGGCGCCGCCGCGCTGATCACGTACGCTTCCGAGCAGACGTACGGGATCTTTGGAGCAGCACGGTCATGTCCGAATCGCAGCAGTACGCACCGTCCGCGAGCGGTCCGCACGGGCCGCAGCTCCACGCACCGGACCGGATGCGCGGCCTGCTCGACGCCGTGATGAGCCTGGGGCGGGGGCTCGAACTCCCGCAGGTGCTCAGGGGCATCGTCCAGGCGGCGGTCACCCTCACCGACGCGGAGTACGGGGCGCTCGGCGTGGTCGGGGACGGGCAGCTGTCGCAGTTCCTCCCCGTCGGGATGTCGGACGAGCTCATCGGGCTGATCGGCCGGACGCCGTGCGGCCGCGGCATCCTCGGGGAGCTGATCCGCAACCCGTCGCCGCTGCGGCTCGACGACCTGACCCGGCATCCGCACAGCTATGGCTTTCCGGCCAACCACCCCCCGATGCGGACCTTCCTGGGGGTGCCGGTCCGGGTCCGCGACGAGGTGTTCGGCAACCTCTACCTCACCGAGAAGCGGGGCGGCGGCTCGTTCGACGCGGACGACGAGGCCGTGCTGACCACGTTGTCCATCGCGGCGGGAGTGGCGATCGACAACGCCCGCATGTACCACGAGAGCCGCCGCCGCGAACGGTGGCTGGAGGCGCTGGGCGAGATCACCCGCAGCCTGCTGTCGGGCACCGACGCCGACGAGGTGCTGCGGCTGATCGCCGAGCGCGCGCAGGAGGTCGCCGGCGCCGACAGCGCGGCGGTCCTGCTGCCCGAGTCCTCGTCCGCGGACCAGCTGACGGTGACGGTGGCGTGCGGTACGGGCGCGAGCCGGATCCTGGGGCTGCGGGTGCCGGCCGACGGTTCACTGCCCGGGATGGCCGTCCGCAGCGGCCGGCCGGTGGTCAGCGCCGACCTACGGGCCGACCCGCGGGCGTACCCACTGGGCCCGGACGCCCCCGGCACCGGGACCGGGCACCCGCCTCGGGGAGCCGAGCCGCACGGTGCCGCGCGGAACGGCGGGCCCGCGCAGACGTACGGGCCGACGGTGGCCGTCCCGCTCCAGGTGGACACCGGCTGCGGTGCACTGCGGCTGAGCCGTCTGGCCGGGCGGCCCGCCTTCGACGACGCCGAGGTCACCCTGATATCGGGCTTCGCGGACCAGGCCGTGATCGCCCTGGAACTCGCCCGTCGGCGGGCCGAGTCGGAGGAGCTGACGGTGCTTCACGACCGTGACCGGATCGCCCGGGACCTGCACGACCTCGCCATCCAGCGGCTGTTCGCGACCGGCATCACCCTGCAGAGTGCGACCCGGCTGATCGACCGTCCGGAGGCCGCCGAACGGGTCGGCCGCGCGGTCAACGACCTGGACACCACCATCAAGATCATCCGTTCCACCATCTTCGGACTGCGCACCACCGGGGACGACAAGGGCGGCCGCGGTCTGCGCCGCGACCTGACCGAGACCCTGCAACGGGCGGCCGGCCCCCTCGGCTTCAGCCCGGCACTGCGGATCGACGGCCCGGTCGACGCCGCGGTCCCCGACGACCTGTCCCAGCACCTCCTGGCGGTGACCGCGGAGGCCCTCAGCAACGCCGCCCGCCACGCCCGTGCCCGCCATCTGGACGTGACGCTGTCGGTGACCGGGGACGCGGTGACGCTGACGGTGACGGACGACGGGGTGGGGATCGGCGACGCACCGCACACCGGAGGCCTGGCCAACATGCTGGCCCGAGCCGACATGCACGGCGGCCGGCTGGCCGTCGAGAGGCCGGAGGGCGGCGGCACCCGCATCGTCTGGCGGGCGCCGCTGCCGGACTGACCCGGTCCGGCCTAGGGGGTGTCGAAAGTGTGCGCGGCGACCGACGTGGCACGGGGCATGTCACGTTTTGAGGCGCTGCCTCGTCCGAGAGGCGAACGACCAGCCGTCGTTCTCGCGAAGAAGGAGACTTTCGTGTTCGCCACCTACCTCGTGTTCACCCTCCTCACCTCGGCCATCAACGGCTTGGCTGCCACTGCCAACTTCATCGGCCACGAGTACCCCAAGAGCCAGGCGGACAAATTGCGCGTGCCTCGGTCCTGGATGCGCCCGCTGGGCGCACTACTGGCGGCGGGCGCGCTGGGACTGCTGGCCGGGTTCGTCGTGCCGGTGCTGGGCACGCTCGCCGCCGCCGGCCTCGTGCTGTACTTCCTGGGTGCGTTGTGTGCGCACCTGCGGGTCGGTGACTACCAGTTGGGTTACTGGGCCGTATTTTTCTGTCTGCCGGTGGGCGCCTTGGCCGTGGGCCTGGCCCTTCGTTGATGGCTGCGACGAACACGGTTGCTTCGTAGCGGACGGCGAGCTTGTCGTTAGCTGGCGGTGGGTCTCTCCCTCAGTCACGGCTGAAGGCGTAGGCGCGCTCGACTCGCGCGACTTCCACGCTGTACGAGGAGTACCAGCGTTCCCGTCCGAGCCGCTGTGCCTGGAGGTGCTCGGGGTGGGCCTTCCATGCTGCTATCGATGCTTCGTCTGCGTAGTAGATGACGATGAGGTCCCGGCCGTCCTTGTCCGTCAGCGACTCGCGGCCGAGGTAGCCGGGCTGCGCCTCACCGAGTTCGGCCATGCGCTCGCTCATCGCGGCGTAGCCTTCGAGATCCGCGGTCGGCCGAGTGGTGATGATCACTGCGTAGTACGGCGGTTCAGGGCGGACGAACGGGGTGGTCATGCGAGAAGCCCTCCGTTGGTAAGGAGCATATGGCGCCAAGGCTACTGACGTGATCCTTTGGTGGCTACCGCGTTAGGAGTCGTCTCATTTGGTGAGTCTGCGGTAGCAGATGAGGGTGCAGGCGACAGCGGTGAAGGCCAGGAAGTGCTCCGCCTTACGTTCGTAGCGGCGGTGGAGGCGGCGGCAGTCGGCGAGCCAGGACATGGTGGTCAGTGCCGTGCCGTGCCCCTGCCGGCGGCGGATCAGGTCGTACACCCGGCCCCAGGGGCCGTACCGCTCCGGGGCCTACCGCCATGGGGCCCGGTGTCGAGGTCAGGCCCGTGGGCCCTTCAGCCGTTCGACGACCATCGCCGCCTGGACCCGGCGGCCCACGCCCAGCTTGGACAGGATCGCGGACACCCGGTTCTTGACCGTCTTCTCCGAGAGGAACAGCCGGTCCGCAATCTGACGATTCGTCAAACCCTCGCCGATCAGGTCCAGTACCTCCCGCTCGCGCGGGGAGAGTCGGCCGAGTTCGGACGTCTCCGCCTCGGTCGCCTGGCCCCGGCCCGGGTCGCGCAACCGCTCCATCACCCGTGTCGCGGTGCGCGGATCCAGCATCGACTGCCCCGCCGCGACCGTGCGGATCGCGTGCACCAGGGCACTGCCGTCGATCTGCTTGAGTACATAGCCGGCCGCCCCGGCCATGATGGCGTCGAACAGCGCCTCGTCGTCGTCGAAGGACGTCAGCATCAGACAGGCCAGCTCCGGCATGCGGGCCCGTAACTCCCGGCAGACCTCGATGCCTTCGTGGTCGCCTTCGGGCCCGCCGGTGCCGCCGAGCCGGACGTCGAGGACGGCCACCTGTGGCCGGATCGCCGGCACCCGTGCGAGGGCCTGCCGGGCGTCCCCCGCCTCCCCGACGACCTCTATGTCCTCCTCCGCCTCCAGAAGGTCCCGTACTCCGCGGCGGACCACCTCGTGGTCGTCGAGGATGAAGACGCGCAGCGGTGCGTCGGGGGCATCGGCGGGGACAGGGTGAACGGGCTGCTGGTTCATGCACTCTCGCTCTGTGGTTCTCGCGGTTCGGCGGGGCACAAGGGTCCCGACCACGAGGTTCGTCGCGCCAGGCGCCTAGCGCAAGGGCCGAACGGCCCTGGGGGATCGGGGCCCTTCGGGCAAGGCAGCGCGTTGCGATACTGACGCCCCCCGTCAGGAGGTCGATCCCATGCACCAGCCCTGCCAGCCGTACCAGCCCCCGCGTTCCGCCTCGTCGGTACCGTCCGGATGCCCCGCCGCGGACACCGTCGGCGGCGAGTACCACGCCCTGCTCGCCCGGCACGACGCCATGCGGCTGCGGCAGCGCATCCTCGGCCAGGGCCGGTCACCCGCGCCGGACTTAACGCCCGCCGCCTACGACGGCGCGGCGGACCAGCGGCTGATCACCCAGTACCTCGATCTGGTCACGCCGTTCGGCGACCTGATCGCCCACCTCTACGACGAGATGTTCGCCCGGTGGCCCTACCTGCGATCGCTGTTCCCCGCGTCCATGGAGTTCCAGCGTGCACATCTCGCCCGCGCCTTCTGGTACCTGATCGAGAATCTGCACCGCCCCGGCGAGGTGGCCGCCTACTTCCGGCAGCTGGGTCATGACCACCGCAAGCTCGGGGTGCGTCCGGTGCACTACGAGGCGTTCGAGACGGCGCTGTGCGCGGCGCTGCGGAGCACCGCCGGGCCCCGCTGGGCCGAGGCGGTGGAACAGGCGTGGGTGCGGATGCTGCGGTTCGCCGTCGCGTCGATGGTCGAGGGCGCCGACGCCGCGCTCGCCGAACCCCCCAGTTGGCAGGGGACGGTGACCGCGCACGAGCGGCGCCGCCCGGACCTGGCGGTGCTGCGGGTGCGGCCGCACGAGCCGTATCCCTACCGGGCCGGCCAGTACGCGGCGGTCGCCTCGCCGCTGATGCCCCAGGCGTGGCGGCACTACTCCCTGGCCTCGGCGCCCGGGCCCGACGGCGAGGTGGCCCTCCACGTCCGGCGGACCGGCCCCGGCGGGGTCAGCGAGGCCCTGGTCGGCGGCACCCGGGTCGGCGACACCTTACGGTTGGGCCCGGCGCACGGCACGATGACGCTCCGGGACGAGGACCGCTCCCGCGATCTGCTGATGGTGGCGGGCGGCACGGGCTGGGCACCGATCAAGGCGCTCCTGGAGGAGTGGGAGGGTCGCCGCCGAGGAACCGCCGGTCTTCCGCAGCGCCCGGCCGGGCGGGTACACCTCTTCGTCGGCGCCCGCAGCCGCGCCGAGCTGTACGACGCCGCGGCGCTGACCCGGTTGGCGACGCGCCACGACCGGCTCCGAGTGGTCCGGGTGCTGGACGAGGACGTCGCCCCGGACAGGAGCGACCCGCTGTCCGAATACGGGCCCCTGGCCGAGGCGGTGGCGCGGGACCGGCGGTGGTCGCAGCACCTCGCCTTCGTCAGCGGTCCGGCGGCCATGGTCGGTGCCACGGTCGCGCGGCTGACCGCGGCCGGCATGCCGGCCGACCAGATCCGCCACGACCCGGTCCCGGACGTACTGCCCCCGCCGGCCGACCGCTGCCCGGCGCACACGCAGGACGGCGCGGTGGGCCGGAGCGGCGCGGTGACGCCGACCCGGCCCTGAACGTCGCACGGTCATCCGGCCGCGCTGTCCGAGGCGGGCCGAACGGCCCTGGCGGGTCGCCGCCGAGGGGCGTCTACTGGCCGACACCTCAGTGCATCAGCAGTGTCATCAGGACAGGGAGCACGCAGTGAACGACATCCCGGCCCGGCACACCACCGGGACCGCCACCGACTTCGAGCCGGTGGCCTGGGCCGACCGCGAAGCCTCCCGCCGCAGCACCGAACTGGACCGGGCCGAGGCCCTCCGCCTGTTGGGCAGTGTGTCGCTGGGCCGGATCGTCTTCACCCAGAACGCGCTGCCGGCCATCCGCCCCGTCAACCACCTCCTCCACCACGGCGAGGTGATCATCCGTACCCACGAGGGCGCGGCGCTGACCAGCCTCACCGAGCACGCGGAGGACGAGGGCGTGGTCGTCGCCTACGAGGCCGACGCCATCGACCCGGCCACGCACTGCGGCTGGAGCGTGGTGGTGACCGGCTACTGCCGCCTGGTGACCGATCCCGACGACCTGGCGCACTATCAGGCGTTGCTGCACCCCTGGGCCGACCACCGGATGTCCTACGCGCTGCGGATCCGCCCGGACCTGGTCACGGGGTTGCGGCTGTCCCGCTAGCCAGGCGGGGCAAGGCGCCGCCGGTTCACCCCTTGAGGCCGTAGAAGTGGATCGGTGAGTTCGGTGTGAACCCGATACGCGGGTATACGGGGGCGCCGGCGACGGTCGCGTGCAAGGTGGCGCGGGTCACTCCCGTGGCGCGGGCGCCCTCGTACAGCGCCTTGCGCGTGACCGCCTCGCCGTAGCCTCTGCGCTGCCACTCGGGGGCCGTGGCGACGAGAACGACGAAGAGGCGGCCGTCCGCTTCGACGGCACCGGCGCACGCCACCGGTACGTCGCCCCGCATGCCCAGGTAGGCGTACACCTCGTTCTTCCAGCGCGTGGATCCGAGGAGCCCGTCGCGGCCGTCCGTCAACGGCATTCCGTAGGCGCGCGAGTTGAGGTCGGCGTAGGCGCGCAACTGCTCGTCCGTCGTCACGCGCACGAACGTCAGATCGGGGTGGACCGGCTCGGGGAGGGGGAGCAGGTCTGCGGCCATGCCGGTACCGGGGAAGGCGTGTTGCAGGCCTGCCCGCTCGGCCGCCGGCCCCAGCGCGGAGCGGGCCGAGTCGTCGAGCAGGTCTTCGAAGAGCCACAGGAAGCCGGGCTGCTTCTTGGCGCGCATGATGTCCGCCGCCCGGCCCAGGCGTTGCCCCAGCAGCTCTGCGTCCGCGCCCACGTCGGTCAGGGTGACGCAGTTCCAGAAGGCGAAACGGCAGTCGGCCCAGCGAACGGCGATCCCCGGCAGGTCGCGCACATCCGCACCCGCATCGCGGTCGAGCACCATGGCACGCCAGACCACGGCGAGTTGCTCCACCGATTCGACGGACTCCGCGAGATCAGCCACCGTCATCCCATCGATCATCGAGCTCGGACAGGTCGTCCAGCTCGTCCAGCGCATCGAGTTCCGGCCCGGCCGGAGAAATCCTTGATGAAGTAGTACACGACTCCGCCGCCCCTGGGCGCCTCTTCGCGACACCGACTGCCAGGTGTCCGGCGCACCTCGCCGGCCCCGGACGTGCGCCCGGGGCCAGGGCGAGGCGAGAGGCGTCCGGCGAGGCCCTACGGGCCGTCGGCTACGGACGCACGTAGGGCCGGGTCATGATTTCCATGTTGTGGCCGTCCGGGTCGTCGAAGTACGCGCCGCGACCGCCGAACAGCCGGTTGATCTGCCCGGGTTCGGTGCGGCCGGGGTCGGCGTAGTAGGTGACCCCGACGGCTTCCAGACGGGCGATCATGGTGTCGAACTGCTCGTCGGGCACGAGGAACGCATAGTGCTGCGACTGGATCGGCTCGTCACGCTTCTCGTAGTGGTCGAGCGTCACGCCGTTGCCGAGGTCGACGGGGAGGAACGGCCCGAAGGGCGCGCCGACCTTCAACCCCAGTATCGCGGCCAGGAATTCGGCCGAGAGTTGCCGGTCGCTTGCGTAGACGGCGGTGTGGTTCAACTGGACGGAGGCCGCCGGTGGCTCGGGGGCGCTCGGGTACTGCTGTGCGTTCGGAAGGTGGTTCGGCATGTGTGGTGTGTCTCCGGGTCTTGGGATCTGTGGGAGGGGCGCCGCATACGGGCGCCGGACAGAAAGACTCGGAAAGGGGGCGGGGCTCTTGCCCTCCCCTGCTCTCGGCTTCGCTGGAGCGGGGAGACCCCCGCCGCGCTCACGCCGAGGCCGGGAACCCCACTCGTGTATGGCCCATGGCCGACCCGGCAGTCACCCGAGCGACTTTAGTGATCATCACGGGCGGAGGCAAACGCCTTTCCACGGCGGCACGTTCCGCTTGTGGACCGGGTCGGTCAGCCGGTCCCGGCCCCGGCCATCGCCGCGAGGCGGCGGGCGAGCACGGCGGCCGCCTCCCGCAGCGCCGGCGGGTCGAGCACCTCCGCCTCGAACCCGAGCCGGGCCACGTGCAGGGCGAGCCAGTCCAGGTCGTCCCCGCCGGCGACGAGCACGCACCAGCCGTCGCGATCGTCCTCGACGCGCCCCACCTGGGGCGGCACCAACTCCCGCACCTGGTCGGGCCGGGCGTGCACCCGCACCCGGGCGAGATACCGGTAGGGCGCCTCGGTCACGGACCGCTGCACGTAGGCGACCGGGTCCGGATGCTCCCTCGCCCGGAAGCGCCAGGTCGTCGCCACCACCTCGCGCATCCGGTCCAGCCGGAAGGTGCGCCAGTCGTCGCGGTCGACGTCCCAGGCCATCAGGTACCAGCGGCGGCTGGTGGCGACCATCCGCACCGGCTCGACCGTGCGCCCGCGCTCCCCGCCGTCGCGGCCGGCGTAGCCGAAGCGCACCCGCACGGCGTCGCGACAGGCCCGCGCCAGCGTCACCAGCAGCTCCGCGTCGATCTCGGCCCCGGGGCCGACAAGGGTCTCGGTGGCGCCGTGGACGGCCCGCACCTCGGCGCGCAGCCGGGGCGGCATCACCTGGTCGAGCTTCGCGAGCGTCCGAAGTGCCGCCTCGCCCGCACCGGCGACCGTGCCGCCCGACGCCAGCCGCAGGGACACCGCCGTCGCGATCGCCTCCTCGTCGTCGAGGAGCAGCGGCGGCAGCCGGGTGCCCGCGCCGAGCTGATAGCCGCCGCCGACCCCCGCCGTCGCGTGCACGGGGTAGCCGACCGCACGCAGCCGCTCCACGTCGCGGCGCACCGAGCGGTCGGTGACCCCCAGCTCGGCGGCGAGCTCGGCGGCGGTCCAGGACGGCCGGCGCTGGAGCAGTGCCAGCAGCCGCAGCACCCGTTCGGTCGTCGCCTCAACGGTCATGCGCTCATCGTTTCACGCTTCACGGAACGAACCTGTCCGCTATATGCGCAAGGCTGGAGCCATGACCGACCAGACGTGGAACCCCCTGCTCCGAGACCAGCTCTCCTGGCACTGGACCAACCAGCTGCGCGACCGCCTCGACGGGCTCACCGACGACGAGTACTTCTGGGAGCCGGCGCCCGGCTGCTGGAGCGTGCGCCCGCGTGGCACCGGCACCGCACCGGTGCAGGCCGGGTCCGGCGCGATGACCATCGACTTCGCGATGCCGGAGCCCGACCCGCGACCGTTCACGACGATCGCCTGGCGACTCGGGCATGTGATCGTCGGCGTGCTCGCGATGCGCAACGCCGCGCACTTCGGTCGCGCGGCCACCGACTACCAGTCGTTCGCGTACGCCGCGACCGCGGCCGAGGCGCTGGCCCAGCTCGACGCGGAGTACGCCACATGGCTGGCCGGGGTCGAGTCCCTCGGCGAAGCCGGCCTCGCGCGCCCGTGCGGGGAGGCGGAGGCGCCGTACGGCGAGCGTCCTATGGCGGCGCTGGTGCTGCACATCAACCGCGAGCTGATCCACCATCTCTCCGAGGTGTGCCTGCTGCGCGATCTCCACCTGCACACCCGCCGGGAGGCGAGCTGAGATGGCCCGCGATCTCCAGATCACTTTCGACTGCGCCGACCCGGCCGGGATGGCGGCGTTCTGGGCCGAGGCCCTCGGCTACCGGCTGCAGGACCCGCCCGGGGGCTTCGCGTCGTGGGACCAGGCCCTGGAGGCGATGGGGGTGCCGCCCGAGAGACGCAACGACGCCTCGGCGGTGGTCGACCCCGAGGGCTCCGGGCCGCGGCTGTTCTTCCAGCGGGTGCCGGAGCACAAGCAGGCCAAGAACCGTGTGCACCTCGACGTACGAGCCGCCCCCGGACTCGCGGGCGACGCACGGATGGCGGCCCTGGAAGAGGAGGCCGAGCGGCTCGTCTCCCACGGCGCCACCCGGTTGCGGCGCTTCGAGCCCGCTCCTCCGCTCGGCTCCGGTCACATCGTGATGGCCGACCCCGAGGGCAACGAGTTCTGCCTCGACTGACCTCGGATCCCGTCCGGTGTGCGGCCTTTGAGGTCGACGGGCCGCAACGCAGGTCTGCTGGGCCACAATTGCGGTCATGACTGATGAGGCCCTTACTCCCGCCCGTCCGCTGTTGCGCCGCCCTCAGGACGGTGAACTCCTCGATGTCGCCGGCGTCGAGCACTTCTTCAAGCTCACCGGTGAACACACCGGCGGACGCTTCTCCTTCGAGGAGTTCCGCCTCGCGCCCGGCACCATAGGCGCCAGACCGCATGTGCACGACGGGCACGACGAGTACTTCTATGTCGTCGAGGGGGAGCTGACGCTCCACACCGGCGACGGCGAGGTGACGGCCGGCCCCGGCCATCTGCTCGCCGCCACCCGCGGTACCCCGCACGGCTTCCGCAACGCGGGAACGGTCCCCGTGCGCGCCCTGTGCCTCTACACGCCCGCCGGCTACGAGAACTACTTCCGCGACGTCCACGCCGCCGTAAGCGCCGGAGCCGAGGCGACCGACGAGCTCCTGGCCGAGTTCCGCAGTCGCTACCGGACCAGCTCCTACCAGGTCCCTTCGCCCACGGTGCCGTAGGGCCGGGGGCGGCGGGCAGGTCTTCCGCGGCGATTTTGGGGCTCCACCCCGTAGGGGGTGGAGCCCCTTTCGCATGCCCGCCCGCGGGGTGTCCGGGGCGTCCGCGCCTCGCGCCGCCCGCTCAACTCGTGCGATCGCGGACATTCAGGCATCAGCCGCCCGTCGTCCTCTTGACGGGCGATGCGGCGCGCTCTAACTTCCTTCCATAAAGCAAAACATTAATTCCATGATGCGGAATTAAGGAACTCCGGTCCTTCGCCGGAGCGTGCCCGTGACAGGTCGACGCAGGAGTACTCGATGCCTCGAATGACAGCCGCCCGTGCCGCGGTGGAGATCCTCAAGCGCGAGGGCGTGACCAACGCCTTCGGAGTGCCCGGTGCCGCGATCAACCCCTTCTACGCCGCGCTCAAGGGCGCGGGCGGGATCGATCACACGCTGGCTCGCCACGTCGAGGGCGCTTCGCACATGGCGGAGGGCTACACCCGCACGCACCCGGGCAACATCGGCGTCTGCATCGGCACCTCCGGCCCGGCCGGCACGGACATGATCACCGGCCTCTACTCCGCGATCGGCGACTCCATCCCGATCCTGTGCATCACCGGCCAGGCGCCGACCGCGGTGATCCAGAAGGAGGACTTCCAGGCCGTCGACATCGCCTCGATCGCCAAGCCGGTGACCAAGGCCGCGACCACCGTGATGGAGGCCGCGCAGGTCCCCGGTGTCTTCCAGCAGGCCTTCCACCTGATGCGCTCCGGACGTCCGGGCCCGGTCCTGATCGACCTGCCGATCGATGTCCAGCTGACCGAGATCGACTTCGACCCCGAGACGTACGAGCCGCTGCCGGCCTTCAAGCCCGCCGCGACCCGGGCGCAGATCGAGAAGGCGATCGCGCTGCTCAACGAGTCCGAGCGGCCGCTGATCGTCGCCGGTGGCGGCATCATCAACGCCGACGCCTCCGAGCTGCTGGTCGAGTTCGCCGAGCTGACCGGCACCCCGGTCATCCCCACCCTGATGGGCTGGGGAATCCTCGCCGACGACCACGAGCTGAACGCCGGTATGGTCGGCCTGCAGACCTCGCACCGCTACGGCAACGCGAACTTCCTGGAGTCCGACTTCGTCCTGGGCATCGGCAACCGCTGGGCCAACCGCCACACCGGCAAGCTGGACGTCTACACCCAGGGCCGCAAGTTCGTCCACGTCGACATCGAGCCGACCCAGATCGGCAAGATCTTCGCCCCGGACTTCGGTATCGCCTCGGACGCCAGGGCCGCGCTGGAGCTGTTCGTCGAGGTGGCCAAGGAGCTCAAGGCCGCCGGCAAGCTGCCCGACCGCAGCGAGTGGGCCGCCTCCACCCAGGAGCGCAAGGCCGAGCTGCAGCGTCGTACGCACTTCGACAACATCCCGATGAAGCCGCAGCGCGTGTACGAGGAGATGAACAAGGCCTTCGGCCCGGAGACCCGCTACGTCACCACCATCGGCCTCTCCCAGATCGCCGGCGCCCAGATGCTGCACGTCTACAAGCCGCGCCACTGGATCAACTGCGGCCAGGCCGGCCCGCTGGGCTGGACCATCCCGGCCGCACTGGGTGTCGCCACCGCCGACCCGGAGACGCCGGTCGTCGCGCTCTCCGGCGACTACGACTTCCAGTTCATGATCGAGGAACTGGCCGTCGGCGCCCAGCACAAGATCCCCTACGTCCACGTCCTGGTGAACAACGCCTACCTGGGCCTGATCCGCCAGGCGCAGCGCAACCTTGACATCAACTTCCAGGTCAACCTGGAGTTCGAGAACATCAACTCGCCGGAGCTGGGCGTCTACGGCGTGGACCACGTCAAGGTCGCCGAGGGGCTGGGCTGCAAGGCCATCCGGGTCACCGACCCCAGCGAGCTGGGTGCCGCGTTCGAGCAGGCCAAGAAGCTGGCCGCCGAGCACCGCGTCCCGGTCGTCGTCGAGGCGATCCTGGAGCGGATCACCAACATCTCGATGAGCGGCACGGACATCGCCAGCGTCAACGAGTGGGAGGAGATCGCGACCGAGCCGGGTCACGCGCCCACCGCGATCAAGCCGCTCAAGTCCTGACCCCGGGCCGGATCCGGACCTGACCCGGATCCGGCTCGGACGGTGGTCCGGGCGCGCTTGACCGGCGCGCCCGGCACCGCCACCATCCCGTAGAACAGAAACAAAAATCCGCTATCCGGAAGGAGCGCCGGCCTTTATGGGTTTCACGGACACGCGCTTCAACGTCAATCTGTCGATCCTGTTCACCGAGCTTCCGTTGCTGGAGC
>NZ_JBHYJC010000085.1:0-15298 GCF_042749045.1 Streptomyces sp. NPDC059008 | reverse complement strand
AAACGCCCGGTTACATTCCGAACCCGGAAGCTAAGCCTTTCAGCGCCGATGGTACTGCAGGGGGGACCCTGTGGGAGAGTAGGACGCCGCCGAACTTTCTTTGTGGGAAAGCCCCGCACCGTATGGTGCGGGGCTTTTCTGCGTTCCGGGGGGTCCTGGGCCCCGAGGTACGGCGCGGCCGGCGGGCCAGGTAAGGTCAGGGGGCATCATTGGCACATTTCCCACAGGAGGCCCCCGCGGTGGAGGTCCAGGAGACGCGGGTCCAGACGGATCGCATCCTTACCATCCCGAATATCCTGAGCATGGCTCGCCTCGTCGGCGTGCCGGTGTTCCTGTGGTTGATCCTCTGGCGGGAATTCGGCGGTCCGAAGATTGCCGATGTCTGGGCACTGGTGGTCCTGGCGCTGAGCGGCGTCAGCGACTACCTGGACGGCAAGCTCGCCCGCCGCTGGAACCAGATCAGCAGCCTCGGGCGGATCCTGGACCCGGCGGCCGACCGCCTCTACATCCTGTCCACCCTCGTCGGTCTGACCTGGCGCGAGATCCTCCCGGTCTGGCTCACCGCGGCCCTGCTGGCGCGCGAGCTGATGCTGCTGATCGCGGTGGGATTCCTCGGGCGTCACGGGTATGGCCCTCCCCAGGTGAACTTCCTGGGCAAGGCGGCTACGTTCAACTTGATGTACGCCTTCCCGTTGCTCTTGCTGAGCGACGGAAGTGGCTGGCTTCACACGCTCGCTGCTATTTTCGGATGGGCGTTCGCAGGTTGGGGTACGGCGCTCTACTGGTGGGCAGGGATCCTGTACGTGGTCCAGGTCCGCCGACTCATCAGGGCGGACGCCACAGCCGACTGAGCTCTCCGAACCGGCAGATTGTGCAAGGGCCGGCGCCCGTACGCGAGCACAGGAACAGTGGGCGATCTGGACAAGTGAAGTCGGCAAGACCGTCGTCTCTTATGAGGAGGACGCTTCCGACATGAAGGCCGTTGTGATGGCCGGCGGCGAGGGCACACGCCTTCGCCCCATGACGTCCAGCATGCCCAAGCCACTGCTTCCGGTCGCCAACAGGCCGATCATGGAGCACGTACTGAGGCTGCTGAAACGGCATGGTCTCAATGAGACCGTCGTGACCGTGCAATTCCTTGCCTCGCTCGTCAAGAACTATTTCGGGGACGGCGAAGAGCTTGGAATGGAGCTCACCTACGCCAACGAGGAAAAGCCACTCGGCACCGCGGGCAGCGTGAAGAACGCCGAGGAAGCCCTCAAGGACGACGCCTTCCTCGTCATCTCCGGTGACGCCCTCACCGATTTCGACCTCACCGATCTGATCCGGTTCCACAAGGAAAAGGGCGCCCTCGTCACCGTCTGCCTCACGCGGGTCCCCAATCCGCTTGAGTTCGGCATCACCATCGTCGACGAGGGCGGCAAGGTCGAACGCTTCCTGGAAAAGCCCACCTGGGGCCAGGTCTTCTCGGACACCGTCAACACCGGTATCTACGTGATGGAGCCGGAGGTCTTCGACTACTTCGAGCCCGATGTTCCGGTCGACTGGTCCGGTGATGTCTTCCCGCAGCTCATGAAGGAAGGCAAGCCCATCTACGGCTATGTCGCCGAGGGGTACTGGGAGGACGTCGGTACCCACGAGAGCTATGTGAAGGCCCAGGCCGATGTCCTCGAGGGCAAGGTCGATGTCGAAATCGACGGCTTCGAGATCTCGCCCGGAGTATGGGTCGCCGAGGGTGCCGAGGTCCATCCGGACGCGGTGCTGCGCGGGCCGCTGTACGTCGGCGACTACGCCAAGGTCGAAGCGGGCGTGGAGATTCGCGAGCACACCGTCGTCGGTTCGAATGTCGTCGTGAAGAGCGGCGCCTTCCTGCACCGCGCCGTGGTGCACGACAACGTCTATCTCGGGCAGCACACCAATCTGCGCGGGTGTGTGATCGGCAAGAACACCGACGTGATGCGGGCCGCCCGGATCGAGGACGGCGCGGTCATCGGCGACGAATGCCTCATCGGCGAGGAGTCGATCGTCCAGGGCAATGTGCGGGTCTATCCGTTCAAGACCATCGAGGCCGGTGCGTTCGTCAACACCTCGGTGATCTGGGAATCCCGCGGCCAGGCGCATCTGTTCGGTGCCCGCGGCGTGTCCGGGATCCTGAATGTCGAGATCACCCCGGAACTCGCCGTACGGCTCGCGGGGGCGTACGCCACCACGCTCAAGAAGGGCTCCACGGTCACCACCGCACGTGACCACTCCCGTGGTGCCCGGGCCCTCAAACGCGCGGTGATCTCCGCGTTGCAGGCCAGCGCCATCGACGTACGCGACCTGGAGAACGTCCCGCTGCCCGTCGCCCGTCAGCAGACCGCCCGCGGCAGCGCCGGCGGCATCATGGTCCGTACGACGCCCGGTGTACCGGACTCCGTCGACATCATGTTCTTCGACGAGCGGGGCGCCGACCTCTCGCAGGCAGGGCAGCGCAAGCTCGACCGGGTCTACGCCCGTCAGGAGTACCGGCGCGCCTTCCCCGGCGAGATCGGTGACCTGGTCTTCCCGGCGAGCGTCTTCGACTCCTACACCGGGTCGTTGCTGCGTGCCGTGGACACCACCGGGATCGCCGAGTCGGGGCTGAAGGTCGTCGTGGACGCCTCGAACGGCAGCGCCGGCCTGGTCCTGCCCAGCCTCCTGGGGCGGCTCGGGGTCGACTCCCTGACCATCAACCCCGGGCTCAACGAAGCCCGGCCCACCGAAACCGCCGAGGCACGGCGCTCCGGGCTCGTCCGGCTCGGCGAGATCGTTGCCTCGGCGCGGGCCGCCTTCGGCGTGCGCTTCGACCCCGTGGGCGAACGACTCTCGCTCGTGGACGAACGCGGCCGGATCATCGAGGACGACCGTGCGCTGCTGGTCATGCTGGACCTGGTCGCCGCCGAACGGCGCACCGGCCGGGTGGCGCTGCCGGTGACCACCACCCGGATCGCCGAGCAGGTGGCGGCGTACCACGGCACACAGGTGGAGTGGACGACCACCTCGCCGGACGATCTGACCCGGGTGGGGCGGGCGGACGGCACGGTCTTCGGCGGGGACGGCCTGGGCGGCTTCATCATCCCGGAGTTCAGCTCCGTCTTCGACGGCGCGGCCGCGTTCGTCCGGCTGATCGGCCTGGTGGCGCGCACCCAGCTCACGCTCAGCCAGATCGACGCGCGGATTCCGCGGGCGCATGTACTGCGCCGCGATCTGGCGACCCCCTGGGCGGTCAAGGGCCTGGTCATGCGGCATGTCGTCGAGGCGGCCGGTGACCGGGAGGTGGACACCACGGACGGCGTACGGGTCGTGGAGGCCGACGGACGCTGGATCCTGGTGCTGCCGGACCCGGCCGAGGCGGTCACCCACCTGTGGGCGGAAGGACCGGACGACGACTCCGCCCAGCAGCTGCTGGACGAGTGGGCGGCCGTGGTCGACAGCGCGGGCCGCTGATCCGGACCCCACCGGCGGGCCGTTGATCGGCACGCCGGTGGGGCCGTTGGGAGACTGCGCGGCCGACGTGGGACGATGTGCGGCATGTCGCAGCAGCGCCCCGATCGGAGCACCCCGAAACCGCCGGCCGCGCGCCCCGATGCGTCCATGTCGCTGCTGACCAACGTGATGGATCACAGCCTCGACGACGGGTACGCCGAGGCGGCCGCGCGCAAGTCCGCAGCCGGCGTGCGCGGGCTGCCGCGCACCCTGCGGGCGAAGTTGGGACTGGCGGCCGGTCTGGTGCTGGCCGCGCTCGTGGTGACCGTCGGGGCGGCGCAGGCGCGGATATCCGCACCGACGCTGGCCAAGGAGCGCGAAGAGCTGATCAACCGCATTCAGAAGGGGACCGGCGAGGCGGACAAACAGCAGCATCGGGTCGACGCGCTGCGGGGCGACGTCAGCAGGATGCAGCGTGAGGCGCTGAAGGAGCAGGGCGGCGGCAAGGCCGAACTGCTGGCTCTGTTGTCGGGCTCGACGCAGGTCACCGGGCCCGGCGTGAAACTCGTCGTGGACGATGCCAAGGGCGCGGAGTCCGGCGGTGGCGGGCCGCGCGAGAGCAGTGGTTTCTCCGACACCGGGCGGGTACGCGACAGGGACATGCAGCGCGTCGTCAACGGCCTGTGGGAGTCCGGTGCGGAGGCCATCTCCGTCAATGGGCAGCGGCTTACGTCACTCTCGGCGATCAGAGCCGCGGGAGACGCCATACTGGTCGACAACAAGCCACTGGTGCCGCCCTATACGGTGCTGGCGGTGGGGGACGGGCAGCGGCTGAGCACCGCGTTCCAGGACAGCGCCGATGGCCAGTACCTGCATGTGCTGCAGGAGAACTACGGCGTCCGCACCAGGATTTCCGCGGAGAGTGAGGTCACCCTGCCGCCCGCGCCCAGTTTGATCGTACGTACCGCAAAGCCGCAGGCCGGTGCCGCCAGGTCGGGCGGCGCCGACACAGGGAAGGGCACATCGTGATCGCCGTACTGGGCCTCATCGTGGGAGTCGTGGTCGGACTCGTCGTCCGACCCGTGGTGCCGACGGTGGTCGAGCCCTACTTGCCGATCGCTGTCGTCGCGGCGCTGGACGCCGTGTTCGGCGGTCTGCGCGCGATGCTGGACGGCATCTTCGACGACAAGGTCTTCGTGGTCTCCTTCCTGTCGAACGTCGTCGTCGCCGCGCTGATCGTCTTCCTCGGCGACAAGTTGGGCGTCGGCGCCCAACTCTCCACCGGCGTCGTGGTGGTGCTGGGCATCCGGATCTTCTCCAACGCCGCGGCGATCCGCCGGCACGTCTTCAGGGCGTGAGACGGATGGCAACGGACGAGACCCCGGAGCCGGGGAAGCAGCCGGAGCGACCGGAGCCCGAGCAGGAGAGCGGCCCGGTGGGGCGGCGGCCGATGCCGCCCGAGAGCCGGAGCACCCCTGAGCGGAAGGCGTCCGCGGACGGGGACGAAACCCGGGAAACGGACAGTGCTGGACAGAAGTCGAGTAAAGCGGCAGACTCCTCGACTCCTGACGCGGTGAGCGGTGGCGGAGAAGGAGAGCGGCCGAAGACCGGCCGGGAGCGGCTCGCGGCGAGCCTGTGGCCGCCGCGGTTGACCCGGGCCCAACTGATCGTTGCGCTGCTCCTGTTCATTCTCGGCCTGGGTCTGGCGATTCAGGTACGTTCCACAAGTGACAGCAGTGCGCTGCGGGGTGCGCGCCAGGAGGACTTGGTGCGCATTCTGGACGAGCTGGACAATCGCTCCCAGCGGTTGACGGACGAACAGCGGCGCCTGGAAGGGCAGAAGACCGAGCTGGAGAACAGTTCGGACCAGGCCGAGGAGGCCCGTAAGCAGACCGTGGAGAAGGAACAGCAGCTGGGTGTGCTGGCCGGGACCGTCGCGGCGCAGGGGCCCGGCATCAACCTGACCATCGACGACCCGACGCACTCCGTCGAGGCGGACAAGCTGCTGGACACCATCCAGGAGCTGCGGGCGGCCGGCGCCGAGGCCATCCAGGTCAATTCGGTACGGGTCGTCGCGGACACCTACCTCTCGGACATCCGGGGCGGGGTGGAGATCGACGGCGTGCGCGTCACGCAGCCGTACCGCTTCAAGGTCATCGGCAAGCCGGAGGACCTGGAGCCGGCGCTGAACATCCCCGGCGGAGTGGTGCAGACGCTGGAAAAGGAGCAGGCCAAGGTGTCTGTGACCCGTCGGGAGAAGATCATTGTGGATGCCTTGCGAGAGGCGAAGCGGCCTGACTACGCTCGGTCGTCATCGCAGTGAGGTGTGCAGGTATGTCGAGTGCCCGGCGAGGGCATGAGGTAGCGGGGGGTCGACGCACCGTGCGTGTGGTGTGTGGTGGAAACTGTCTGGAGGCCACGGACGTTCACAGGATGTCCGGATGGGCCGGTGTGTGCATCGAGGGTTCGTCCTGCCCCACGGGCGGGTCTGTTTCGTTCAAGGGGAATCGCCCGTGAAGTTGTTTGGAAAGCTGTTCGGCAAGAGCGCGCGCCAGGAGGGCGGCAGCGGCTCCGCGCGGCACCGTGCTCCGCGCCAGCCCGAAAGTGGTGAGGCGGCGGAGCGTCCGCTCTTCCGTGACGAGGTCGGCGGTCCGTCCGGGGGGCACGGCGCGGGTTCTGTTGACCCCTCCGGGGCCGCCCGCATAGGTTCCGAGGAACCATCGGCCTCACGCACGGGTGGAGGGTCGGCCTTGCCGGTATGTACAAGGTGTGGGCACCGGAACGCCGAGGCGAGCCGGTTCTGCTCCAACTGCGGTGCGCCGCTGCGCCCGGGCGCCCAGGCCGAGCGGGCGTCCGAGACGACGTCCACGATCTCCATTTCGGGGCTGGAGGCCTACGACTCGGAGACGACGGGCCAGAATCTGGTGCCGTCGCTGTCCCCGGAGGCCCAGGCCGCGGTCGAGGCCCTTCCGCTGGGGTCGGCGCTGCTGATCGTCCGCCGGGGTCCGAATTCGGGCAGCCGCTTCCTGCTGGACAGCGAGCTGACGACGGCGGGCCGGCATCCGCAGGGCGACATCTTCCTCGACGATGTGACGGTCTCGCGTCGGCATGTGGAGTTCCGCCGCGGTGCGGACGGCATCTTCACGGTCGCCGACGTCGGCAGCCTGAACGGCACGTACGTCAATCGTGAGCCGATCGACTCGGTCGCGCTCGCCAACGGCGACGAGGTCCAGATCGGCAAGTACCGCATGGTCTTCTACGCCAGCCAGCGGGGCGCCGGGATCTGACCGGTCAGGGAAGGCATATGCGCGATACACCGAAGGGCGGTGCCGGTTCTGTCGGCACCGCCTCCTCGGGCGCCAAGCCGGTGAGCATCGGCACGGTGCTCAATGCGCTGCGCGAGGAGTTTCCCGAGGTCACGATCTCCAAGATTCGCTTCTTGGAGGCCGAGGGGCTCGTCGAGCCGAAGCGCACGCCTTCCGGATACCGGAAATTCACGCCGGCCGACGTCGAGCGGCTGGCGAGCGTCCTGCGGATGCAGCGGGACCACTATCTGCCCCTGAAGGTCATCCGGGAGCATCTGGACGCCCTGGAGCGCGGTGAGCAGGTGCAGCTGCCCGCTCCGGCCGCGGCCTCGCGGGACCTGGTCGAGGGCGTCTCCTGCCAGGGCGAGGACCCTCCGACGGCTGCCCGGATCGGCCGGGCCGAGCTGCTGGCCGCCGCGGCGGTGGACGAGGCGGCGCTCGCCGACTGGGAGTCGTACGGACTCATCGTCCCCCACGCGGGCGGCGGATACGACATCGAGGCCGTCACCGTGGCCAAACTCGTCGCGGACCTGGGTCGTTTCGGCCTGGAGCCGCGGCATCTGCGTGCCGTGAAGGCGGCCGCCGAGCGCGAGGCCGGCCTGGTCGAACAGGTCGTTGCACCCCTTCGGCGGCACCGTAATCCACAGACCAGGGCCCATGCGGAGGCCACCGCCAGAGAGCTGGCGACGCTCTCCGTAAGGCTCCATGCGGCGCTGGTGCAGAGCGCTCTTCGCGTCCGGTTGCCATGAGCAAAAGAGTGCTCGACTACCCAAACCTGCCGGGCACGTCCTAGGGTTGCTGTGTGAACGAGCTCGACGTCGTGGGTGTCCGGGTGGAAATGCCTTCCAGCCAACCGATCGTGCTCCTGCGGGAGGTGGGAGGCGATCGCTACTTGCCCATTTGGATCGGGCCAGGGGAGGCCACCGCCATCGCCTTTGCCCAGCAGGGCATGGTCCCTGCCAGGCCGCTGACGCACGACCTTTTCAAGGACGTGCTCGAAGCGGTGGGCCAGGAGCTGACCCAGGTCCGCATCACGGACCTGCGCGAGGGGGTTTTCTATGCCGAACTGGTCTTCGCCAGTGGGGTCGAGGTCAGTGCCCGCCCGTCCGACGCCATAGCGCTGGCGCTGCGCACCGGAACGCCGATCTTCGGCACGGACGGTGTGCTGGACGACGCGGGGATCGCCATCCCGGACGAGCAGGAGGACGAGGTGGAGAAGTTCCGCGAGTTCCTCGACCAGATCTCGCCCGAGGACTTCGGCACCAACAGCCAGTGACGCCGGCCGGGTGAAGGGGCTGATTCCGGCCAAACTATTTAGCCATTCCCCGCGCGAGGTCACGAGAAACCACTCGTAGGGTGATTATCACTCGGCGTGGCGAGCGCGGCGATCGTTGACGCACCCCGAGTGACTGCATACCGTCGATATGGCAGGTCCCGTCCGGGACGTGGAGGACGGAGGGCGGCGTGGCAATCACCGGCGACGGTATGGCGGCGGAAGGGGCGTTGCCGCTCCACTCGGGCGCGGCCGCGAACCATGCCCCGGCACCGGCCGCGGCGGTGTCGGGGGACTGCGAGGCGCAGAACATCGGCTATCGCGGCCCGACCGCATGCGCGGCAGCGGGCATCACCTACCGGCAGCTCGACTACTGGGCGCGTACGGGCCTGGTGGAGCCGAGCATCCGGCCCGCGTACGGCTCCGGCACCCAGCGGCTCTACAGCTTCCGGGACGTCGTCGTCCTGAAGATCGTCAAGCGGCTGCTGGACACCGGGGTTTCGCTGCAGAACATCCGCACCGCCGTGCAGCATCTGCGTGCGCGGGGGCTGGCGGATCTGACCCGGATGACGCTGATGAGCGACGGCGCGACGGTCTACGAGTGCACCTCGCCCGATCAGGTCGTCGATCTGCTCCAGGGCGGCCAGGGCGTCTTCGGCATCGCGGTGGGCGTGGTGTGGCGGGACGTGGAGGGTGCGCTGTCACAGCTCCACGGAGAGCGCGTGGACACCGGCGAGACGCTGATGGGGAAGAACCCGCACGACGAGCTGGCGCGGCGGCGCAACAGGGCAGGCTGAGCCCGGTCCGGCGGCCCCGGCCCGGCATCGGGTCGATTGTCAGTGCCATGCGGCAGCATCGGACGTGTGAGACCCGCGCCGACGATTCTGCATCTGGACATGGATGCGTTCTACGCGGCCGCCGAGCAGGCGGCCAAGCCCAGCCTGCGCGGCAAGCCCGTGGTGGTCGGTGGGATCGGGCCGCGGGGTGTGGTCGCCACGGCGTCGTACGAAGCCCGGGTCTTCGGGGTCCGCTCCGCGATGCCGACGGCCCAGGCGCGCCGGCTGTGCCCCAATGCCGCGTATCTCAGCCCTCGTTTCGGCCTGTACCGCCAGGTGAGTGACACGGTCATGGAGCTGCTGCACGAGCTGTCACCGCTCGTCGAGCCGCTGAGCCTGGACGAGGCGTTCGTGGATCTGGAAGCGGGCGGGGTGCCGGCTGAGACGGCCGCCGTACGCGCGGTGGGGGAGCGGCTGCGGCGCGACATCAGGTCCGCGACGGGGCTGACCGGTTCGGTGGGGCTCGCGGGCGCCAAGATGCTGGCGAAGATCGCTTCCGAGGCGGCGAAGCCGGACGGCCTGGTCGTCATCGAGCCCGGTACGGAGCGGGAGCTGCTGGGCCCCATGACGGTGCGGACGCTGCCCGGCGTGGGGCCCGCGACGGCTGAGACGCTGCGCCGGGCCGGGATCCACACCGTCGCGGAGACCGCCGAGGCCGGCGAGGCGGAGCTGGTGCGGCTCCTGGGCAGGGCGCACGGCGCGGGGCTGTACGCGATGGCGCTGGGCCAGGACGACCGCCCCGTGGTGGCCGAGCGGGACGCCAAGTCCATTTCGGTCGAGGACACCTTCGAGGTCGATCTGACCGACCGGACGCGGGTGCGGAACGAGATGCTGCGGTTGGCCGACCGTTGCGTCCAGCGGCTGCGGGCGGCCGGGCGCTCCGGGCGCACGGTGGTGATCAAGGTGCGGAACTACGACTTCTCGACGCTGACCCGCTCCGAGACGCTCCGCGGGCCCACCGACGATCCCGGGGTCGTACGGGAGGCCGCGGTGCGGCTGCTGGAGACCGTGGACACCACCGGCGGGGTGCGGCTGCTGGGTGTAGGGGTCAGCGGGCTGGCCGACTTCACGCAGGAGGATCTGTTCGCCCAGCTGGCGACGGAGCGGGAGGCCGGGGAGCTGGCGAGGGCGGCGGCGGAGCCGGGCGGGGAGGAGGCCGGGGGCGGGGAGCCGGAGGAGGAGCGGCCGAGACGCTGGCATCCGGGGCTGGACGTGGTGCACGAGGAGTTCGGCGCCGGATGGGTGCAGGGAAGCGGCGTGGGGAGGGTGACCGTGCGCTTCGAGACGCCGTGGTCCGCACCGGGGAGGGTGCGGACCTTTGCCGTCGAGGACCCGGCGCTGCGGCCGGGTGAGCCGTTGCCGCTGGTGGGCGGCGGGCCGGAAGGAGGTCAGTCCTCCGAGCCGGCGATCTTGCCGAAGTCCTTGTCCGGGCCGTCGGAGCCGTCTTCCTTGCCGGGGGACGCCGGACCGGGTTCCGGTGAGGAGATATCCAGCCGGTAGTGGTGGTAGAGCTGGAGCTCCTGCTCAGGGGAGAGATGGCGGCCCACGCCGAAGTCCGGGGCGTCCTTGATCAGCTTGCGGTCGTAGGGGATGTGCAGGCCCTCGCCGACCATCTTGCTGGGTTCAAGGGGGACGAACGCATCCCGGCTGAAGAGCCCGGTGCGCACCGCCGCCCACTCCGGTTCCCCCGTCGCGTCGTCGAGGTAGACCTCGTCGATCGTGCCTATTTTCGCGCCGTTCCGGTCGAACGCTTTGCGGCCGATCAGGCTCCGGGGATCGATATCGGTTTGCACAACCCCTCCAATTGGTCGCAACTGCCCTGTGACAACTACCAAACGGCACATTTCATGCCCCGGCCACTCGAAGGATCCTTCGAGTGGTGCGCTGGTAGGCTGGCCAATGGCCGCAGAACCCATGCGGGAGAGTCCTTTGTCGTTCGCGACCAGGGCGCCGAAGGAGCAAATCCTCCCCGGAATCTCTCAGGCACACGTACCGCATGGACGAGGTCACTCTGGAAAGCAGGGCGGGCCACGGACGAGCACAGCGCCGGAACCCTTCCTCACCGACGGTGAAAGCCGGGCCGCCTCGCGCGGGCCGGTGAAGCTCTCAGGTTGAGATGACAGAGGGGGAGGCCGTCCGGGCACCCGCGCCGTGGTGCCCCTCGTAGGTCGTATTGACCAGGAGGCCCCCGCAGATGACCACCAATCGCATCTCCCTGACCGAGCTCGAACAAGGCATTCCGTTCGAGCGCCGGCACATCGGCCCCGACCACGAGGCGCAGGCGAAGATGCTCGCGCACGTCGGCTTCGGGTCGCTGGACGAGCTCACGGCCACCGCCGTACCTGATGTGATCAAGAGCGCGGAGGCGCTCGGCCTGCCGCAGGGCCGTACCGAGGCCGAGGTCCTCCAGGAGCTGCGCGGCCTGGCGGAGCGCAACCAGGTGCTGTCCTCCATGATCGGCCTGGGCTACTACGGCACGTTCACCCCGCCGGTGATCCTGCGCAACGTCATGGAGAACCCGGCCTGGTACACGGCGTACACGCCCTACCAGCCGGAGATCTCGCAGGGCCGCCTCGAGGCGCTGCTGAACTTCCAGACCATGGTCGCGGAACTGACCGGACTGCCCACCTCCGGCGCCTCCCTGCTGGACGAGGGCACCGCCGCCGCCGAGGCGATGGCGCTCTCCCGCCGCGTCGGCAAGGTCAAGCAGGGCGTCTTCCTGGTCGACGCCGACTGCCTGCCGCAGACCGTCGCCGTGATCCAGACCCGCGCCGAGCCCACCGGCGTCGAGGTCGTCGTCGCGGACCTGTCCGACGGCATCCCCGCCGAGATCGCCGAGCGGGGCGTCTTCGGCGTGCTGCTGCAGTACCCCGGCGCCTCCGGCGCGGTGCGCGACCCCCGTGCCCTCATCGAGCAGGCCCACGGGCTCGGCGCGATCGTCACCGTGGCCGCCGATCTGCTCGCCCTGACGCTGCTGACCTCGCCCGGCGAGCTCGGCGCGGACATCGCGGTCGGCACCACCCAGCGCTTCGGCGTCCCGATGGGCTTCGGCGGGCCGCACGCCGGCTTCATGGCCGTTCGCGACCAGTTCGCCCGCAGCCTGCCCGGCCGCCTGGTGGGCGTCTCCGTCGACGCCGATGGCAACAAGGCCTACCGCCTCGCCCTGCAGACCCGCGAGCAGCACATCCGCCGTGAGAAGGCCACCAGCAACATCTGCACCGCGCAGGTGCTGCTCGCCGTCATGGCCGGGATGTACGCCGTCTACCACGGCCCCGAGGGCCTGCGGACCATCGCCCGGCGCACCCACCGCTACGCCGCCGTCCTCGCCGAGGGCCTGCGGGCGGGCGGGGTGGAGATCGTGCACGGTGCGTACTTCGACACCCTGACCGCGCGGGTGCCCGGCCGGGCCGCCGAGGTCGTCGCCGCCGCCCGAGAGGCCGGCGTCAACCTCCGCCAGGTCGACGCCGACCTGGTCGGCATCGCCTGCGACGAGACCACCGGGCGTGCGCAGCTGGCCGGTGTCTGGGGCGCCTTCGGCGTGCGGGGCGACGTCGAGCAGCTGGACGCGGCGGCCGCCGAAGCGCTGCCGCAGGAGCTGCTGCGCACGGACGACTACCTCACCCACCCGGTCTTCCACCAGCACCGCTCCGAGACGGCGATGCTGCGCTACCTGCGCACCCTCGCCGACAAGGACTACGCGCTGGACCGCGGCATGATCCCGCTCGGCTCCTGCACGATGAAGCTGAACGCCACCACCGAGATGGAGCCGGTCACCTGGCCCGCGTTCGGCCAGCTGCACCCGTTCGCGCCGGCCGACCAGGCCCAGGGCTATCTGACGCTGATCCAGGAGCTGGAGGAGCGGCTGGCCACGGTCACCGGCTACGACAAGGTCTCCATCCAGCCGAACGCCGGCTCGCAGGGCGAGCTGGCCGGCCTGCTGGCCGTACGCGCCTACCACCGTGCCAACGGGGACGAGCAGCGCACGGTTTGCCTGATCCCGTCCTCGGCGCACGGCACCAACGCCGCCAGCGCCGTCATGGCGGGCATGAAGGTCGTCGTCGTCAAGACCGGTGAGGACGGCGAGGTCGACACCGACGATCTGCACGCCAAGATCGACAAGCACCGTGACGAGCTCGCGGTCCTGATGGTCACCTACCCCTCCACGCACGGCGTCTTCGAGGAGCACATCACCCAGATCTGCGGCGCGGTGCACGACGCCGGCGGTCAGGTCTACGTCGACGGCGCGAACCTCAACGCGCTGGTCGGACTCGCCGAGCCCGGCAAGTTCGGCGGCGACGTCTCGCACCTCAACCTGCACAAGACCTTCTGCATCCCGCACGGCGGCGGCGGCCCCGGCGTCGGCCCGGTCGCCGTACGCGCCCACCTGGCGCCGTACCTGCCCAACCACCCGCTGCAGCCCACCGCGGGCCCCGAGACGGGCGTCGGGCCGATCTCCGCGGCTCCCTGGGGCTCGGCGGGCATCCTGCCGATCTCCTGGGCGTACGTGCGCCTCATGGGCGGCGAGGGCCTCAAGCGCGCCACCCAGGTCGCGGTCCTGAGCGCGAACTACATCGCCAAGCGCCTGGAGCCGCACTACCCGGTGCTCTACACCGGCCCCGGCGGCCTGGTGGCGCACGAGTGCATCATCGACGTCCGGCCGCTGACCAAGGCGACCGGCGTGAGCATCGACGACGTCGCCAAGCGGCTGATCGACTACGGCTTCCACGCCCCGACGATGTCCTTCCCGGTGGCCGGCACGCTGATGATCGAGCCGACCGAGAGCGAGGACCTCGATGAGCTGGACCGGTTCTGCGACGCGATGATCGCGATCCGCGCGGAGATCGAGAAGGTCGGCTCGGGGGAGTGGGACAAGGACGACAACCCGCTGTGCAACGCCCCGCACACCGCGGCCGCGCTCGGCGGCGACTGGAACCACGCCTACAGCCGTGAGGAGGCCGTCTTCCCGGCGGGCGTCACTGCGGCGGAGAAGTACTGGCCGCCGGTGCGCCGTATCGACGGTGCCTTCGGCGACCGCAACCTCGTCTGCTCCTGCCCCCCGCTCGACGAGTACGACAGCTGATCGACACCGGCCCGTCAGGGCAACATCAAGGGCCCTCGGCAGATCTGCCGGGGGCCCTGTTGTACGTACCGGGCGCTCGCGGGTCAGGCGGCTGCGGTGACCCGGGTCCGGTGCGGGGCGATGACCTGCCCGTCCGGCAGCAGCTCACCGGTGTCCTCGAAGAGCAGGACGCCGTTGCAGAGCAGGCTCCAGCCCTGCTCGGGGTGGTGCGCCACAAGGTGTGCGGCCTCCCGGTCGCTGGAGTCTGCTGACGGGCAAGGCGGTTGGTGCTGACACATGGAAGTTGTCTTTCGCTGCGGTGTGGTGAACGTCGTGCGGCTCGATGTGGTGGTCATGGCCGCTCCCCCGTTTCTTCGGTCGGTTCCAGTGTTGCCCTACGGACGGGATTCCGCAGGGATTTCGCAGCAGCGGTACTCACTCGGTATCGACGCGTCACCCGTGCGGGCGGTTGCTTCCAATTGCACTCGTCTCCAAGGGCGTTGGCAGTGGTATCGAGGGACTAGCCCGCGCGGGTGAGCACGGCAGCGCCCCGCGGCCGGGAAGGGACGCGGGGCACGCTCTCGTCGGCCGGCGTGTGCCGGGCGCGGATGCACGGCCGGGTGCGCCGGGTCAGGCGGGTTCGCGCAGTAGTGGGGCGGGTGTCAGGCGGCGGGTGAGCCGGGGCAGCAGATCGGCGACGTGGTGCGGACGGTGGGCGGCGATCCCCGGCGGGGCGGGCGCCAGCGGTACCAGCAGATCGCCCGCTGCGGGCAGACCCTCGGCGCCGTCGGCGGAGACGTCGTGATGCAGCCACAGCGTCAGCATGTACAGCTCGGGGACGGACAGCAACCGCGGCTGGTAGGACGCGTTCATCGCCTCCGCCTGCACCAGTGCCCGCTCGGTCGAGGCGACATAGGGGCCGCCGCAGAAGCGCGCGAACGCCCAGCCGTCCGCGGTGAGCATCGCCTCGGCCGTCGCCACGGCCCGCTCCCCGCCGCGGACCAGGAAACTCCAGCCGGCCAGACGGGTCAGCGGTGTGCCCCCGGCCTTGCTGACGTCGTCCCATACGTGGAGCGGCAGCGGGTGGTCGGGGCTGAGCGGGCCCTGATGCGCGCGCAGCCCGGGGACGGGGGCCTCGCGGACGGCGGTGGGCGAGCCGAGGGCGGTAAGAACGCTGCGCAACGCGGACGCGGGGGCGGGGGAAACGTGCAGCGGCATGGTGGGTCGCCTCTCACTTCAGAGACACGGTGGAGCGTGGCGGGTGCAAACGGCGCTGTCTGCGTGCGGGGACAGAGCATGGCCGGCCCCGGGGCCGCGGCCGGGCGTGGGGTAGGGCGTGCCCGGTGGGTCTACGCGGGATCGATCCGCGTAGACCCAC
>NZ_JBHYJC010000084.1:0-16023 GCF_042749045.1 Streptomyces sp. NPDC059008 | reverse complement strand
CGGACGATGCGGTTCAGGGCCGCGGTGGCGCTGCCCTTGCCCGCGCCGGTGCCGTAGACCCGGTAGACGATGTGCAGATCGTCCGCGATCACCGTCGGGATACGGGCCTCGGCGGCCTCGGTCGGCTGGACGCCGTTCTTCTGCTCAGCCACGTCCGTACCGCTCCTCAGCCTTCCAGAAGTACACAAAGCCGACGACGCCCATCAACAGCGCCCAGCCGCCGGCGAACGCCCACACGTGGTGGGGCAGCTGGTCCTTGGTGAAGCTGTCGATCAGCGCGAAGCGCATCAGGTCGATGTAGATGGCCGCCGGGTTGGCGTTGAGCAGGACCTCGACGAACGCGGGGACGTCCTTGCCCTTGAGAATCAGGTCGATGCTGAACATCACGCCGGACGCGTACATCCAGGTCCGCATGATGAACGGCATCAGCTGCGCCAGGTCCGGGGTCTTCGAGCCCAGCCGCGCCATGACCATGGCCAGGCCGGTGTTGAAGAGGAACTGCAGCGCCAGCGCCGGGACCACCAGCAGCCACGACCAGGTCGGCAGCTGCCCGAACCCCAGCAGGATGAGCACCAGCACGCCCATGGAGAACAGCAGCTGCTGCAGCTGCATCAGGCAGAACGAGATCGGCAGGCAGGCGCGCGGGAAGTGCAGCGCCCGCACCAGACCCAGGTTGCCCGAGATCGCCCGCGTACCGGCCATCACCGAGCTCTGGGTGAAGGTGAAGATGAAGACGCCGGTGACCAGGAACGGCACGAAGTCGGGGACGCCCTTCCTCGTGCCGATCAGCAGGCCGAAGATCAAGTAGTAGACGAGCGCGTTCAGCAGTGGCGTGGCCACCTGCCAGACCTGGCCCAGCTTGGCCTGGCTGTACTGCGCGGTCAGCTTGGCGCTGGCGAAGGCGGAGATGAAGTGCCGCCGGTGCCACAGCTGCCGGACGTACTCCGGGAGGCTGGGCCGGGCACCGCTCTGGGAGAGCCCGTACTTCTGGGCCCGCTGGGCAGGGGTCAGCCCTTCGTCGGAAGCTGGCGGGGCACTCATGGCGACCGCACTGTCGTGCGTGGTCTCGCTCACAGTTGACACTTTCGTCCTCAAGGTGCGCTGCCGGGGCCACGCCCCGGTTCGCGCTGATGCTCTCAGATACGAGCTTGTCAGATGACGGGAGGGCGGCCCAGTCGGGTCAGTCGCCAAACGGTAGCCCACTTCATGGGACGCCTGGGACCGCACGGGGTGGCCCAGCCCTCCTTGAAGCCGCCCAGCCACGCCCGCAGCGCCGGTCGCGAGGGCCGGCGGGCGAGGGTGAGCAGGAACCAGACACCGAGATAGACCGGAACCAGCGCGGCGGGGAGGTTGCGCCGGGCCAGCCAGACCCGGTTGCGGGCCACCATCCGGTGGTAGACCGCGTGCCGGGCCGGGGCCGTGGTCGGGTGGAACAGGACCATGTCCGACCGGTAGTCGATCATCCAGCCCGCGTCCAGCGCCCGCCAGGCGAGGTCGGTCTCCTCATGGGCGTAGAAGAAGTCGTCGGGCAGCCCGCCGACCTCCTCGAAGACCTGGGTGCGCACCGCGTTGGCGCCGCCGAGGAAGGTGGTCACCCGCGAGGAGCGCATCGGATCGGAGGCGCGCAGCCGCGGTACGTGCCGGCGCTGGGTCTCACCGGTGTCCGGATCGGCGATCCGGAAGCTGATGATGCCGAGTCCGGGGTCCGCGGCGAACGCCTCGCGGCACAGCGCGGCGGTGTCCTCCCTGGCCAGCAGCCCGTCGTCGTCGAGGAAGAGCAGGATGTCGACCTCGCTGCCGCCTGGCCCGAAGGCCTCGATGCCGACGTTGCGGCCGGCCGGGATGCCGACGTTCTCCGGCAGCTCGACGGTCCGTACGCCCTCGGGGAGCTCGGGCAGCGGCGAACCGTTGCCCACCACAGCGATCTCGATCGGGTCGCCGTCCTGCTTGGCGACCGAGTCGAGCAGCGCGCGCAGCTCCTCGGGGCGGTTGCCCATGGTCAGGACGACCGCACCGACCCGCATGTCAGACGCCCCCGTCACTTGAGCCTGCTGGAGGCGAGGATGGACACGAGGTGGAGCAGCGTCTGCAGGAGCGCGATGCCGGCGAGCACGGCGACGCCCAGCCGCGAGAAGAACAGGTCTCCCCGGACCTGGTCCACGATCGCCAGGCCCAGGATCAGCAGCGACGCCTCGACCCCGAGGACGAGCCGGTGGAACTTCAGCGCCGCGGCCGCCTTGCGGGCCAGCGCCATCCCGGAGGAGCGCGGCTCGGACGCCGACTCCTTGACCGGCGGCAGTCCGCCCTGGTGACGGGCCACGCCGACGAGGTCGGTCTCGGCCTTGATCAGGATGGCGCCGAGGGCGGCGAGCGTGCCGAGGAAGGCCCACAGCCAGTCGATCCGCCCGGATCCCCACAGGTCGGCGGCGCGCAGGCCGAAGCCGACCAGGACCGCGGCGTCGCACAGGTAGGCGCCGACCCGGTCCAGGTACACCCCGCCGAGGGAGAACTGCTTCTTCCAGCGGGCGATCTCGCCGTCGACGCAGTCGAGCAGCAGGTAGAGCTGGACCATCAGCACGCCGAGCACGGCGCCCGCGATCCCCGGCACCAGCAGTGCCGGGGCGGCGAGGACGCCGAAGACGGTCATCAGGTAGGTCAGCTGGTTGGGCGTGACCCGGGTGTTCACCAGGTGCCGGTCGATGCGCAAGGAGATCTCGCGCATGTAGAGCCGGCCGGCCCAGTGCTCGCCGCTCCGCCGGTCCTTCACCCCGGCGGGGTGAACGACCGGGCGGAGCTCAGCTACCGATGGCTTCTGCATAGTCGGCGTAAGCATCCCTGATCTGGTCGGTGGACAGGTCCAGGTGCTCCAGGATGGTGTAGCGCCCGGGGCGGGTCTTGGGTGCGTACTCGACGGCCGCGACGAACTCCTCGTCGGTGAAGCCGATCTCGCCGGGCGTGGCCGGCAGGCCGTGCCGGCGCAGCACCTCGACCATCAGGTCGCGGGTCTCCCGGTCCCCACGCAGATGCGTGGCGAAGGCGGCGGCGAGACCGCACTGCTCGCCGTGGCTCGCCGCGCGCTTGGGGTAGAGGATGTCGAGCGCGTGGTTGATCTCGTGGCAGGCACCGGACGCCGGGCGGCTGTCGCCGGCCACCGACATCGAGATGCCGGTGAGGACCAGGCCCTCGGCCAGCACCTGGAGGAAGCCGTCGTCGCCGACGCCGCCGGGGTGCCGGAGCACCGCCTCGCCGGCCTGGCGCGCCATGGCGGCGGCCAGTCCGTCGATCGCCTCGCCGGTCTCGCGGTGCGAGAGCTCCCAGTCCGCGACCGCGGAGATGTTGGAGATCGCGTCGCCGATGCCCGAGCGGACGAACCGGACCGGGGCCTCGCGGATGATGTCGAGGTCGATCACCACGGCGATCGGGTTCGGCACACCGTAGGAGCCACGGCCGGCGTCGTTGTCGAGGGTGGCGACCGGCGAGCACAGACCGTCGTGCGACAGGTTCGTCGCGACGGCGACCAGCGGCAGGCCGATCCGCGCCGCGGCGAACTTGGCACAGTCGATGATCTTGCCGCCGCCGAGGCCCACGACCGCGTCGTAGTGCCCCTTCTTCATGGCGTCGGCGAGCTTGATCGCGTCGTCCAGGGTGCCGCCGCCGACCTCGTACCACTCGGCGCCGGGCAGGGCGGGCGACAGCCGCTCACGCAGCCGGGCCCCCGAGCCGCCGCTGATGGCGATGGCGAGCTTGCCGGACGCGGAGATGCGCTGATCGGCCAGCAGGCCCGCCAGGTCGTCCAGGGCGCCGGCGTTGATGTCGACGACGACCGGGGACGGAATGAGGCGGGTCAGTACTGGCATGCGATGTCACGGCCCTTCGCCAGGTCGTCGTGGTTGTCGATCTCGACCCACTTGACGTCGCCGATCGGGGCCACGTCCACCTTGAAGCCGCGGTTGACCAGCTCCTGGTAGCCGTCCTCGTAGTAGAGGTCGGGGTCCCGCTCGAAGGTGGTCTTCAGGGCGTCGGCCAGCTCCTCGGCGGCCTCGCCCTCGATGAGGGTGACGCCGATGTACTCGCCGGTCGCCTCGGCCGGGTCCATCAGCTTGGTGATCTTCTGGACGCCCTTGTCGGGGTCCACGACGACCTTCATCTCCTCGTCGGCGAGCTGCTTGACGGTGTCCAGCGCGAGGATGATCTTCTGGCCGTTGCCGCGGGCGGCGAGCAGGGTCTTCTCGACGGAGACCGGGTGCACGGTGTCGCCGTTGGCGAGGATCACGGTGTGCTTGATCGAGTCACGACCGCACCACAGGGAGTAGGCGTTGTTCCACTCCTCGGCCTTGTCGTTGTCGATCAGGGTGATCTTGAGGCCGTACTTCTGCTCCAGGGCCTCCTTGCGCGCGTACACGGCCTCCTTGCGGTAGCCGACGATGATCGCGACCTCGGTCAGGCCGATCTCGGCGAAGTTGCCGAGGGTCAGGTCGAGGATGGTGGTGTCGCCGTCCACCGGCACCAGAGCCTTGGGCAGGGTGTCGGTGTAGGGGCGCAGACGCCGTCCGGCGCCGGCAGCCAGCACGAGGCCGATCATGCGGGTTCTCCTTCATCGTGTACGGCGGGTGCTCCGGAAGAGACCCAGAAGCGGATGCTCTCGGTGAGCACCAGCAGCGCCAGGACCACGGCGAGCGCCGTGAGCGCGATTGTGAAACCTGAGGGGGACAGCGCGGCGGCGAGGACGGTGATCACGAGGATCCGTCCCTCGGAACCGCCGGTCGCCCGGACCAGCCACCGAGGTGGGGCTCCGGTGCCACCGCGGATGCGGTAGACCGTGTCGTAGTGATGGTAGGCGACCGCCGCAACCAGCCCGTACGCCACGGGCAGCGCTCCGGGGTCGTCCGAGCGGGCGGCCAGGACCAGGATCGTGACGTATTCGCCGATGCGGAAGAGGGGCGGCACCAGCCAGTCGAGCGGGCCCTTGAGGGCACGGGCGACGGCGGCGCCGGAGAAGGCGGCGTAGATGGCCGCGCCGAGCACGGGCCACCAGCTCCCGCCGTCCTTCCACGCCAGCTGCGCCATGAGGAACGCCACGCCGGCCAGCGCCATCAGCGGTGGGGTCATGTTGCCGCGCGCCGCCGGGCCCTTGGCGAAGAGCGTGGCCAGCGGCCCGGAGTCGGCCAGGTCGGCCAGCGCCCGGGCGGCGCGGTCGGTGCGCCGGGCCCGCCGGGTCAGGGAGCGCAGCACCCGGCCGGCCGTGGTGTAGCACGCGGCCAGCGCGCAGCCGACGAGCAGGGCGTAGAAGACGATGCGCGGGGTGGTGAGCGCGGTGAGCACCGCGATCATGGCCCAGCGTTCGCCGATCGGCAGCACGATCATCCGGCGCACCCACACCGTCCAGCCGACGCTGTCGAGCTTGTCGGAGAGCGCGGCGGTGGGGCTCGTGTTGGCGGTGGCGTCGTGGTTCGCCTCGTTGAAGGAGAAGTCCACCACGTGCCGGCAGGTCTGCAGCACCATCGCGCCGAGCGCCAGGGCCCATACGTCGTCGCCGCCGCGGGCGGCGCCCAGGGCGAGGCCCGCGTAGTACGCGTACTCCTTGGCCCGGTCGAAGGTGGCGTCCAGCCAGGCGCCCATCGTCGAGTACTGCAGGGAGTAACGGGCGAGCTGCCCGTCGGCACAGTCCAGGACGAAGGAGAAGAGCAGCAGGACGCCGGCGGCGACGAAGCCGCCGCGGGTTCCGGTGGCCGCGCAGCCGGCCGCTATCAGCGCGGCGAGCAGGGACGCGGTGGTGACCTGGTTGGGGGTGAGGCCGCGGCGCGCGCACCAGCGGGCGAGGTAGCGCGAGTAGGGGCTGATGCCGAAGGTCGTGAAGAACCCGTCGCGGGACTTCACCGCGGTGCGCAGTCGGACGGCCTCGTCGTCGACGGCGGCGACGGCCTCCCGCGCCTCCTCGCGCTGTGCGGGGGTGAGGGCGACGGTGGCGACCAGGCTGCCCAGCTCGACGCGGTGCAGCCCGACGTCCTCACGGTCCAGGGACTCGGTGAGCGTCTCGGTGAGCACGTCGGTGAGGTGCGCGGTGCCGGCGCCGACCGGGATCCGGCCGAGGGCGCCGGCCAGCGCGGGGCGGGCCTCGGGCTGGGCGGTCAGCGCACCGGGCACCGCCGCGGCCGGGAAGCGGGGGTCGGTCAGCGCCAGCCGAAGGGCGTGCAGATGACCGACGAAGCGGGGGTCGACGACCGCGATCCGCTCCTGCGCGGGCACGGCGGCGATCAGCTCGGCGGCGGACGCGGGATCGTCCGCGGTGCGGACGTCAAAGCCCAGCGTGCGCAGGTCGGCTTCGAGCGACGACCCGGCAACCGGCGGACCGGTGAGGATGGCGGTCGACAGACGAACTCACTCCTTGGATGCTGACAGGCAGCACGGACGGTCCGCGATCGATCCGCATTCGATACGAACTACCCGGGCAGCGGGCGTGGCACACCTGACGCCTGGAGGGCCGGGTGGCACGTCGGCAGAGGTTATCGGATCGCCGGATGCGGCCGTTCACCGCGCATTCACCGCACGATCGAGTGACCGACGGCTGCGCCTGCCGCGATCATCATGGTGGATCGGGTGGCGCATGAACAACTGGTCAGCTGCCCCGGCACCCGATCCGGTGCCGGTTATGAGCGGGCTGGTCACGGGGCGGGCGGCTTGTGCCGGGGCAGGTGTGGTGAGAGCCATGCCGGTCCGGGGGTGATCGCCGGGCCCACCCGGTGGCCATCGGGCCATCCGCATCCGCCCTTGTCAGGGACACTGCAGGCGACCCCGGGGTGTGGCACCTCTCACGACGGGCGCACTCCGCGAACGGCGCGCGGGCGGTGTTGCGCCGCGCACCCGCTGTGCCGGTGTTGCGGACCCGGCTAGGGCAGACTTGGCGTCGAAGACCGACGACAAGGATGGGCATGCCGATCACACCTGCCAACGGACAGACCACCGCAGACGCGGCGGTGAGCACACCGGGCGGCACCGCCGAACCGATCTTGCTGGAGCTGGTCGACGAGGACGGCACGACGATCGGCACCGCGGAGAAGCTCGCGGCGCACCAGCCCCCCGGGCAGCTGCACCGGGCGTTCTCGGTCTTCCTCTTCGACGAGAAGGGGCGGCTGCTGCTGCAGCGCCGGGCGCAGGGCAAGTACCACTCCCCCGGTGTGTGGTCCAACACCTGCTGCGGACATCCGTATCCGGGCGAGGCGCCGTTCGTGGCCGCGGCCCGCCGGACCTCGGAGGAGCTGGGCCTGGCGCCCACCCTGCTGGCCGAGGCCGGCACGGTGCGTTACAACCACCCGGACCCGGCGTCCGGCCTCGTGGAGCAGGAGTACAACCACCTGTTCGTGGGGCTGGTGCGGGCCGAGCCGGCGCCGGACCCCGAGGAGGTCGGCGAGATCGCGTTCGTGACCCCGCAGGAGCTGGCCGAGCGGCATGCCGCGGTGCCGTTCTCCTCGTGGTTCATGACCGTGCTGGACGCGGCCCGCCCGGCGGTGCGCGAGCTCACCGGACAGTCGGCGGGCTGGTAGCGAGCGGGGTGAGCGGCAGCTCGGCCCAGATGGCCTTGCCGCCGTTCACCGTGTGCTCGACGTCGCACTTGCCGCCCACCTCAGCGGTGAGCGTCTTGACCAGCCACAGGCCGCGGCCCCCGACATCACCCTCCTCCGCCTCCAGCGCCTTGGGGCGGTAGGGGTGGTTGTCCTCGACCGCGACCCGCAGCCAGTTCGCGCCGATGGTGACCTGTACGGCGATCTGGGGCGAGAGCAGGGCGGCGTGCTGGACGGCGTTGGTGACCAGCTCGGAGACGATGAGCAGCAGGCCGTCCATGATGTCGGCGGCCACGGGCACACGCTGTTCGTCGAGCAGATCCCGCACCGCGTGCCGCGCCTGCGGCACGGAGGCCTCCAGTGCCGGGGCGGTGAACCGCCAGACACCTTCGTACGCGAGCGGGGAGGTCAGCTCTTCGGGGGGTTCTGCAGGGGGTCCGGAAGGCATCCTCACAGGAAGAGTGTTGGGAATGCGTTGGTCCGGACCGGCCTGCTGAACACAAGTCAGCATCTATCGACGTCTTATGGTCGAATCCGAGTGATTGGATCGCCCCGGCGACCGGTCCTGGTCCGTTTGTTCCTTCTCCGGGGACTCCCCCGGAATGGCGACCGTACGATCCTCGCCATCAGGACCGCCCGCGCCGCAGACCCCGTACAGCACAGCAGGCCCGGCGCCTGAGCACCGGACCTGCTGTACATCTTCAGTAGCGGGGACAGGATTTGAACCTGCGACCTCTGGGTTATGAGCCCAGCGAGCTACCGAGCTGCTCCACCCCGCGTCGGTTGCCCCCACACTACGGGTCGCCGGCCCCAGGACCAAATCGATAATCACCACGGGTGTCCGGGGCCGCCCCCGCGCCCCTCACACGGTCCGCTCGGCGATCCGTCCGCCGTCGACCTCGATCCGCCGCGTGGTGTGCACCGCCTCCAGCATCCGACGGTCGTGGGTGACCAGCAGCAGGGTGCCCGGGTACGAGGCGAGCGCGGACTCCAGCTGCTCGATGGCCGGCAGGTCGAGATGGTTGGTCGGCTCGTCCAGGACGAGGAGGTTGACCCCGCGGCCCTGGAGGAGGGCCAGCGCGGCACGGGTCCGCTCCCCCGGTGACAGCGTGCGCGCCGGACGCAGCACATGCGCCGCCTTCAGGCCGAACTTGGCGAGCAGGGTGCGCACGTCGGCGGGCGGCATGTCGGGGACACAGGTCCGGAAGGCGTCCATCAGCGGCTCGTCGCCGAGGCCGGGCGCCCCGAAGAGCGCTCCACGCGCCTGGTCGACCTCACCGACCACCACCCCGGGGCCGAGCGACACCTGCCCGGTGTCCAGCGGGAGCCGGCCGAGGAGGGCGGCGAGCAGGGTGGACTTGCCGGAGCCGTTGGGGCCCGTGATCGCGACCCGGTCCGCCCAGTCGATCTGCAGGTCCACCGGGCCGAAGCGGAAGTCGCCGCGCCGGACGCCGGCGCCGCGGAGCGTGGCCACGACCGCGCCGGCCCGGGGCGCGGCGGCGATCTCCATCCGCAGCTCCCACTCCTTGCGCGGCTCCTCGACGACCTCCAGCCGCTCGATCAGGCGCTGGGTCTGCTTGGCCTTGGCGGCCTGCTTCTCGGTGGCCTCCACCCGGGCCTTGCGGCCGATCTTGTCGTTGTCGGGGGCCTTGCGGCGGGCGTTCTTGACGCCCTTCTCCATCCAGTTGCGCTGGGTGTGCGCACGGGTCTCCAGGGCGGCCCTGGTGTCGGCGTACTCCTCGTACTGCTCCCGCGCATGGCGCCGGGCCCGCGCGCGCTCCTCCAGATAGGAGGTGTAGCCGCCGCCGTAGGAGTTGACCTGCTGCTGGGCGAGGTCGAGCTCGACGACGCGGTTGACCGTACGGGTCAGGAACTCGCGGTCGTGGCTGACCAGGACCGTGCCGGCCCGCAGCCCGGTGACGAATGATTCCAGCCGTTGCAGACCGTCCAGGTCGAGGTCGTTGGTCGGTTCGTCCAGCAGGAAGACGTCGTAACGGGACAGCAGGAGGGAGGCGAGCGAGGCGCGGGCGGCCTGGCCTCCGGAGAGCGTGGTCATCGGTTGGTCGAGGCCGACCGATAGGCCGAGCTGGGCGGCGGTCTCCTCGGCGCGCTCGTCGAGGTCGGCGGCGCCCAGCGCGAGCCAGCGCTCCAGCGCCGTCGCGTAGGCGTCGTCCGCGCCGGGCCGCTCCTCCACCAGCGCCTGGGTGGCGTCGTCCAGGGCGAGCTGGGCCTGGGCGACGCCCGTACGGCGGGCGAGGAAGGCCCGCACGGTCTCCCCGGGGCGGCGGTCGGGCTCCTGCGGGAGGTGGCCGACGGTGGCGGTGGGCGGGCTGAGGGAGAGCGTGCCCTCCTCCGGGGTGTCCAGGCCCGCCAGCAGGCGCAGCAGGGTGGACTTGCCCGCGCCGTTGGCGCCGACGAGGCCGATCACGTCGCCGGGGGCGACGACCAGATCGAGGCCGGAGAACAGGACGCGCTCGCCGTGGCCGGCGGCGAGGTCTTTGGCGACGAGAGTTGCTGACATCAGACCGCCGATCGTATCCGGCCGTGCCCTCGACGGTCGCTCTAATATCCGGGCATGGAACCGGGTCTGAAGACACACGTCAGCGACGGCACAGCGACCGTCACCATCAGCAACACCGGCAAGCGCAACGCGATGACCGTCCAGATGTGGCGGGACCTGCCGCCGCTGCTGGAGCGGCTGGCGGGAGACGGTCTTGTGCGGTCGCTGGTGCTGACCGGCGAGGGCGGGACGTTCTGCGCGGGTGCGGACATCGGGGCGCTGCGGGATGCCGCCGGTGAGTCGCAGGGCCTGGCGGTGGCGGCCGAGGAGGCGCTGGCGGCCTTCCCCGGGCCGACGGTGGCGGCGGTACGCGGCTACTGCGTGGGCGGCGGCGCCCAGCTCGCGGCCGCCTGCGATCTGCGGTTCGCGGAGGAGGGGGCGCTGTTCGGGGTGACGCCGGCCAAGCTGGCGGTGGTCTATCCGGCGTCCGCCACCCGGCGGCTGGTCCGGCTGGTGGGGCTGTCCACCGCCAAGTACCTGCTGTTCTCCGGCGAGTTGATCGACTGCGCGCGGGCGCTGCGTACGGGTCTGGTGGACGAGGTGCTGCCCGAGGGCGAACTGGGCAAGCGGGTGGCCGAGTTCTCGGCCGTACTGGCGAGCCGGTCGCTGCTGACGCAGACCGCCGCGAAGGAGCTGGCCAACGGGACCTGGGACGTACCGCCGGACGAGGCCGACGAGCGCAGCGCCTTCTGGACGGCGCAGGCGCGCGCCAGCGGCGACACCGAGGAGGGTGCCGCCGCCTTCCTGGAGCGCCGGGCGCCGCGCTTCACCTGGCCGGCGGGCTGACGCCCCGGGCCTCGGGATCTGTTCGAAGGGCCGGGGCGGACAGACCCTACGCGCCCACGTCCTCCCGGGTCAGGACGAACCGGCTGAGCCCCCGCAGGAGTGCGGTGACCTCGGCCGGCGCCTTGTCCGGTGCGCCCGCGTCGTAGGGCGGCTGCGGGTCGTACTCGATGCCGAGCTGGATCGCCTGGGCCGCGGTGTCCCCGGCGATCCGGCCCGCCAGGGCCAGCCCCATGTCGATGCCGGACGAGACGCCGGCCGCCGTGACGTACTTGCCGTCGAAGACCACCCGCTCCCCGGTCGGCTCGGCGCCCAGGGCCGGCAGCTGGTCCAGCGCGAGCCAGTGGGAGGTCGCCCGGCGGCCCTTGAGCAGGCCCGCGGCCCCGAGGATCAGCGAACCGGTGCAGACCGAGGTGGTCCAGGTGGTGCCGGCGTCCACGGCGCGGATCCAGTCGAGCACCGGGCCGTCGTCCATGTGCGCGAGCTGCCCCGGGCCGCCGGGGACGACCAGGATGTCCGGGGCGGTGACCTCGCTCAGCGCGGCGTCGGCGACCAGCCCCAGGGAGCCGACCTCGTTGCGGTAGGTGCCGGTGCGCTCGCCGACGAACACCGTCTCCGCCTCCGGGAGCCGGCTGAGCGTCTCGTAGGGGCCGACGGCGTCCAGGGTGGTGAAGCGGTCGTAGAGGAGGATGGCGATCTGCATGTCGGTTCCTGTCGGTCGTGGTGGACGTGAGGGGTGTGGCGGGTCGGTGGATCAGGCCGGTTGCGGGACCGCTCCGGCCGGTCTGAAGCGGCGGCGGTATTCGGCCGGGGAGGCGCCCAGGACCCGCAGGAAGGCGCGGCGCATCGCCTCCGGGGTGCCGTAGCCGCAGCGGCGCGAGACCTGCTCGATGCCGTCGACGGTGTCCTCCAGGCGGCGGCGGGCGGCCTCCAGCCGTACCCGGTCGACATAGCGGCCCGGCGTCATGCCGACCTCGTCGCGGAACGCCCGGGCGAAGTGCCGCGGGGAGAGCCCGGCGCGGTCCGCGAGGGCGTCGACGGAGAGGTCGGCGGCCGGGTTCTCGGTGATCCACTGCTGGACGTCGCGCAGCGGCCGCCGCTGTGCGGTCTGGGCCGCGAGCTGGGCGCTGAACTGGTTCTGGTTGCCCGGTCGGCGCAGGAAGACCACCAGATGCCGGGCGATGGCCAGCGCCAGGTCCCGGCCGTGGTCCTCCTCCACCAGGGCCAGCGCGAGGTCGATACCGGCCGTCACGCCCGCGGAGGTGGCCAGGTCGCCGTCCCGTACGTAGATCGGCTCGGGCTCGACCCGCACCGCGGGGAACCGCTCGGCGAGGGTCGCGCAGAGCATCCAGTGGGTCGTCGCGCGGCGGCCGTCCAGCAGTCCGGCCTCGGCCAGCAGCAGCGCCCCGCTGCACACGGAGACCTTGCGCCGGGCCCGGTGGGCGTGCTCCCGCAGCCAGTCCACCAGGCGGGGGTCCGGTACCCGGGTGCCCTCGCCGCCCGGCACCAGCAGGGTGTCCGGCACTCCGGCGGCGGACAGCGCGAGGTCGGGTACGAGGGTCAGGCCGCTGGTGGTGCGGACCGGGGCGCCGTCGAGGGAGGCGGTGCGGATCCGGTAGGCGCCCGGGACTCCCAGGGCCGCACCGTGGAAGACCTCGACCGGGCCGGTGACGTCGAGGGCCTGCACGCCGTCGAAGAGGACGACCAGTACGTCGCGCTGTTCCATACGTTCATCCTGGTCAGCCGGGCCGATGGCGGCAATGACGGATTACCCACCTTTTCTGCCATGCCGGGTACGGCGCGGACGTCCGGCCGGTTCCCGTCGCCCTGCCACCGAGGCCATACCGACGGGTCGGTACCCTGCCCCCATGACCTCTTCCAGCGCACTGCCCGCACAGGCCGGCCGGGCCTGTCACCACGTCGTCAACCCCTTCCACTCCACGCACTACTTCGCGCCGGAGCTCCCGGCCGAGATGGCCCGGATCGGCATCGAGAACCGCAGCGCCGGCTACTTCGCCTGCCGGTCCGCGGCCATGGGCGCGGTGGGCCCCGGCACGGTCACGGCCACCTTCTACAACTTCAACCACGACCTCGTCGCCCAGCACGTCCCGCACGTCTGGTCGGTCGCCACGCCCGAGACCGTGCTGGCCGCCCGGCTGCGCGCCGCGGACGCCACGCTGCGCCGGCTCCTGGGCGACGAGGCGGTCGAGTCGCCGGAGATGGCCGAGGCGGCGAAGCTGGCGCTGCGCGCCACCGAGGGCTGCACCCGCCACGCCCGGCCCCTGTACGCCGCGCACGCCGACCTGCCCGTACCGGACGCCCCGCACCTGGCCTACTGGCACGCCGCGACGCTGCTGCGCGAACACCGCGGCGACGGCCACCTGCTGGCACTGCTGGACGCCGAACTGGACGGCCTGGAGGCCCTGGTCAGCCACACCGCCAGCGGCCGCGGGATGAGCTACCGCGGTGTCATGGCGACCCGCGGCTGGGCGGAGGAGGACTGGCAGGCCGCGCAGGAGCGGCTGCGCACCCGCGGTCTGCTGGACGCCGAGGGCGAGTTGACCGAGGCCGGTGTCCAGCTGCGCAAGGACCTGGAGGTCCGCACCGACCGGCTGGACCGGGCTCCGTACGAGCACCTGGGCGCCGAGGGCGTGGCCAGGCTCACCGAGCTGGCGACCGGCTTCACCACCACCGCCATGAACGCCGGCGCGTTCCCCGCGGTGCTGTTCGGCAAGTAGGGCCCCGCGGGACGCCCCCGCCGGGGTGTGCGTGCGGCTTCTCACACCCCGGCGCGCACGGCTGGGCGGCGCGACAGCCCCACCCGCGACCCGGCACAATGCAGGCTCAAGCAAGCGCTGGAAGGCGGGGCAGGATCAACGTGACGGCAGCCACTGAGCCCATCGGGGCCCTCGGGTCCATCGAAGCCAGGATCGCCGGGGAGCTCGGCGTCAAGGAGCGGCAGGTGAAGGCCGCGGTCGAACTGCTCGACGGTGGTTCGACCGTCCCGTTCATCGCGCGCTACCGCAAGGAAGCCACCGAGATGCTCGACGACGCGCAGCTGCGCTCGCTCGAGGAGCGGCTGCGCTATCTGCGCGAGCTGGAGGAGCGCCGGAGCGCGATCCTGGAGTCCGTACGGTCCCAGGGCAAGCTGGACGCCGCCCTGGAGGCGCAGATCCGCGGTGCCGAGTCCAAGGCCCGGCTGGAGGACATCTACCTCCCGTTCAAGCCCAAGCGGCGCACCAAGGCGCAGATCGCACGGGAGGCGGGCCTGGAGCCGCTCGCCGACGGGCTGCTGAGCGACCCTTCGGTGGAGCCGGCCGCGGCTGCCGCTGCGTTCGTGGACGCCGACAAGGGGGTAGCCGATCCGGCCGCCGCCCTGGAGGGCGCGCGGGCCATCCTGACCGAGCGGTTCAGCGAGGACGCGGACCTGATCGGCGAGCTGCGCGAGCGGATGTGGGGGCGCGGTCAGGTCGCGGCGAAGGTGCGGGAGGGCAAGGAGGAGGCCGGCGCGAAGTTCGCCGACTACTTCGACTTCGCCGAGCCGTTCACCGAGCTGCCCTCGCACCGGGTCCTGGCGATGTTCCGCGGCGAGAAGGAGGAGGTCCTCGATCTCACGCTGGAGCCGGAGGCCCCGTCGGAGGTCACCGAGGGCCCCAGCTCCTACGAGCAGTCCATCGCGCACCGCTTCGGCATCGCCGACCGGGGCCGTCCGGCCGACAAGTGGCTCAAGGACACCGTCCGTTGGGCCTGGCGCACCCGCGTCCAGGTGCATCTGGGGATCGATCTGCGGCTGCGGCTGCGGCAGGCCGCCGAGGACGAGGCGGTACGGGTCTTCGCGTCGAACCTGCGCGATCTGCTGCTGGCGGCGCCCGCCGGGACGCGCGCCACGATGGGCCTGGACCCCGGCTTCCGTACGGGCGTGAAGGTCGCGGTGGTGGACGCGACGGGCAAGGTGGCCGCCACGGACACCATCTACCCCCATGTACCGCAGCAGAAGTGGGACGCCTCGCTGGCCACGCTGGCGAAGCTGGCGCGGGAGCACGGCGTCGAGCTGATCGCGATCGGCAACGGCACCGCCTCCCGCGAGACCGACAAGCTGGCGGCCGATCTGATCGCCGCCCAGCCGGAGCTGAAGCTGACGAAGGTGATGGTCTCCGAGGCCGGCGCCTCGGTGTACTCCGCCTCCGCGTTCGCCTCGCAGGAGCTGCCGGACCTGGACGTGTCGCTGCGCGGCGCGGTGTCCATCGCCCGCCGGCTGCAGGACCCGCTGGCCGAGCTGGTCAAGATCGACCCGAAGTCGATCGGTGTCGGCCAGTACCAGCACGATCTGTCCGAGGTGAAGCTGTCGCGCTCCCTGGACGCCGTGGTCGAGGACTGTGTGAACGGCGTCGGCGTCGACGTCAACACCGCGTCCGCGCCGCTGCTTTCGCGGGTGTCGGGCATCAGCTCCGGGCTCGCCGAGAACATCGTCGCGCATCGGGACGGCAACGGCCCGTTCCGCTCCCGCAAGGCCCTCAAGGACGTGGCACGGCTCGGCCCGAAGGCGTACGAGCAGTGCGCGGGCTTCCTGCGGATCCGGGGCGGCGAGGACCCCCTGGACGCCTCCAGCGTGCACCCCGAGGCGTACCCGGTGGTGCGCCGGATGGTGACCGCGGCGGCCACCGAGGTCGGCGCGCTGATCGGCAACACGTCGGTGCTGCGCACGCTGAAGCCCGCGGACTTCGTCGACGACTCCTTCGGTCTGCCGACGGTGACCGACATCCTCCAGGAGCTGGAGAAGCCGGGCCGCGACCCGCGACCGGTCTTCAAGACCGCGACCTTCAAGGAGGGCGTGGAGAAGATCGGCGATCTGCAGCCGGGGATGCTCCTGGAGGGCGTGGTGACCAATGTCGCCGCCTTCGGGGCGTTCGTGGACATCGGCGTCCATCAGGACGGCCTGGTCCATGTCTCGGCGATGTCGAAGACCTTCGTCAAGGACCCTCGGGACGTGGTGAAGCCGGGCGACATCGTGCGCGTCAAGGTGCTCGACGTCGACATTCCGCGCAAGCGGATCTCGCTGACGCTGCGGCTGGACGACGAGCCCGGCAAGGGCGCGTCGGCGGGCGGCGACCAGCGCCGCGG
>NZ_JBHYJC010000083.1:0-16362 GCF_042749045.1 Streptomyces sp. NPDC059008 | reverse complement strand
GCGGTGCGGCCGTGGTTCTCGCAGCGGTCGCGTTACGGGTGGCCGTGGGCCGGGGCCGGCCCTCTGCCGTGATAGATTGATGGCACAACGACGCGGGGTGGAGCAGCTCGGTAGCTCGCTGGGCTCATAACCCAGAGGTCGCAGGTTCAAATCCTGTCCCCGCTACGGAAAGCCGAAGGCCTGGATCCGAACGGATCCGGGCCTTCGTCATGCGTTCGGGTCGATCCTGAGGAAGGCCGGGTCGCGCGGCCTATGTAGGGAACCTGTGTGCTTGAGTTTGACAAGTCGCCGTGTCGGGAAGTCGACAAACCGCTGAAGTGACCTCACTGGCTGCGGTATACCAGGTGTACGCGGGTTACAGGTGATGCGACGATGGGTCTTATGGGGGACAAGGCAAGGTTGTTGGAGACGGACCGGTTTGTGCATGCGCCCGACGGCGGGCGCGAATCCGAGCTGCAGATGGACGCGATGGAGGCCGCGGAGGCCGCCGAAGCGTCCGATGCCGTGACCGAGACCGGCCACCGACGGGCGGCCGAGGCGGGCGACACCGCCGCGATGAGTGCCCTCGGCGCGATGCTGCTGCGCCGCGGTGACCTCGACGGCGCCGAGCCGCATCTGCGCTCCGCGGCCGCCGCCGGGGACCGCGCCGCGGCCAACAACCTCGGCGTTCTGCTGCACCAGCGCGGCTACGGGGACGAGGCGGCCGGCTGGTGGCGGATCGCCGCCGTCGCCGGCTCCGCCGCCGCCGCGCACGCCCTGGGCCGGCACTACCGCGAGCGCGGCGACGAGCCGGCCGCCGAGTACTGGCTGCGCCAGTCCGCCGAGTCGGGCCACTGCCTGGGCGCGTACGCCCTCGCCGACCTGCTGGAGCACCGCGGCGACATCGGCGCCGAGCGCTGGTTCCGGGCCGCCGCCGAGCGGGGCCACCGCGAGGCCGCCTACCGCCTCGCCCGGCTGATCGAGGACGGCCGCGACGCGGACCGCCGGGCGGCCACCGCGTACGGCGAGCTGAACCAGCAGGAGGAGGCCGAGCAGTGGTACCGCCAGGCCGCCGCGCGCGGCCACCGCAGGGCGGCGCTGCAGCTGGGCGCGCTCCTGGAGGACCGCGGTGACGTCCAGGAGGCGGGCCGCTGGTACCTGTCCGCCGCCAAGGACGGTGAGGCGCGCGCGGCCTGCGCGCTGGGCTACCTGCTGCGCGACGCCGGTGACGAGGAGAGTGCCGCGGAGTGGTGGCGGCGCGCCGCCCAGGACGGCGACGGCAACGCCGCCAACGCGCTGGGCGCACTGCACGCCGAACGTGGCGAGCTGCAGAGCGCCGAGCGCTGGTACCGCGTCGCACTGGACGCCGGGGACGTCAACGGGGCCTACAACATCGGGCTGCTGTGCGCCCGGCAGGGCCGGGCCGGGCGTGGCGAGCAGTGGTACCGCCGCGCCGCCTACGCCGGACACCGCGAGGCCGCCAACGCGCTGGCCATCCTGCTGCTGCAGCGCGGCGACGCCTCGGGGGCCGAGCCGTGGTTCTCCAAGGCTGCCGAGGCGGGCAGCGTGGACGCCGCGTTCAACCTCGGCATCCTCTTCGCCGGGCGCGGCGAGGAGCGGATGGCGCACACCTGGTACGAGCGGGCGGCCGCGGCCGGGCACACGGAGGCGGCGCTGCAGGTCGCCATCGTGCAGCTGCGGGACGGCGAGCTCCAGCGCGCGGAGCGCAATCTGCGCTGTGCGGCCGGCGGCGGCAGCGCCGAGGCGGCCTTCCGGCTCGCGGACCTGCTGGACCGCAGGGCCGCGGCGGCGGGTGAGGGGCTGGCCGACAGCGAGCGGGCGGCGGACGACGAGAGCATGCAGTGGTACGAGCGGGCCGCCCGGCAGGGCCATCGCCGCGCCCAGGTCCGGGTTGGCATGTTCGCGGCGGCTCGGGGCGAGCTCGCCGAGGCCGCGGACTGGTACCGCACGGCGGCCGAGTCCGGCAGCCGCAACGGCGCCTTCAACCTCGGTCTGCTGCTGGCCCGAGAGGGCAGCCTGCCCGAGGCGGCCCTGTGGTGGCAGCGGGCCGCCGAGGCCGGGCACGGCCGGGCCGCCCTGCGGCTGGCGCTGATCGCCGCCCGGCGCGGCGCGCTGGCGGAGGCGCAGGCCTGGTGTGCGCGCGCTGTCGAGCTGGGGCCGCCGGAGGTGGCGGAGCGCGCGGCGCGGCTGCTTGCCGCGCTCCAGGACGAGCTCAGCGCGTAGCGCGTGCCTTCCGGTTCGGGGGCCGGCCCGGAAGGCAGGCCCTGCCGGCCCGTGGGGAGCCCGGAAGGCCCGGGGTCGGGGGTCGGTTCCCGGGCGGTGGGGAAGGGATTTGCGCTGGTCGTCGGGCTGGGGTTAGAGTAAAGCCACAACGACGCGGGGTGGAGCAGCTCGGTAGCTCGCTGGGCTCATAACCCAGAGGTCGCAGGTTCAAATCCTGTCCCCGCTACTCACAGGCCAAGGCCCGGATTCCATGGGATCCGGGCCTTCGTCGTGTCTGCGGGCCCTCACGGCCGCCTCCGCCGCTGCCCACGGGCCGCGGTCGACGGGCTCGCCGGAGGGCAGAGGAGCCGGTGCGGGGCGCACGGAAGAGCCCGCGGCCGGACGGGCGCGGGCTCTCGGGTCTGAAGTGCGGCGTGGCCCGCCGGAACGGGGGCGGGCGCGCCGGTGCGTCAGTGCGTGCCGCTGCAGTGCGGGCAGATGCCCCGGTAGGTCACCGTGACCTCGGAGACCTGGAAGCCGTAGCGCTCCGGCTCGGGGAGGGCGGACAGCGGGTCGCCCTGGACGTGCACATCGCGGATCGTGCCGCACTGCGAGCAGACGAGGTGCTGGTGGTCGTGATGGGCGTTGGGGTCGTAGCGCTTGGCGCGGCCGTCCGTGCTCACCTCGATCACCTCCCCGAGCGAGACCAGCTCGCCCAGGGTGTTGTAGACGGTGGCGCGGGAGATCTCCGGGAGTCGTTCGGATGCCAGCGCGTGCACTTCGTCAGCGGTGTAGTGGACGTGGTCCCCGTCGAGGACCTCGGCGACGACGCGTCGCTGCGCGGTCAGCCGCCAGCCGCGTCCCCGGAGCCGTTCCAGCAGGTCACTCATGCCAATCACCTATCAGTCAGATAGAGCCAGGGTAGCAGTGGCCGGTCCATCACCGGATTGTGTATGGCTTTCATGCGCTTCTTGACTTAGACAATGTCCAATGTAGGATCGGGTTCGGCGCAAGCCAAGGGCAGGTGTAGAAGACTTCAGGAGGCGCACGTGTCGGTAGAGAGCAGCACCGGACCGCTGACCACGGAGACCGGGGCTCCGGTCGCGGACAACCAGAACAGCGAGACGGCCGGCATCGGCGGACCCGGCCTCATCCAGGACCAGCTCCTGATCGAGAAGCTGGCGCACTTCAACCGCGAGCGCATCCCGGAGCGCATCGTGCACGCCCGTGGCGCCGGCGCGTACGGCACGTTCACGGTGACCGCGGACGTGACCAAGTACACCCGTGCCAAGTTCCTCTCCGAGGTCGGCAAGCAGACCGAGACCTTCCTGCGCTTCTCCACGGTCGCGGGCAACCTCGGTGCGGCCGACGCGGTGCGTGACCCGCGCGGTTTCGCGCTGAAGTTCTACACCGAGGAGGGCAACTACGACCTCGTCGGCAACAACACCCCGGTGTTCTTCATCAAGGACGCCATCAAGTTCCCGGACTTCATCCACACCCAGAAGCGCGACCCGTACACCGGCTCGCAGGAGGCGGACAACGTCTGGGACTTCTGGGGTCTGTCGCCCGAGTCCACCCACCAGGTGACCTGGCTGTTCGGTGACCGCGGCATCCCGGCTTCGTACCGCCACCTCAACGGCTACGGCTCGCACACCTTCCAGTGGAACAACGAGGCGGGCGAGGTCTTCTGGGTCAAGTACCACTTCAAGACCGACCAGGGCATCAAGAACCTCACCCAGGACGAGGCCAACAAGCTCGCCGGTGAGGACCCGGACAGCCACCAGCGTGACCTGCGCACGGCCATCGAGCGGGGCGACTTCCCGACCTGGACCGTGCAGGTGCAGATCATGCCCGCGGCCGACGCGGCGAACTACCGCTTCAACCCGTTCGACCTGACCAAGGTCTGGCCGCACGAGGACTACCCGCCGATCGAGATCGGCAAGCTGGAGCTCAACCGCAACCCGCAGAACATCTTCGCCGAGGTCGAGCAGTCGATCTTCTCCCCGCACCACTTCGTGCCGGGCATCGGCCCGTCCCCCGACAAGATGCTGCAGGGCCGGCTCTTCGCGTACGGCGACGCGCACCGCTACCGCGTCGGCATCAACGCCGACCACCTGCCGGTCAACCGCCCGCACGCCACCGAGGCGCGCACCCACGGCCGGGACGGGCTGCTCTACGACGGTCGCCACGCGGGCCAGAAGAACTACGAGCCCAACAGCTTCGGCGGCCCGGTCGAGACCGGCCGGCCGCTGTGGCAGCCGGCGCCCGTCACCGGCGCCACGGGCGAGCAGGCCGCGCCCTCGCACGCCGAGGACAACGACTTCGTCCAGGCCGGCAACCTCTACCGCCTGATGTCGGAGGACGAGAAGGAGCGCCTGATCGACAACCTGGCGGGCTTCATCGCCCAGGTCTCCCGCGACGACATCGCCCAGCGGGCGATCGAGAACTTCCGCAAGGCGGACGCGGACTACGGCAAGCGGCTGGAAGCCGCGGTCCAGGCCCTGCGCGGCTGACATGGGCCCTGTGCGGCCGGGCTGCCACCGCTCTCGCGGATGCGGTGGCTCGCCGTGGGGGTTGCCCGGGTGCCGCTTGCCGTAACAACCGAAGAGGCCGGATGCCGATGGGCTCCGGCCTCTTCGCGTATCCGGCCCTGGTCAGGCCGGTACGGCACCCGCTCGTGCGGCGGCGGGTGACCAGCAGCGGATGATGTCGCGCACGGAGACGACGCCGACCGGCTCATGGCCGTCCAGCACGATCAGATGGCGGAAGCCACCGCGCACCATGGCGTCCGCGGCGTCGTCCAGGGTCCAGTCCGGGGCGGCGAAGACCACGTCGGGGGTGGTGTGGGTCTGGGCGGTCTCCCGGTCGGGGTTCTCGCCCGCGCCCAGCGAGTTGAGGATGTCGCGCTCGGTGAGGATGCCGATGCCGCTGTTGTCGTTGTCGAGGACCACGGCCGAGCCGATGCGGCGGGCCGCCATCAGCTGCGCCGCCTGGCGGAGGGTGTGAGCGGGCCCGATGGTGAGGACCACCGTGCTCATGGCGTCTTTGACGTACATGGGCATGGAGCGGAGCCACCTCCTTGGTGAATGTGCTTGCGAAGGAATTCACAAGTTCACAAAGTGGGGGATTCTCATGTTCACATGCCGTCGTCGATGCAACAAGGGGCGGGTGCTGGACGCCAGTCCGATTGCCCGCCCCCTCAACTGCGTTGGCGCAGGTCAGCGCTTGTCGTCGCCGAGATAGCCGAGCAGATCCTCGTGCAGCAGGCCGTTGGAGGCCGCGGCGTTGCCGCTGTGCGGACCGGGCTTGCCGTCCAGGCCGGAGAACTGACCCCCCGCCTCCTTCACCACCACCGCGCAGGCCGCCATGTCCCACAGCGAGAGCTCCGGCTCCGCGCAGATGTCCACCGAACCCTCGGCGACCATCATGTACGGCCAGAAGTCGCCGTAGGCCCGGGTGCGCCAGCAGTCCCGGCTCAGGTCGAGGAAGCCCGCGAGGTTGCCGCGCTCCTCCCAGCCGGTCAGCGAGGAGTACGCGAACGACGCGTCCTGGATGCGGCCGACCCTGGACACATGCAGCCGGGTCGCGGAGGTCAGGCTGCGGCCGGTGAAGGCCCCCAGGCCCTCCGCGGCCCACCAGCGGCGGTTGAGCGCCGGCGCGGAGACGATGCCGACCACCGGGCGGTCGCCGCCCTCGCCGCGCTCCATCAGCGCGATCAGCGTCGCCCAGACCGGCACGCCGCGGACGTAGTTCTTCGTGCCGTCGATCGGGTCGATGATCCAGCGGCGCGGCCCCGCGCCCTCGCTGCCGAACTCCTCGCCGAGCACCGCGTCCCGTGGCCGGGCCCGCTGGAGCTGGCTGCGGATCAGCTCCTCGGCGCTCTTGTCCGCCTCGCTCACCGGCGTCATGTCCGGTTTGGTCTCGACCTTGAGGTCGAGCGCCTTGAAGCGCTCCATGGTGGCGGCGTCCGCGGCGTCGGCGAGTACATGGCCGAGGCGAAGATCATCGTGATAGTCGGGCATGTGCGAACAGTATCCATTGGTATACGCCGGAGCCACACGGCCACGGTCCGCCGGGCGTGTGGCGTGCTCCGGCCGGGGGGCGGCGCCGGAGCGCGGCATGCGCGGGGGCGCGGGGCGATGGTGCCGTCACGCCCCTTGACAGCCCCTGATGCCACGTCAATTCTGTGCGAAAACCGGCCACCTGGGCCGGCGTCCGGGGAGGCGATGGATGTCCGCAGCGCGTGAATCCCTGCTGGATGCCGCCTATACGGCATTGCTGGCCCGGGCCTGGACGGCCGTACGGATGGTCGATGTCGCCGCCGCGGCCGGCGTCTCCCGGCAGACGCTCTACAACGAGTTCGGCAGCAAGGAGGGCCTCGCCCGCGCCCTGGTGCGCCGGGAGACCGACGGCTACCTCGCCGGGGTCGCCCGGGCACTGGCCCGCGGCGGCACCCCGGACGCCGGGACGCGGGCCGACGCGGCGGCCCGGATGGCGGCCGTGGCCACCTGGACGCTGCGCACCGCACGCGTCAACCCCCTGGTCAAGGCCGCGCTGACCGGCTGTTGGGGAGACCGGCTGCCGGCTCCGGCGGCGGACCCGGCCCCGACCGGGAGCGCCCGGCCGGGCGTCCCCGCGCAGCGCGGGGCGCCGTCCGCCGAGGGGCCGCTGCCCGAGCCCGCCGAGCTCGTCGGCCGGCTCCGCGATCAGGCCGTCGCGGTGCTGGAGCCGGGCTGGCCCGAGGAGGAGCGGGCCGCCCTGGGCGCCGCCTGCGAGACCGCGGCGCGGCTGACGCTGTCCTGTGTGGTCGCCCCGGCGGCGGGGGCGGGGCCGGCGCCGGGACGCCTGCCGGCGCGCCGGACGCGACGGGAGGCGGAGACGGAGGCGGTGTCGCGGCTCGTACGGGGGGCCTTCGCGCGGCTGCCGGACGGTGCGGAGCCGGGCGCCCGGCACTGACGGGACGTCACCGCGGAGGCGGGCGCGCGGCGGCCGGCGGGCTCACACCCGGTGCGCCGCCGCCACCGCCCCCGGACCTCAGTGCGCGGACCCCGACAACTGCAGCCCGATCACGCCCACGATGACCATCGTGATGGAGACGATCTTCAGCGTGGAGACCAGGTCGCCGAGGAAGACCATGCCGTAGATCGCGGTGCCCGCCGCGCCGATGCCGGTCCACACCGCGTACGCCGGGCCGACGTCCAGCTTGCGCAGCGCCAGCGTCAGCAGGCCGAAGCTGCCCAGCGCGAAGACGGCGAAGGCGATGGTCGGGTACAGACGGGTGAAGCCGTGCGAGAGCTTCAGACAGACCGCGAAGCCGGTCTCCAGGAGCCCCGCCACCACCACCAGCAGCCACGCCATGACCCATTGCCTCCGTCAGCTGGATGAGTGGCGGCAGGACGTCACCTGCACTCATCTGGAGCCCCGTCCGGGCGGGCAGGGCCCCGATACCAGTTCGCCGGCCTTGTGTGATTATGCCTTCAACCAGGGCGGGCGGCAGGGGAGGCGCCGGCGGTCAGTCGCCCTCGCGTCGCTCGCGGGTGGCCAGCAGACGGCGCAGCGAATAGAGGCGGGCCGGTTCGGCGTGACCGTCGCCGACCCAGGCGTCCAGCGCGCAGTCCTGCTCGTCATGGCTGCAGGCGCGCGGGCACTCGGCGGTGCCCGGCTCCAGGTCGGGGAAGGCGTGGATGACCCGGGACGGGTCGATGTGCGCCAGCCCGAAGGAGCGCACCCCCGGGGTGTCGATGACCCAGCCCGAGTCGCCGGGCAGCGGCAGCGCCAGCGCGGAGGTGGTGGTGTGCCGGCCGCGGCCGGTGACCGCGTTGACATGCCCGGTGGCCCGACGGCGCTCCGGGACCAGGGCGTTGACCAGGGTCGTCTTGCCGACGCCGGAGTGCCCGACGAACGCCGTCATACGGCCCGTCAGCTGTTCCCGTACCCGCTCGGCGGCGCTGCCGTCGGCCAGTTCGTCGCGGTTGGTGACGACGTAGGGGACGCCCAGCGCGCCGTAGGACTCCAACAGGGCGTCGGCGGACGCCAGATCGGACTTGGTCAGCACCAGCAGCGGGTCCAGCCCGGCGTCGTAGGCGGCGACCAGGCAGCGGTCGATGAGCCGGGGGCGCGGCTCGGGGTCGGCGAGCGCGGTGACGATCGCGAGCTGGTCGGCGTTGGCGACCACGACCCGCTCGTAGGGGTCGTCGTCATCGGCCGTACGGCGCAGCGTCGAGGTGCGCGGCTCGACCCGGACGATCCGGGCGAGGGTGTCCTTGGTGCCGCTCAGATCGCCGACGACGGCGACCCGGTCACCGACCACCGCGCTCTTGCGGCCCAGTTCGCGGGCCTTCATCGCGGTGACCGTACGGCCCTCGATGAGGCAGGTCAGCCGGCCGCGGTCGACGGTCAGGACCAGGCCCGCGCCGGCGTCCTCGTGCTTGGGGCGGATGTTGGTGCGCGGGCGGTTGCCCTTGGGGTTGGGACGGACGCGGATGTCGTCCTCGTCGGGGTTCTTGCCGTAGCGGCGCATGGCGGCGGTACCCCTCAGGCTCTCCGGGCGGGGACGGCCGCCGGGTCGAGCATGTCCTGCCACAGCGCGGGGAAGTCCGGCAGGGTCTTGGCGGTGGTGGCGACGTTCTCCACCTCCACGCCCTCGACCGCGAGTCCGATCACCGCGGCGGCGGTGGCCAGGCGGTGGTCCTCGTAGGTGTGGAAGATCCCGCCGTGCAGCGGGCGCGGCCGGATGTGCAGCCCGTCCGCGGTCTCGGTGACGTCGCCGCCGAGTTCGTTGAGCTCCTTGGTCAGCGCGGCCAGCCGGTCGGTCTCGTGCAGCCGGAGGTGCGCCACCCCGCGCAGCGTGGACGGGGAGTCGGCCAGCGCGGCGACCGCGGCGATGCCCGGGGTCAGCTCGCCGACCTCGCTCAGGTCGACGTCGATGCCGTGGATCCGGCCGCTGCCGGTGAAGGTCAGGCCGTGCTCGGTCAGCTCGCAGGAGCCGCCCATGGTGGTGAAGATCTCGCGCAGCGCGTCACCGGGCTGGGTGGTGTGCTCGGGCCAGTCCGGGATGGTGACCCGGCCGCCGGTGACCAGCGCAGCGGCCAGGAACGGCTGGGCGTTGGACAGGTCCGGCTCGACGACCAGGTCGCGGCCGAGCAGCGCGCCCGGCGTGACCCGCCAGACGTTCGGCTCGCCGCCGGCCTCGGGGGTGTCCACCTGCGCGCCGACGCTGCGCAGCATGTCGACGGTCATCCGGATGTGCGGCATCGACGGCAGCGCCGCGCCGACGTGCCGGACCTCGACGCCCTGGTTGAAGCGCGGCGCGGACAGCAGCAGGGCGCTGACGAACTGCGAGGAGGAGGAGGCGTCGATCTCGACCGGGCCGCCGTCCAGGGCGCCGCCGCCGAAGACGGTCATCGGGAGCGCGCCGCGGTGGTCGTCGTCGATCCGGGCGCCCAGGGCGCGCAGGGCGTCGATGACGCCGCCGAGCGGGCGCTCGTAGGAGCGCGGGTCGCCGTCGAAGCGGATCGGGCCGTCGGCGAGGGCGGCGACCGGCGGCAGGAAGCGCATGACCGTGCCGGCGTTGCCGACGTCGATGGTGGCCGGGCCGTGCAGCCCCGCCGGGATGATCCGCCAGGCCTCGCCGCCGCCGGGCCGCCCCGCCGCGCCGGCGGAGCTGGAGGACGCGGTCTCCTCGATGCCGACGCCCATCGTGCGCAGCGCCTCGGCCATCAGCAGCGTGTCGCGGGAGCGCAGCGGGCGGCGCAGCCAGCCGGGCTCGGAGGAGAGGGCGGCCAGGACCAGGCCGCGGTTGGTGACCGATTTGGAGCCGGGCACGGTGACGGTTGCATCGACGGCCCCCGCGGCGAGGGGGGCGGGCCACAGGGCGGGGTGTGCGGGGCTCTCGGTCATGCCCTTACTTTAATGGCTGGGCAAGGGTGCCGATCTTGATCAAAAGTGGCGCAACCTCACCGAAACACGGCACTGGTAGTGAGCACGCGTGCCGGGCGCGCACAACCGGCGGTCACACCGGGCGCGGTGGTGCGTGAGGGCGGCCGCCGGCGGCGTAATCAGAGGCCGAGCAGCCAGCGTCCGCCGCCGATCAGGGAGCACAGCGTCACCACGTGGAACAGGCCGAGCCAGAGGGCCGCCGGGACGTTCGTCAGCCGGGCCAGCTGGTCCGGATCGGAGTCCTCGGCTCCACCCCGACGCCGCTTTCCCTGCAGCTCGAAGGGCGGCCGCACCCCGCCCAGCAGCAGGAACCACACCACCGCATACGCGAACGCCGCCTGCACGTCGGCCGTCGTCAGCCAGGACACCAGCACGAACGCCGCCCCGGTCAGGACGACCGTGAGCACGCCGTAGGCATTGCGGATCATGACCAGCATCGCCAGCAGCAGGGCGGTCGCGCCCCACAGCAGCGCCGTGGTGTGCCCCGCGGCGAGCAGCGCGGCGCCCGCCAGGCCCAGCAGGGACGGTGCGACGTACCCGGCCGCCGCGGTCAGCACCATGCCGAGGCCGGTCGGCTTGCCACGCGAGACGGTCAGACCCGAGGTGTCCGAGTGCAGCCGGATGCCGTCCAGGCGGCGGCCGGTGACCAGCGCGATCAGCCCGTGCCCCCCCTCGTGGGCGATGGTGACGGCGTTGCGCGACAGTCGCCAGGCGGTCCTCGGGACGACGGCGCCCAGCGCGAGCACCGCGGTGACGATCACCAGCCAGAGCGAAGGAGCGGGCTGGGTCCCGAAGACGCGGCTCCATATGTCGGTGAGGTGGTCGGTGTCCATGTCTCCCCTTCGTGTGGCATGGCAGTGTGGCATGCATGTGCGGTAGGTATGCAGCGAGTCGACGGGCCGAGGACGTGGCGGGGCTCTTCGGCGTGCGGCAGTGGGAGCCGAAGGAGACCCTGGCGCCCAGTTGGAACGTGGCTCCGACGGATCCGGTGCACGTGGTGCTGGAGCGTCCCCTCAAGGGCGAGGCGGCCGCGGCGTTCCCGCCGGGCCCGGTGCGCCAGCTGCGGACGCTGAAGTGGGGCCTGGTCCCGTCGTGGTCGAAGTCACCCGAGGGCGCCGCGCGGATGATCAACGCACGGTCCGAGACGGTGCACGAGAAGCCGTCCTTCCGGCAGGCGTTCGCCACCCGCCGCTGCCTGCTCCCCGGCGACGGCTACTTCGAGTGGGTCACCGACGCCGCCGAGCGGCAGCTGGAGGAGCAGGGCAGGAAGAAGCGGCCCCGTAAGCAGCCCTACTTCGTCACGCCCGCGGACGGCTCGGTGATGGCGATGGCCGGGCTGTACGAGTTCTGGCGGGACCGGACGCTGCCCGGCGACCACCCGCTGGCCTGGTGGGTGACCTGCACGGTCGTCACCACCGAGGCCGAGACCACCCCGCTGGCCGGGGCGGGCGGCGGCGAGGGGCCGCAGTCGCTGGCCGAGATCCACCCCCGGATGCCGCTGGTGCTGACCCCGGACCGCTGGGACGCCTGGCTCGACCCGGCCCGTACGGACCCCGACGAGCTGCGCGGACTGCTCGCGCCCCCGCCGCCCGGCCTGATGCGCGCCTACCCCGTCCCCACCGAGGTCAGCAACGTCCGCAACAACGGGCCCGAGCTGCTCACCGAGCTCGACGGGCCGGAGGTCGGCACCCTGTTCTGACGGCGGCCCGCCGCGGGCGCCGGCGTGCTGCGGTGTCCCTCCGCGCGCCGGCGCGGGCAGGATGGGGCGTATGAGTACAGGGGCGATGGAGACCGAGACGGTCGCGACACCGGCGGGCGACGCCCGGATCACCTGGCACCGCGACGCGACGCCGGCCCGGGCCGTGGTGGCCCTGAGCCACGGCGCCGGCGGCGGCATCGAGGCACGCGATCTGCGGGCCCTGGCGGCCGCGCTGCCGGCCCGCGGCTACACCGTGGCGCTGGTCGAGCAGCCGTGGCGGGTGGCCGGCAAGAAGGTGGCGCCCGCGCCGAAGACCCTGGACGCCGGGTGGACCGCGCTGTGGCCGGCGCTGGAGAAGCCGGGCCTGCCGGTGGTCGCCGGCGGCCGGAGCGCGGGTGCCCGGGTGGCCTGCCGTACGGCACGCGAGCTGGGCGCCGAGGCGGTACTGGCGCTCAGCTTCCCGCTGCACCCTCCGGGGCGGCCGGAGAAGTCCCGGGCGGACGAGCTGACCGGCGCCGGGGTGCCGACCCTGGTCGTGCAGGGCGGCCGCGACCCGTTCGGCCGGCCGGCGGAGTTCCCGCCGGGGACGCGGATCACCGAGGTCGCGCACGGCGACCACGGCTTCGCGGTGCCGAAGAAGGCGGGCGTCGGCGAGGCGGAGTCGATGGCGGTGATCACGGCGGCCGTGGCGGCCTGGCTCGACGGGATGTTCGGCTGACCTCACCGCCGGCCCGGCCGCGGCTCACCCCTGCCCGCGCGGCCGGGCCCGTACGTGCATCCGCTCGCCCTGCCTGCCGAACAGGCTCAGCAGCTCCACCGGCTCGTCGCCCGCGGGGCCGAACCAGTGCGGCAGCCGGGTGTCGAACTCGGCGGCCTCGCCGGCCCGCAGCTCCACATCGCGGTCGGCGAGCAGCAGCCGCAGCCGCCCGGACAGGACGTAGAACCACTCGTACCCCTCGTGCGTACGCAGCTCCGGTGGCCCGCCGCCCGGGTCGATGACCAGCTTGAACGCCTGCAGTGCGCCCGGCTGGCGGGTCAGCGGCACCACCGTGCGGTCCCCGCGCCGCACCGGTACCGCCCGTACCCGCGGATCGCCCACCTCCGGCGCCCCCACCAGCTCGTCCAGCGGTACCTGGTGCGCGTGCGCGAGCGGCAGCAGCAGTTCGAGGGTGGCCCGGCGGCCGCCGGACTCCAGGCGCGAGAGGGTGCTCACCGAGATGCCGGTCACCTCGGACAGTGCGGCGAGCGTCACCCCGCGCTCCTGGCGCAGCCGGCGCAGCCGCGGGCCCACCTCGCTGAGCACCCGTTCGTAGGCGCTGCCGCCTGCGCCGTCCGTGCCGTCCGTGTCGTCCCGTGCTGTGTCGTCCACCCCTCCATTGCCGAAGGGGCAACGCGGTTTGTCAACTCCTGGCGAAGATCGGGGCCCGGAGCGGGAATGACCCGGCGTATGCGGCTGTTGTGGGTGTCGTAGGTAGTGGAGTACGTCCGGCGAAGCATGAGGAATGGGAGTCCGCCGCATGGGAATCGCTTGCCCGGCCCGCCCGGCCGCAGACCTGCCGTGGTCGCAGATGCAGGTGACGCAGCCCGCCCTGGCTGGAGCGGCGGCGGCACCGGATCGTCGTCTATTCTCCGATTCGAGTGGGTCCGCTTCCGGATCCGTGACGGTGTTGGAGGAGGTGGGTCCGGTCACCGGTACCGACGCAGGGACCGACGGCACGGCCGAGGAGCAGTCCGCGCGCCGACAGGAGAGTGCGGCCGAGCGCAACGCGCGCTTCGAGCGGGACGCGCTCACCTTCCTGGACCAGATGTACTCCGCCGCGCTGCGCATGACGCGTAATCCGGCCGATGCCGAGGACCTGGTGCAGGAGACCTACGCCAAGGCGTATGCGTCCTTCCATCAGTTCCGGGAGGGCACCAACCTCAAGGCCTGGCTGTACCGCATCCTCACGAACACCTTTATCAACTCCTACCGCAAGAAGCAGCGCGAGCCCCAGCGCAGCGCCGCCGACGAGATCGAGGACTGGCAGCTGGCGCGCGCCGAGTCGCATATGTCGACGGGCCTGCGCTCGGCCGAGTCCCAGGCGCTCGACCACCTGCCGGACTCGGACGTGAAGGCCGCGCTCCAGGCGATCCCCGAGGAGTTCCGCATCGCGGTATACCTCGCGGATGTCGAGGGGTTTGCGTACAAGGAGATCGCGGACATCATGGGGACACCCATCGGCACGGTGATGTCCCGGCTGCACCGCGGTCGGCGCCAGCTGCGCGGCATGCTGGAGGATTACGCCCGTGAGCGCGGGCTGGTCCCGGCGGGGGCGGCGGCTGCGGACCCGCAGGCCGCGCGGACGTCGGAGTCGCACGACCGGAAAGGCTCGGGATCATGAGCTGCGGAGAGCCGCACGAGAAGGACTGCTCAGAGGTCCTTGACCACCTCTACGAGTATCTCGACCGCGAGATGCCCGCCGGGGAGTGCGCGGAGTTCCAGGTGCATCTCGACGAATGCTCGCCGTGCCTGGAGAAGTACGGCCTGGAGCAGGCCGTCAAGAAGCTCGTCAAGCGCTGCTGCGGCCATGACGACGTCCCCAGCGATCTGCGCTCCAAGGTCATGGGGCGGATCGACCTGATCCGGGCCGGCGAGGCCGTGCCCGAGGTGAGCGTGCTCGACCAGGCCCGACACGAGCAGGCGCAGCGGGAGCAGGCGGACGCGGCGGCCGGCGCGGGCGAGGCCGCCGGCACGCCCGACGCGACCGGCTCCGCCGATGCACGGACGAAGGCCACGCGCGCCGAATAAGGCGGCACATCACCCGAAGGGGTGAGGGCAGGCCGGTCAGAGCCGCCCGATCCGCCGATGCGCCCTCCCCGGCGCCCCGGCCCCTCTATTCTCACCGAACCCCGGCGCACCGCGGAGGCGACGCGAGCGCACCGCGGCCGCGAGGGTTCCCCCGCTCCCCGAGAGCCGGGGGAGAGCGGTGGGCATGCTGAGGAGGGCGCGATGCGGGGACTGCCGGCGGCCGCGCGAGGGTATATCGGCTGCGTCGCGCTGGCTGCGGCGCTGTGCACCGCCCCCGCGTTACGGCTCGGTGCCGGCGCCCCCTGGACCGGCGCCCTGGCCCTGGCCACCCTCTACGCACTGTGCGAACAGGTCCGCCGCCGGCTGCCCGGCGGCCGCGCGCCGTACGGGACGCCGTCGTACGCGGGTCCCGGCTGGGCCGCCCCCGTCCTGCTCGCCGGGGCCTTTCTGCTGCCGCCGCCGCTGGCCGCGCTGACCGCCGTCCCCGGAGCGCTGCTCGCACCGGCCGACGCCCGTTGGGCCGCCGCCCGCCGGGTCTGGCACGCCGCCGTACCGGCCCTGGCCTGCTGCGCGGCCGCCGAGGTCTTCCGGGCGATCGGCCACCACCCGCTGTCCGCACCGCGGTTCCCCGATCTTCTGCTGCCCGCCGCGGCCGCCGTGGTGGCCTTCTGCGCGGTGCCGGCCGCGCTGGAGGGCGGGGTGCTGGTCACCGCCGAACGCCACCCCGTACGCACCGCCTGGCGCGGGTCGCTCACCCGCTCGCTGGGCCCGCACCTGGTGCACGGCCTGGCCGGGCTGATGATGGCCGTGCTGTGGTGCAGCTCCTACGGGCCGCCGGCGGCGCTGCTGGTGCTGCTGCCGATGCACCTGTCCTGCTGGGTCTTCGACCGCTGCCACCGCGAGCGCGCCGCCCATCAGGCCACCATCCGCGCCCTGGTCCAGGCCGTGGACATCAAGGACCGCTACACCCGCGGGCACAGTGAGCGGGTCGGCCGCGCCTCGGTGATGATCGCCCGGGAGCTGGGCATGGCGGAGGACCGGATGGAGGTGCTCCGGTTCGCCGGCATCCTGCACGACGTCGGCAAACTCGGCGTCCCGACCCGGCTGTTGCGCAAGGACGGGCCGCTGACCCCGGAGGAGCGCCGGGTCATCGAGCTGCATCCGGAGTACGGGCACGAGATCGTGCGGGGCATCGGATTCCTGGGGGAGGCGCGGTCGGCCATCCTGCACCACCACGAGCGGCTGGACGGCCGGGGCTACCCCTACGGCCTGAAAGGGCATCAGATCCCGGAGTTCGCCCGGGTGGTGGCGGTCGCCGACGCCTTCGACGCGATGACCTCGACCCGCTCCTACAGCCGGGCCCGCCCGGTGCCGGTGGCGGTCGCGGAGCTGCGCAAGTGCGCCGGCACCCAGTTCGACCCGCGGATGGTCCGGGCGCTGGCCGCGTCGCTCGCCCGCTACGGCTGGCACCCGGACCTGGTGACGGCGGCGGCCGGGGAGCCGCCTTCGGCGCGGGGCGGTAGAGGAAACGTCACGCCTGAGGGGGCGGACGGGCCGGACGGCCGCACCGTGTCGGCGGCGGTGGCGCCCGGGCCGGCGCCGGAACGGGCCGGAGGGCCCGGCGGTGGGGTCGCGGGTACCGCACGCACGGAGCGGGCCCCGGAGCCCCGGCGGGGCGGCGTGCGATGACCGCCCCCGAGGAGCCCGCCGGCCCCTGGCGCCGCGGCGCGCGGGG
>NZ_JBHYJC010000082.1:0-16496 GCF_042749045.1 Streptomyces sp. NPDC059008 | reverse complement strand
GCGCCCCTCCTGAGAGGGACGCCCCACCGCCGTTGTGCGTGCCGTCGGCTACTGGCCGTTGGCCGGCAGCCAGCCCGTCTGGACCAGCTGCGCACCGCGCTTGCGGGTGATGAACGTCGCCCGGCCGGGCGTGAGGGGCTGACCCTTGACGTTGCCCATCAGCGGACCCTCGGCGGGGTCGGCGGACAGGATCAGGCCCTGCGCACCGAGCTCCTTGGTGCGCTGCATCACCGGTTCGAACGACGACCGTCCGGCACCCGAGGAGCTGCGCGCGATGATCAGGCGCAGACCCAGGTCACGGGCGAACGGCAGGTACTCCAGCAGCGGCTGCAGCGGGTTGCCGCTGCTGGTCGCCACCAGGTCGTAGTCGTCGACGATCACGAACGCGTCCGGCAGGTCGTACCAGCTGCGGTTGCGCAGCTGCTCCGGCGTGACGTCCGGTCCGGGCATCCGTCGGCCCAGCGAACCGGCCAGGCCGCTGATGACCTCCTGCAGCTGCGGACCCGCGGCGCAGTACTTGTACAGATGGCTCTCCGGGACCTCGCCGAGCAGCGCGCGGCGGTAGTCGGAGACCACCATCAGCGCCTTGTCGGACGGGTACCGCTCGGCGATCTGCTTGGTCAGCAGGCGCAGCAGCGACGACTTGCCCGACTCGCTCTCGCCGTAGATGACCAGCAGCGGGTCGGTCTCGAAGTCGATGAACGCCGGCGACAGCGTGGTCTCGTCGACACCGATCGCGATCCCGTGCTCCGGGTAGTCGCTGCCCTTGGGCAGATCGGTGGCGCGCAGCATCGTCGGCAGCATCCGCACCTTCGGGGCGGGCTCGCCCTGCCAGTGCTCCTTGACCGTCGACACCAGGTTCGCGATGCCGTCGCTGATCGTCTCCGGGTCGCTCATCCCGTCCAGGCGCGGCAGCGCCGAGAGGAAGTCGAGCTTCTCGGGGGACAGACCGCGGCCGGGCTTGCCCATCGGGACGTTCTCCGCGCGCTTGCGGTCGAACTCCGACTCCATCGGGTCGCCCAGGCGCAGCTCGACGCGGTTGAGGAGCTGGTCGCGCAGCGCCGGGCGGACCTCGGTGTAGCGGGCGCCGGCGATGATCAGGTGGACACCGAAACCGAGACCCCGGGCGGCGATGTCCAGGATCACCGGGTCGAGCTGCTCGTAGTCGGTCTTGAACGTCGCCCAGCCATCGATGATCAGGAAGACGTCGCCCCACTTCTCGTCGGGGAAGGCGCCCGCGGCCCGCCGCTGGCGGTAGGTCGCGATCGAGTCGATGCTGTTCTGCCGGAAGAACTCCTCACGCTGGTTGAGGATGCCGACGACCTCGGCGACCGTACGGCGGACCTTCTCCGCGTCCAGACGCGAGGCGACACCGCCGACGTGCGGCAGGCCCTCCATCGTCAGCATGCCGCCGCCGCCGAAGTCGAGGCAGTAGAACTGCACCTCGGCAGGGGTGTGGGTGAGCGAGAACGCCGCGATGGCGGAACGGATCAGGGTCGACTTGCCCGACTGCGGACCGCCCACGACCAGACCGTGACCGGCACCGGCGGAGAAGTCCAGGTACATCACGTCGCGCCGCTGCTCGAACGGCTTGTCCACCAGCGCGACCGGCACCACGAGCTTGCCGAGCGCGGTGTACTCGGCCGCGTGCACGCCCCGCTCGGGGGTGACCGCCAGCGTCGGCAGCAGCTGGTTGACCGTCGGCGCCTCCTCCAGTGGCGGCAGCCACACCTGGTGCGCCGGCGGGCCCTGGCCCTGCATCCGCTGGACCATGACGTCCAGCACGGTGTCGGCGAGCGCGTCGTCGATCTCCGGCTCGGCCGCCTCGACGGCCACCGGCTCCTCGATGATCTGCTCGATGACCGGGGCCGCGGTGAAGGGCACCGGCATCCGCATCGACCGGCCACCGGGGCCGCTGCGGCCGCCGCCACCCGGGCCGCGGTAGGTACCGGAGACGTATGCGGCCTTGAACTGGACCATCGTCTCGGTGTCGTACTTCAGGATGCCGGAACCGGGGACGTTCGGCAGGTGGTAGGCGTCCGGCACACCGATCGCGGTCCGCGACTCGGCCGCGGAGAACGTCCGCAGACCCAGCCGGTAGGACAGGAAGGTGTCCAGACCGCGCAGCTTGCCCTCTTCCAGACGCTGCGAGGCGAGCAGCATGTGCACACCCATCGATCGGCCGATGCGGCCGATCTGGATGAACATCTCGATGAAGTCGGGCTTGGCGGCGAGCAGCTCGGAGAACTCGTCGATGATCATCACCAGCGACGGCAGCGGGTCCAGCGGGGCACCCGCGGCACGCGCCTTCTCGTAGTCGGTGATGTTGGCGTAGTTGCCCGCGGAGCGCAGCAGCTCCTGGCGCCGCTGGAGCTCACCGGTGATCGAGTCGCGCATGCGGTCGATCAGCGTGACGTCCTCGCCGAGGTTGGTGATGACCGCCGCGACGTGCGGCATCTCCGACATACCGGTGAAGGTGGCGCCACCCTTGAAGTCCGCGAGGATGAAGTTCAGCGTCTCCGAGGAGTGCGTGACCGCGAGCGCCAGCACCAGGGTGCGCAGCACCTCGGACTTACCGGAACCGGTCGCACCGACACACAGGCCGTGCGGGCCCATGCCCTGCTGCGAGGCTTCCTTGATGTCCAGCATGACCGGCTGGCCGTCGCGGTCGACACCGATCGGGACCCGCAGGCGCTCGGCCAGCGTCCGGGGCCGCCACGTACGCGACACGTCCAGGGAACCGGCGTCGCCGATGTTGAGCAGGTCGGTGAAGTCCAGGGCGGACAGCAGCGGTTCCTCGCCGTCGGCACCCGAACCCGCCCGCAGCGGGGCCAGCTGACGCGCCAGCGCCTCCGACTCGGCGATCGACAGGGTGTCGCAGACACCGTGGTAGACCGCGCCGCTGGCCGACTCCAGCACCAGCTTGCCCGGCCACACCTGTACGGCCAGACCGCCGCGGATCTCGTCCAGGTCGCCCGGGACGACCTCCAGGATGGTGACGCCCTGCAGGCCCTCGGCACCGGCGATCACCGAGTCCATCGGGACCTCGCCGCCGTCGAGCACGATCACCACATGCGGGGTGTCGGTCACCGGAGTGCCCTGCGGGTTGAACCGCCCGCGGCCCTCCAGCTCGTCCGCCAGCAGCTCCTCGACCTCACCGAGGTCGCCGACGACCAGCCGGCGGCTGCCCGCGCCGTCGGTGGACTTGTCCTGGACCTGCGGCAGCCACTTCGTCCACTCCCACTCGGCCTGCGCACCGGGCGCGGCGACGACCGCCACCACCAGGTCCTCGGGCGAGTGCAGGGTGCACAGCTGGGCGATGATCGCGCGCGAGGCGCCGTAGACCGTGTCCGGGTCGCCGGAGACGGTCAGGTGGTAGAAGGCGCGCAGCGAGACCGCCAGCGGCAGGTTGTCCAACTGCCCGTGCTTGTCGAGGAACTCCTTCATCGCATGCGCGGTGAGCGGTTCCAGCTCGTCGACCGGTGCGGTCTCCGGCGCCCTCAGCGGGGTGGCCAGCTGCTGCGGCCCGAGCCCGAGACGCACCTGCCCGAAGTCGGGGTCGGTCGCCCGCCGTTCCCACACCCGTTTGCCCTCGGCCACGATGGACCACAACTGGCTCGGGTCGGGGTGCGTGAAGAGCTGCGCGTCCCGCTGCTTGCGCGCGGTGCGACGCACCTCTTTCCGCTTCTGCGTCAGGTACTTGAGGTAATCCTGACGCTCCTGAAGCATTTGTCCGGAAGGCCCCTGACGGGCTTTGACGATCTGTACGATCGCCATTGCCAGAGTGGACGCCACCATAAAGCCGCCCATGATTTTCATGAACGGCTGGTTGCCCATGAACAGGAATCCCGCGGATGACGCCATGCCCATCATGGGCATAAGGGTCATCAGCATGTTCTCCGATTCGCCTTCACGCGGCAGCTCCGGAGGTGCCTCGAGTGTCACCTCCTCCGAGGGGACTTCGGGTGGCAGCGCGCGGGGCGGGCGCTTGACGATGACAACGCTCACCGAGGCATCAGTCCTTCATGCATCTCGCAGTCTCGGACCGCCCCCGTTGGATTCGACGGTCCCCCCGAGCCAAGTCCTTGGCCCGAACCAGGCGTTGATCCTACTGTTAAGCGTCAAGTCTCGGGGCGGGTGGGGCGGTCGCTGAATTGGACGGTACGCTGACGCCTCGCGAGCGTGCCACAGCCCCGCAGTGACGGCTCTATATATACGGCGCGCGAAGCGACAAAACGCCCAACGGATAGGGGGAACCGCCAGGTGAGCACGAGCACTGGCACCGGCTTTTGCCGGGTCACAGTCGCCGCGCCGGACGCACGGATCGACGTGGCTCTGCCGGAGGACGTCGCACTCGTCGACATTTATCCGGAGATCCTGCGGCTCTCCGGGCAGTCCCAGGCTGAAGGCGCACCGACCGGCTACCACCTCGTACGCCGCGACGGCACGGTCCTCGACGCCGGGCAGTCGCTCGCGCAGCAGCAGATCCTCGACGGCGACCTGCTGCTGCTGAAGCCGTTCGCCGAATCGCTGCCGCTCCCGGTCTTCGACGACGTCTCCGACGCCGTCGCCTCCGCGGTCAAGCGCAACCGCAGCCGCTGGAGCGACGACCTGATGCACGTCGTCGGCCTCACCGCCGGTGTGCTGCTGCTCGTGATGATGGCGTTCGCCCTGTGGTTCTCCAACCCCGTCGACCGCGACATGCACCGCCTGCCGGGCATCATCGCCGGCGTCGTCGGCATCGTCCTGGTCGCCCTGGCCGGTGTCCGCGCCCGGGTCTACGACGACCACGCCTCCTCCATCGCGCTGGGCCTGGCCGCGCTGCCGCATCTGCTGATCGCCGGCTCCGGCATCTTCCCCGTCGACGAGGGCGCCGGCCCCGGCCGGCTGCACCTGCTCGTCGGCTGCGTGACCGTACTGATCGCCTCCGTGCTCCTGGTGGTCCTGCTGCCGCGCGGTGACGCGCCCTTCGTCGCGGCCGCCTTCCTGTCCGCCATCGGCACCCTCGCGGTCTTCGCCGCGATCCTCACCGACGCCCAGCCCCGCGAGGTCGCCGCCGTCACCGCCGTCGTCGCCATCGCGATGGTCGCCTGGCTGCCCGGCCTCTCCGCCCGCTTCGCCCGCCTGCCCATCGGCTACAAGTCGCCCGACCAGATCGCCAAGGGCTCCTTCGACAACGGCGGCGAGACCGAGTCCGTCGACTTCGTCAAGATCGGCAACCAGGCCAAGCGCGGCCACGAGCTGCTGCTCGGCCTCGTCGCCGGCTGCGCCGCCCTGGTCGTGGGCTCGGCCGGTATCGTCCTCGGCTTCTCCGACAACATGTGGGCCCAGCTGCTGGCCCTGGCCGCGGGCATCACGATCATGCTGCGTGCCCGGCTCTTCGACTACACCGCGCAGGTCGCCTGCCTGACCATCGCCGGCATCCTGACGATCGTCCTGCTGATCCTGGGCATCACGCTGCACCCGCCGACGGACATCTTCGTCGACCTCATGCAGTACCAGGACTCCGGTCCGCTGAACATCCGCACCGTCTGGTTCTCCAGCAGCATCGCGGTGGGCGCCGCCCTCCTGGTCGGCGTCGGCCTGGTCGTCCCGCGCAAGGGCGTCACCCCCTTCTGGGGCCGGATCTTCGACGTCTTCGACGGCCTGGTCCTGCTGTCCCTGGTGCCGCTGTGCCTGGCGGTCCTGGACGTCTACAACGAGGTGCGCGGGCTCACCGGCAGCTAGCGCCGCCCCGCCCGTGCCACGGCCCCCCGACCACCCGGTCGGGGGGCCGTTTCGCAGCTGGTACGCTGTGTGACGGTCCGGTCGAGTCATCCAAGATTCCCTGTGAGGCAAACCAGGGGCGCTCACGGACCGAAACCCAGAGGAGTACCGCGTGTCGCTCGACGCCGCTACGAAGAAGCAGATCATGGCCGAGTTCGCCACCAAGGAGGGTGACACCGGCTCCCCCGAGGTCCAGGTCGCGATGCTCACCCGCCGCATCTCGGACCTGACCGAGCACCTCAAGACCCACAAGCACGACCACCACTCCCGCCGTGGTCTGCTGCTGCTCGTCGGCCAGCGCCGTCGCCTGCTGCAGTACCTGGCGAAGAAGGACATCACGCGCTTCCGCGCGCTGGTCGAGCGCCTGGGCATCCGCCGCGGCGCGGCGGGCGCCAAGTAAGACGCCGTAAAGGGAGCGGTTCCCACCGGGGGCCGCTCCCTTTGCCGTACGCACCGGACGCCTACGCCATCTCACGGTGGACGGAAGCTTTGTAGTCTGGTGCCATATCGCAAAACTGAACGCGGTAGGAGCGCCTCCTGGCCGCCGGTCCTCGGTAGTGGCCCCCGGACGGTCCATGCACGGCATGCGACCCCTCTCCGGGTGCTTCGATCGAAGACCGGCCCGCACCGGCGCTCCACCGAAGACGGTCTGCCGCCATACGGGCAGCAGACGCAGACGAGGAGATATTCCTGGTGGAGAACGAGACCCACTACGCCGAAGCCGTGATCGACAACGGCTCCTTCGGCACCCGCACCATCCGCTTCGAGACGGGCCGCCTGGCCAAGCAGGCCGCCGGCTCCGCCGTCGCGTACCTGGACGACGACACCATGGTGCTGTCGGCCACCACCGCCTCCAAGAACCCGAAGGACCAGCTGGACTTCTTCCCGCTGACCGTCGACGTCGAGGAGCGGATGTACGCAGCCGGGAAGATCCCCGGCTCCTTCTTCCGTCGTGAGGGCCGTCCCTCCGAGGACGCCATCCTCACCTGTCGCCTGATCGACCGCCCGCTGCGCCCGTCCTTCAAGAAGGGCCTGCGCAACGAGATCCAGATCGTCGAGACGATCATGGCGCTCAACCCCGACCACCTCTACGACGTGGTCGCCATCAACGCCGCCTCCTGCTCCACGCAGCTGGCCGGCCTGCCCTTCTCCGGCCCCATCGGTGGTACCCGCGTCGCCCTGATCAAGGGCCAGTGGGTGGCCTTCCCGACCCACACCGAGCTCGAGGACGCCGTCTTCGACATGGTCGTGGCCGGCCGCGTCCTCCCGGACGGCGACGTCGCGATCATGATGGTCGAGGCCGAGGCCACCGAGAAGACCATCCAGCTGGTCAAGGACGGTGCCGAGGCCCCGACCGAGGAGGTCGTGGCCGCCGGTCTCGAGGCCGCGAAGCCCTTCATCAAGGTCCTGTGCAAGGCGCAGTCGGACCTCGCCGCCAAGGCCGCCAAGCCGGTCGGCGAGTTCCCGATCTTCCTCGACTACCAGGACGACGTCCTGGAGGCCCTCACCAAGGCCGTCAAGGACGAGCTCGCCCAGGCGCTGACCATCGCCGGCAAGCAGGAGCGCGAGTCCGAGCTGGACCGCGTCAAGGGCCTGGCCGCCGAGAAGCTGCTGCCGGAGTTCGAGGGCCGCGAGAAGGAGATCTCCGCCGCGTACCGCTCGCTGACCAAGACCCTGGTCCGTGAGCGCGTCATCAAGGAGAAGAAGCGCATCGACGGCCGCGGCGTCACGGACATCCGTACGCTGGCCGCCGAGGTCGAGGCCATCCCGCGGGTGCACGGTTCCGCGCTGTTCGAGCGTGGCGAGACCCAGATCCTGGGCGTCACCACCCTCAACATGCTCCGTATGGAGCAGCAGCTGGACACCCTCTCCCCGGTGACCCGCAAGCGCTACATGCACAACTACAACTTCCCGCCCTACTCCACCGGTGAGACCGGTCGCGTCGGCTCCCCCAAGCGCCGCGAGATCGGCCACGGTGCGCTCGCCGAGCGCGCGCTGACGCCGGTGCTGCCGACCCGCGAGGAGTTCCCGTACGCGATCCGTCAGGTCTCCGAGGCCCTCGGCTCCAACGGATCCACGTCCATGGGCTCGGTCTGCGCCTCGACCATGTCGCTGTTCAACGCCGGTGTGCCGCTCAAGGCCCCGGTCGCGGGCATCGCCATGGGTCTGATCTCCCAGGAGATCGACGGCGAGACCCACTACGTCACCCTCACCGACATCCTCGGTGCGGAGGACGCCTTCGGTGACATGGACTTCAAGGTCGCCGGCACGAAGACCTTCGTGACCGCCCTCCAGCTCGACACCAAGCTGGACGGCATCCCGGCCTCCGTCCTGGCCGCGGCCCTCAAGCAGGCCCGCGACGCCCGGATGCACATCCTGGACGTGATGAACGAGGCGATCGACGTTCCGGACGAGATGTCCCCGAACGCGCCGCGGATCATCACCGTCAAGATCCCGGTGGACAAGATCGGTGAGGTCATCGGCCCCAAGGGCAAGATGATCAACCAGATCCAGGAGGACACCGGCGCCGACATCACGATCGAGGACGACGGCACCATCTACATCGGTGCCGCCGACGGCCCGGCCGCCGAGGCCGCCCGCGCCACGATCAACGGCATCGCCAACCCGACCATGCCGGAGGTCGGCGAGCGCTACCTGGGCACGGTCGTCAAGACCACCACCTTCGGTGCGTTCGTCTCCCTGCTCCCGGGCAAGGACGGCCTGCTGCACATCTCGCAGATCCGCAAGCTCGCCGGCGGCAAGCGCGTGGAGAACGTCGAGGACGTGCTCGCGGTGGGCGCCAAGGTCCAGGTCGAGATCGCCGAGATCGACCAGCGCGGCAAGCTCTCCCTGATCCCCGTGATCGAGGAGGAAGACACCGCCAAGGCCGACACGAAGGACGACACGAAGGACGACACCGACAAGTGACGTCCCGTACGCACAGGACGACGGCCCGCACCTCTTCGGAGGGGCGGGCCGTCGCCCGTACCCAAACGCTTCTCAAGGGCACCGCGGGCGCCGGCACGGTCCGTAGGACCACCCTCCCCGGCGGTCTGCGCATCGTCACCGAGACGCTGCCGTCGGTCCGCTCGGTGACCTTCGGGATCTGGGCGCACGTCGGCTCCCGCGACGAGACCCCGTCCCTCAACGGCGCCACGCACTACCTCGAGCACCTGCTCTTCAAGGGCACCGAGCGGCGCAGCGCGCTGGACATCTCCGCCGCCATCGACGCGGTCGGCGGCGAGATGAACGCCTTCACCGCGAAGGAGTACACCTGCTACTACGCGCGGGTGCTCGACACCGACCTGCCGCTGGCCATAGACGTGGTCTGCGACATGCTCACCGGCTCGCTGATCGAGGCCGAGGACGTGGACGCCGAGCGCGGGGTCATCCTCGAAGAGATCGCGATGACCGAGGACGACCCCGGCGACTGTGTGCACGACCTGTTCGCGCACACCATGCTCGGCGACACCCCGCTCGGCCGCCCGGTCCTGGGCACCGTCGACACCGTCAACGCCCTCACCGCCGACCGCGTCCGCCGGTTCTACAAGAAGCACTACGACCCCACGCACCTGGTCGTCACCGCCGCCGGCAACATCGACCACGCCAAGGTCGTCCGCATGGTCCGCCGCGCCTTCGAGCAGGCCGGGGCACTGGAGCGGACGGACGCCGTCCCGATCGCCCCGCGCTCCGGCGCCCGCGCCATCCGCACCGCCGGCCGCGTGGAGCTGCTCAACCGCAGGACCGAGCAGGCCCATGTGATCCTCGGGATGCCCGGCATGGCACGCACCGACGACCGCCGATGGGCGATGGGCGTGCTGAACACGGCCCTGGGCGGCGGCATGTCGTCCCGGCTCTTCCAGGAGGTCCGGGAGAAGCGCGGCCTGGCCTACAGCGTGTACTCGTACACCTCGGGCTTCGCCGACTGCGGCCTCTTCGGGGTCTACGCCGGCTGCCGCCCCAGCCAGGTGCACGACGTCCTGAAGATCTGCCGCGACGAGCTCGACCAGGTGGCGGCGCACGGCCTCAGCGACGACGAGATCCACCGCGCCATCGGCCAGCTGCGCGGATCCACCGTCCTCGGCCTGGAGGACACCGGCGCGCTGATGCACCGCATCGGCAAGAGCGAGCTGTGCTGGGGCGGGCAGATGTCGGTCGACGAGATGCTCGCCCGGATAGCGGCCGTCACCCCCGACGAGGTCCGCGAGGTGGCCCGCGACGTGCTCGGCCACCGCCCCTCGCTGTCCGTCATCGGCCCCCTGAAGGACCGGCAGGCGGCCCGCCTGGACGACGTCGTCGCCTAGGCCCGCCGCCGTACCACCGAGAGAGAGACTGGAAACGATGAGCAAGCTGCGCGTGGCCGTACTCGGAGCCCAGGGACGCATCGGCTCCGAGGCCGTACGGGCCGTCGAGGCCGCCGAGGACATGGAGCTGGTCGCCGGGCTCGGCCGGGGGGACAAGCTGGAGACGCTGGTCGAGGCCGGCGCCCAGGTCGTGGTCGAGCTGACCAACCCCGGCGCGGTGATGGGCAACCTCGACTTCTGCGTGCGACACGGCATCCACGCGGTGGTCGGCACCACCGGCTGGACCGACGAGCGCCTCGCGCAGCTGCGCACCTCGCTCGCCGCCTCGCCGGAGGCGGGCGTGCTGATCGCCCCGAACTTCTCCATCGGTGCGGTGCTGACCATGCGGTTCGCCCAGCAGGCGGCACGCTTCTTCGAGTCGGTCGAGGTCGTCGAGCTGCACCACCCGAAGAAGGCGGACGCCCCGTCCGGCACCGCGGCCCGCACCGCCCAGCTGATCGCCAAGGCCCGTGAGGAGGCCGGCTGCGCCCCGCAGCCGGACGCCACCAGCACCGCGCTGGACGGTGCCCGCGGCGCGGACGTGGACGGCGTGCCGGTGCACTCGGTACGGCTGCGCGGGCTGCTGGCCCACCAGGAGGTGCTGTTCGGCGGCGAGGGCGAGACGCTCACCATCCGCCATGACTCGCTGCACCACAGCAGCTTCATGCCGGGCATCCTGCTCGGTGTGCGCCGCGTGGTGAGCACGCCGGGCCTGACCGTGGGCCTGGAACACTTCCTCGACCTGGACTGAGGCGGACGGTCATGGGCGGCAAGATCACGTACTTCTTCCTCGCCACCGTGCTGGTGATCGTCTTCGGCGTGGTGGCGCTGGAGGGCGTACTCCTGCTGCTGACCGGCGAGCCGGCCGCGATGGGGATGGGCGCGGTGGCCTTCGTGCTGCCGTGCATCGGCGCGTGGTTCCTCTGGCACAACACCCGCTTCGCGCGCGACGCGCACCGGCTGGCGCACGCGCTGGAGGCCGAGGGCGGACTGCCGGTCGACGAGCTGGAGCGGACCCCCGGCGGCCGGATCGACCGGGCCGCGGCCGACGCGGTCTTCGCCCGGAGGCAGGCCGAGACGGAGGAAGCGCCCGGCGACTGGCGCACGTGGTTCCGCCTGGCGGTCGCCTACCACGACGCCCGGGACACCCCGCGCGCCCGCAAGGCCATGCAGCGCGCGATCGCTCTGCACGACGGCGCGCCGTCCCAGGCGTCCTGACCCGGGGCGCGATCGGTCCCGCCGGTCGCGCCCCGGGGCCTGTCCGGCCCTGATCGACCGGATGAGGACTCAGGCGCGGTACTCCGCCGCCCAGGCCTCCAGCACGTCGGTGGCCCGTTCGAACGCCTCCGGGCGGTGGAGGAAGTCGGCGTTGTGGTCGGTGACCAGGGTCCGGAGCGGCTCGCCCCGCCTGCGGTCGACGACCAGCGCCTGCCCCTGCACCGTCCGTGGCAGCCCCAGCCAGCGCACCGGCTGCTGGCGGGTACCCACCGAGGCGAGGGCGCTCCACGGCTCCGTGGTCGTACGCAGCAGGTTCACCTGCCGCAGGCCGTGCGAGCTGACCCACAGGCCCACCCTCAGCAGCCGCAGTGCGAGGGCGATCGTCAGTGCGCCGATCGCCGCGACGATCCCGGCGCCGGGCAGTGAGCCCGCCATCGCGATGATCATCGAGGAGAGCAGCACGAACGAGGCGAGCAGCAAAAGCACGGACGCCGCCCCCACCCGCCACGGTCCGGGGCGGTAGGGACGGCGCCAGTGGTCGGGCTCGTCATGCGGCAGCGCGGCCGATTCCGCGGCATCGGCATCGAGGTCGCGGTCGGCCGTCAGGAAGGGCAGGGGCACGGCTGATCCTCACTCGGGGCGGCTCAGCACTGACGAACGTGCTGAGGAAGCTGTGACCGGTGAGGCTATCGGGACCTGCGGAGCGGAACCACTCGGTGGTCCGCTCCGCTCGCCCGTTCAGCGATGGGCCGCCTCGGACTGATGCGTCCGATTCGAGGCCGAGCTGTCCTGCTGCAGTGCGGGAACGCCGAACAGCAGGGCGCCGGCCAGGCCGCCCACGACTGTCAGCGTGATCAGTGACTGGCCGAGGAGCTGCGCACGGGAGGCGCGCTCGCGCGGCGGGGGAGTGACATTGCTGCGGAACCGGTCTGCCTCGGCAACGAAGGCGAACGGGACGGGCTCTCGCCGGCGGAACATGAGCGGGCTCTCCTAGGAACCTCGTAGTGGGCACTGTCACAGGGTTAGACGTGTGTGGCGTCCGATTGGTGCCCGTTTTCCGAGACTTCTGTGAAAAATATCAACTCCCGCTCCACGCCCTGCTACAGACCGTCCCTTTTGCGGCTAACGCGGCATCACGCCGCATTCTCTGGGCTGTCAGTGGCGGGCCGTAGGCTGGTCGCGCACGAGGATCGAACGGAAGGAACCGCCGGTGTCCCACACCCCCGCCGACAGCACTGAGAGCCCCGACGGCACAGCCGTCAGCTTCCGGAGCGAGGTGACGGTCGAGCTGGTCAAGCACAGCGCCGCGGACAGCGACGTGCTGTGGGCGGCCCGCGTCTCCACGGCCGGCGAGCAGTCCCTCGAGGAGCTGCAGAAGGACCCGGAGCGCTCCAAGGGCTTGATCAACTACCTGATGCGGGACCGGCACGGCAGCCCCTTCGAGCACAACTCCATGACGTTCTTCATCAGCGCACCGATCTTCGTCTTCCGCGAGTTCATGCGCCACCGCGTCGGCTGGTCGTACAACGAGGAGTCCGGTCGCTACCGCCAGCTGGAGCCGGTCTTCTACGTCCCCGGTGAGTCCCGCAAGCTCGTCCAGCAGGGCCGCCCGGGCAAGTACGAGTTCGTCGAGGGCACCCCGGCGCAGCACGAGCTCACCGGCCGCGTCATGGAGGACTCCTACCGCCAGGCGTACGAGGCCTATCAGGAGATGCTCGCCGCCGGCGTCGCCCGCGAGGTCGCCCGCGCGGTCCTCCCCGTCGGCCTGTTCTCCTCCATGTACGCGACCTGCAACGCTCGCTCGCTGATGCACTTCCTCGGCCTGCGCACCCAGCACGAGCAGGCGAAGGTGCCGTCCTTCCCGCAGCGCGAGATCGAAATGGTCGGGGAGCAGATGGAGGCCCACTGGTCCAAGCTCATGCCGCTCACGTACGGCGCATTCAACGCCAACGGCCGGATCGCGCCGTAAAGCCCAGGCGGCGGGCCGGATGCCGGGCGCGCAGGGTAGGCGTGCGAGATGTCCGGATTGCGGCACTTTGAGAAGTTCATCTACGCTGAACAGACGGACCCGGCACTGCTTGAACCCCCGAGCAGGCAGTGCCGGAGTCCACATCCCTGCTCCCCGGAGGCGCACCCCGCGGTGAGCTACGAGTAGCGTGGGACCCATGGCTCCGACTTCCACACCGCAGACCCCCTTCGGGCGGGTGCTGACCGCCATGGTCACGCCGTTCACGGCGGATGGCGCCCTCGACCTCGACGGCGCGCAGCGGCTCGCCGCACACCTGGTGGACGCCGGTAACGACGGCCTCGTCGTCAACGGCACCACTGGAGAGTCCCCGACCACGAGCGACGCGGAGAAAGCCCAGCTCGTCCGCGCCGTGGTCGAAGCGGTCGGCGACCGCGCCTTCGTCGTCGCCGGAGCCGGCACCAACGACACCCGTCACAGCCTCGAGCTGGCCCGCGCCGCCCAGGACGCCGGTGCCCATGGCCTGCTCGCGGTGACGCCGTACTACAGCAAGCCGCCGCAGGAGGGCCTGCTGCGGCACTTCACGGCCATCGCGGACGCCACCGACCTGCCGGTCATGCTCTATGACATCCCCGGCCGCAGCGGCGTCCCGATCAACACCGAGACCATCGTCCGGCTCGCCGAGCACCCCCGGATCGTCGCCAACAAGGACGCCAAGGGCGACCTCGGCCGCGCCAGCTGGGCGATCGCCCGCTCCGGTCTCGCCTGGTACAGCGGCGACGACATGCTGAACCTCCCGCTGCTCTCGGTCGGAGCCGTGGGGTTCGTGTCCGTGGTGGGCCACATCGTCACCCCCGAGCTGCGCGCCCTCCTGGACGCCCACCTCAACGGCGACGTCACCAAGGCCACCGAGATCCACCAGAAGCTGCTGCCCGTCTTCACCGGCATGTTCCGCACCCAGGGCGTGATCACCACCAAGGCCGCCCTCGGCCTGCAGAACCTGCCCGCCGGCCCGCTGCGCCTGCCGCTCGTCGAGCTCTCCCCCGAGGAGACCGAACAGCTCAAGCGCGATCTCGCCGCCGGCGGGGTACAGCTCTGAACACAGACTTCATAACTGAATACGGACCAACAACCGCCACATAGCAAGTGCACGAATGTCATGCGCGCCACGTGCCTCGACGGCAGCGTGGCGTGTGTGGTGAGGAGAGTCTTTTGAGTCATCCGCATCCTGAGCTCGGCGCCCCGCCGAAGCTTCCCAAGGGCGGCCTGCGCGTCACCCCCCTCGGCGGCCTGGGTGAGATCGGCCGCAACATGACGGTCTTCGAATACGGCGGCCGGCTGCTGATCGTCGACTGCGGAGTGCTCTTCCCCGAGGAGGAGCAGCCCGGAATCGACCTGATCCTGCCGGACTTCTCGTCCATCAGGGACCGCCTCGACGACATCGACGGCATCGTGCTCACGCACGGTCACGAGGACCACATCGGCGGTGTCCCCTACCTCCTGCGCGAGAAGCCGGACATCCCCCTCATCGGCTCGAAGCTGACCCTCGCCCTGATCGAGGCGAAGCTCCAGGAGCACCGGATCCGCCCCTACACCCTGGAGGTGAAGGAGGGGCACACCGAGAAGATCGGCTCCTTCGACTGCGAGTTCGTCGCGGTCAACCACTCCATCCCCGACGCGCTGGCCGTCGCCATCCGCACCCCCGCGGGCATGGTCGTCCACACCGGTGACTTCAAGATGGACCAGCTCCCGCTGGACCGCCGCCTCACCGACCTCCCCGCGTTCGCCAGGCTCGGCGAGGAGGGCATCGACCTCCTCCTCTCCGACTCCACGAACGCCGAGGTCCCCGGCTTCGTCCCGCCCGAGCGCGACATCTCCAACGTGCTGCGCCAGGTCTTCGCGAACGCCCAGAAGCGCATCATCGTCGCCAGCTTCGCCAGCCATGTGCACCGCATCCAGCAGATCCTCGACGCGGCCCACGAGTACGGCCGCCGGGTCGCCTTCGTCGGCCGCTCGATGGTCCGCAACATGGGCATCGCCCGCGAGCTGGGCTATCTGAAGGTCCCGGCCGGCCTGGTCGTCGACGTCAAGACCCTCGACGACCTCCCCGACGACGAGGTCGTGCTGGTCTGCACGGGCTCCCAGGGCGAGCCGATGGCGGCGCTGTCCCGGATGGCCAACCGCGACCACCAGATCCGGATCGTCCAGGGCGACACCGTGATCCTGGCGTCCTCGCTCATCCCCGGCAACGAGAACGCGGTCTACCGGGTCATCAACGGACTGACCCGCTGGGGCGCCAACGTCGTCCACAAGGGCAACGCCAAGGTCCATGTCTCGGGCCACGCCTCGGCCGGCGAGCTGCTGTACTTCTACAACATCTGCAAGCCGAGGAACCTCATGCCGGTGCACGGCGAATGGCGCCATCTGCGCGCCAACGCCGAGCTGGGCGCGCTGACCGGCGTGCCGAAGGACCGGATCGTCATCGCCGAGGACGGCGTCGTGGTCGACCTGATCGACGGCGTCGCGAGGATCTCCGGCAAGGTCCAGGCGGGCTATGTCTACGTCGACGGCCTGTCGGTCGGCGATGTCACCGAGGCCCACCTCAAGGACCGCCGGATCCTGGGCGACGAAGGCATCATCTCCGTCTACGTCGTCGTGGACAGCAGCACCGGCAAGATCGTCGGTGGTCCGAACATCCACGCCCGTGGCTCGGGAATCGACGATGCGGCCTTCTCCGCCGTGATCCCCAAGATCGACGAGGCCCTCGCCAAGTCGGCCCAGGACGGCATCACGGAGCCCCACCAGCTCCAGCAGCTGGTCCGCCGCTCGGTCGGCAAGTGGGTGTCGGACAACTACCGCCGCCGCCCGATGATCCTCCCCGTGGTCGTCGAGGTCTGACGCACGGAGTCGTACGAAGGTACTCAAGTCGGAGCGGGGCGCCTGGATTTGCATCCGGGCGCCCCGCTCCAGTACGTTTACGGCTCCGCCTGAACGGGAAGCCCCGCACGCCTGCGCGTACGGATGGCTTCCGACACCAGGCGGAATTCCGACCCAGAGCAATCTGATAAAGTCGGATCAGCCGAAAGGCAAAACCCCTCCGACGGAAATCGGAACCGGAATCGAAGCGAAACCGGATCTGCTAGAGTCGGAAACGCGAAGAAGCCGAAAGGCCGAAACGCACCGGCGAAAATCGGAGCCGCAAG
>NZ_JBHYJC010000081.1:0-16778 GCF_042749045.1 Streptomyces sp. NPDC059008 | reverse complement strand
CGATTGTCCAGGCCCCTCGGAGCGCGCGCCGCCGACGGAAATCCGCTGGTCACCGAGGTTGCACTGCCAGGGCCTGTTACGAAAGTGATGTTTGTGGCCAGAGGTCGATGACTGATTGCCGCCAGCACGCCCTGGCGGGGCCCGTCACGCTTGCCGCATGACTGATCCACTCGACGCTTGCGGCATGACTGATCCACTTGCGGTAGACGCCGCAGCCGTTCTCACCGGCATGTACGCGGCGGAGGCGGAGTATCTAGCGGCAGGAGGCCCGGGTGAAGCTTCGTTCGATCTGCTGGCCCCGTTCTTCGCTCCAGATGTCGTACTGCACCAGGCTGCTGCTCTTCCCTATTGCGGCACTTGGCGCGGGCATGCGGGCATGGAAACGTTCTTTCTCGCGATGAGCCGGGCGTGGGAATCGTTCGACATGGAGGAGCAGGAGTTCCTCGTCACGGGCGAGACCACGGTGGTACTCACCCAGGTCAGTGCTCGCGCGCGTGCCAGCGGCCGGGAGCTCGCCTTCCCCATCCTGCAGACGCTCAAGGTCAAGGACGGGCAGATAGCCGAAGTCCGCCCTTTCTACTGGGACTCCGCCGCAATCGCCGCGGCCTGCGCAGTACCGGCGGAGCGTGTGTAGGACCAGCGGGGCCCGTCAATCACGGCCACTCGCCGCGTTTCTCGCGGGAGGCGTACGGGGCGTACGCCTTGCAGGCCGCGCCGTTGCCGGTTGCCGGTTGCCGGTTGCCGGTTGCCGGTTGCCGGTTGCCGGTTGCCGGTGGGAACGGCCCAAGGTGCGGCCTCGGTGAGCGAGGCCGTCCACCTCCGATGAGCTCCCGGTCCGCCGAGGTGCCCTGCACGGCTCCGGTCCAGGCAAGATCGTGGGGTGGCGGAGCGCACGTTCGTCAGGCGCTGACCACCTCCCGCACCGCGGCGAGGAACTCTTCCGTGCGGGGGTGCGTGGGGTGGGCCGGATGGGCGAGGTAGACCGTGGCGGCGGGCGCGTCGTCGACCGGAACGAAGCGCACCCCCGGGTGGCCATGGCTCTCCGCCGTGCCCGCGGCGCCGACGCCGAACGCGCCACCCGTGGCGATGAGGTTCAACCACTCGTCGACGTTGCGCACCTCCACCGTGCGCTGCGGGCGCTGCGTCGGGGGCCAGAGGTCCACCGAGGCGGTGCCGGTGTCCGGCCACAGCGCCAGCGGGAGGGCCGGGCCGGAGGTGAGCTCTGCCAGGCGCACCCGGTCGCGGGCCGCGAGCGGATGGTCGTCGGGCAGGGCGGCGACCCGGTCCTCGGTGTAGAGGGCCTCGGTGCGGATGCGCGGGTCGGCGGGGACGGTGCGCAGCACCGCCACGTCGGTGTCGCCGGTGGCCAGGCCCGCGGTGCTGTTGTCCTGCCGGACGACTTCGAGCGGGGCGTGCGGCTGCTGCTGCCGCCATGAGCGCAGCAGCGGGACGGTCTGCTGCCCGAGCACCGCGCACGTGTAGCCGAGCCGCAGCGGCCGGTCGACGGCCCGGGTGTCGGCGAGTGCCGCGTCGAGATGAGCGAGGATGGCGCGTCCATGCCCGAGGAGGGTCGCCCCGGCCCGGGTGAGGTCCAGATGCCGGGGGGAGCGGTCGACCAGCCGGACCCCCACGCGCGCCTCCAACTGGGCGAGTGTGCGGGACAGGGCGGGCTGCGTCATGTGCAGCCGGGCGGCCGCGGCGGTGACCGTGCCCGCCTCGGCGATGGCGGCCAGGGCCTTGAGGTGACGCAGCTCCACATCCATGCGTACGAAGCATAGTCGCTGCCCAGATGGCATTTCCGAGCGTGGAGCGTGATCCGTAGCGTCGGATGCGCCGGGTGGTTCGCCCGGTATCCCCTCCTGGGGTACTCCCAGGGATCTCCCGGTATTTCCGGGGGTTTGTCTTCAGACATCGGACGGTGAGCTGTGAGGATTCTTCTGGTCGGCGCGGGCGGCACGCTGGGCTCCGCGGTGCGCAAGGCGCTCACGGAGCGCGGCCACGAGGTGATCGGTGTGGGCCGCACGGGCGGGGACCTGATCTGCGACGTCACCGATCCGGCTGCTGTGGCCCGGATGTACGCGCAGGTCGGTCCGCTGGATGCGGTGGCCGTCGCGGCGGGCGACGCCGTGTTCAAGCCGCTGGCCGAGCTTGCCTCGGACGACTTCGCGGCGACGTTCCGCGGCAAGGCCCTCGGCCAGCTGGAGCTGGTCCGCCAGGGCGCCCGGCACGTGGCTGCGACCGGCTCGTTCACGCTGGTCAGCGGGATCCTCACGGAGGAGCCGATCGTGGCCGGGGCCGCCGCGTCCGCGGCCAACGGTGCCGTCGAGGCGTTCGTACGCGCCGCCGCGATCGAGCTCCCGCCGCAGCGGATCAACGCGGTGAGCCCGACGGTGGCCGAGGAGTCGCTGCCCGCCTACGGGCCGTTCTTCGCAGGCATGGAGCCCGTCCCGGCGGCGCGCGTCGCGACGGCGTACGTCCGCGCGGTCGAGGGGGCACAGACAGGGCAGGTGTACCGGGTGCGCTAAGGGACGGGTCACGGGAACGCGACGGTCCCAGCCCTTGTGGGCGCGTCATTCGCGGGGCTCTCGCCGCTGCGATGGCCCGCCTCATGCCCGGCGCCGGGGCCGGGGCCGGCGCGTCCCTGCAACACGGGGCGCCCGGTCGGGAACCGTGGCCGGGCCGGGTCGCGTCCCTTTCCGGGACCGCGGAAGGGACGCCCATGAGCCTCGACGCACCCCGCCCGTCCGGGCGGTCGCCATACGGCGGGCCGCGGCCTGCGAGCGACCCGCCGCGGCCGTACACGCCGCTGTGGCGACGGCTGCGTGAGGACGAATGGCCGCCGCTGGGTGAGGTGTTGCGGGGGCGGCGGGAGCAGGTGCGTCCGGGGGTGTTGCTGGTGCTGCTCTTTCCGTGTCTGTGGTGGCTGACCGTGCCGGTGCTGGTCGGCTACCAGCTTGCCCGTACGGCCCGCCGTATGGCGCGCCGGGTCTTCCCCGTACGCCCGGAAGGGCACGTCGAGGATCCCGAGGTGCTGCGGGTGCAGCGGGTGCGGGCCTGGGTGGCCCTTGTCATGTCGGGGATGCTGCTGGCCGTGTTCGGTGGCTGGCAGGACGTGTGGGAGGCACAGCAGCAGTTCCTGCAACGGGTGTTGTTCGCACCCTGGTTGGCGCTGTTGGGTGCGGCGGTGGTGGTGGCGCTGCTCTTCTTGGCAGCCAGGCCCGGGACGCGGCGGGCCATGCGGACGCGGCTGTGGCCGGCCGGTCGCTCGGCCTTGTGCTACTTCGGGGCCTGGACGCTGGTGCCACTGCTGCTCACGGCGGCGGGCGAGGGGATGGGGCTGCTGCCCAAGAGCGCCAACGGGCTGCCCGGGCTGCTGCTCTGGGTGTCCGTGATGTTCGTGTGCTGGGCGCCGTTCTGGTGGGTGATCTTCTTCCTCTGTTTCGCCTCCGGTCCGGCGCTGCGCCACGCCTTCAACCTGTCCGTCCTGCACGCGGCGCTGCCCGCGCTGGTCACCTCCGTCCTGGTCTGGGTGTTCGCCTTCCTCGGCCTGTCGGCAGGCGGCCTGCCGCCGGGCCCGGTGCCACTCGCGGTCTGCGCGTTCCTCGGTGGCCCGGTGTCGGTGACGGCGGTGGCCTGGTGGGAGATCCACAGGCTGCGGCGGCGGCACGGGGTGCGGTGGCGGGGTTAGCGCCGCGGAGCTGCGCGGTCCGTCCGGCGGTTCGATACCCACTCCAGTGACGCGGTTTTGTCCCGCCGCGCTATCGGTCACGAACGACCACTACATGACAGGACGTCAGCTGAGTACAGCCAAATAGGCTCCCCTGGCTATCAGGAATCAGGAATAGCGAACTGCAACTGGATCACTAAAGACGGCAAACCATCGAACCTGATCACAAGCATCCGGAGCTTGACGATTCCGCACCGAACCGCACGATAGGCTGAACCATCTGATTCATCGCGCCGTCCCTTGAGATTCAGCAGGATAGGAGTGATTGCGATGCCCATGCCGACCCACCCGCCGAAAAACCCCTCAAGCCCCTTTTCGTCCTTCAGCGGCCACCATGTTGGTATCCGCGTTCCCGACTACGACGCGGCGAAGGCCTGGTACACGGAGAAGCTGGACTTCCGAGTGCTCCAGGAATGGCCCTACGGTGAGCTGAAGCTCGCGTACCTCTGTCCGCCCAACGATGACAACTTCCACGTGGAACTGCTGGCCGGACCGGTACCCTTCCCGAACGAGATCCTCGACGACCTCGGAGTCAGCCTTCAGCACGGCGGCTACCAGCACATGTGCGTCCACGTCGACGATGTCGACGAAGCACGCGCCGAACTCGCCAGCCGTGGCGTCGACCTGATCGGTGAACCCTTCGAGATCGAGGACATCAGCCGACGACTGGCGTTCTTCCGTGACCCTTGGGGCAACATGATCGAACTGTCGCAGAGGCTGCCCGGCGCAGGTTCCTGACCAGCCTCACCACGCCAGCATCCGCGCGCACAGCCTGACCCCGTTCTCACCAGGCCCCCGGGCCTCTGCACGACTGACAGCTTTCATCCGTTGCGAAGGCCCCCACTCGCCCACCGCACCGTCCTCGAACGGCCGAATCACCACATCACTCAGGCCCCACCAAGGCGCTTCAAAGCGCTTCAGGGCGCTTCAGGGCGCCTCAGCAAAACCCTGTCACGAGCTCGTAGAAGCCCGAGCCGGCGAAAGGCTCGCGCAGGGCGAAGCGTGCCAGCAAGTGAAGTTTTCAGAGGCTACTCACATTGAATTCCCGATGTCGGCCTTACGGGTCCAAGCAGCGGCACTCGACTCGGGGGCGGATGCCATATGCCATTCGCGGGTCGTGTCCCCTCATCCCGGCCGGCCGTGGGAGCCCGCCTCGAGGGCCGTACGAAGGATGGCCAGGGTGGAGGCGATGCGGGCCAGGTCGTCAGGGGGAACCGCCGCGGTCAGCGAGACGAGCTCGCTTTCGACAATGGGGCGGGAAGCGGACAGCTGCTCCTCACCCTCGGATGTGAGGCGGAGGACGGACGAGCGGCGGTCCTGAGGATGCGCGACCCGCAGGCACCAGCCCGCAGCCACCAGCCGGTCGACCGCCTTGCTGACGGCCCCCACCGTGATCGCCAGTTCGCCGACGATGTCGAGCACCCGGCACCCCGGCACGCGGTCGATGATCTCCAAAAGTTCGAACTGTCCCAGCCCCAGGCCTTGTTCGGCGCGCAAGCGGGCGTTCACCGCGTTGTAGAGCCGGGTCTCGACGCGGACCAGATCGCTGAAGATCGGAGTGATGTGTCTCACATTAGCCTTTCAGTAGATTCCTGGGAATCATCTTCCGCGGAATCCGGTTGGAGTCAGGCAGATGGATTCCAAGGAATCCATCCTCGCACCCCGACCCATGGAGGCCCCACATGTCCCGACAGCAGCGCGACGCCCTGGACGCCGTACTCCGTTCCGCCCCTCGCAGCGAGATACGGCCCACTCCCGAGGAGCAGCGCAGCGATTTCGCGGCGGCTATCACCCGCCCCGCACCGGAGGGCGTGGTCACCCGCAGGACCGTCCTGGGCGGGCGGCCGACCCTGGAACTGGAGCCCGCCGAAGCCTCCGGCCGCGGCCGACTGCTCTACCTGCACGGCGGCGGCTACGTCATCGGCTCACCGGACACCCACGCAGGGCTGGTCGGTGAACTGGCCCGCCGCGCCGGGCTGCGCGCGACGTCGGTGGATTACCGGCTGGCGCCCGAGCACCCTTTCCCCGCGGCTGTCGACGACGGGCTCGCGGCCTACCGCGAGCTGCTGGCATCGGGCACCGACCCACGGGACCTCGTCATGGCCGGTGACTCCGCCGGTGGCGGACTGAGCATCGCCACACTGCTCGCCGCCCGGGAGGCCGGGCTGCCGCAACCAGCCGCCGTGGTCGTCTTCTCCCCCTGGGCCGACCTCACCCTCGCTGGAGGAAGCATCCGTTCCAAGGAGAGCGCCGACCCCATTTTCACCGGGGCCGACCTGCACGCCGACGCCGATCTCTACGTCGGCGCAGGCGACCGGGCGCATCCCCTGGCCAGTCCGTTGTTCGCCGACCTCACCGGACTGCCCCCACTCCTCGTGCAGGTCGGGGCGAACGAGGTGCTCCTCGACGACGCGGTCCGGCTGGCCGGCCGCGCGGGCGCCGACGGCGTCGAGGTCACGCTCGAAGTCGGCCCCGGCCTCCCCCACGTCTTCCAGCACAACTACGGCCGCCTCGACGAGGCGGATGCCGCACTCGAACGCGCCGCACGCTTCCTCACCGCCCACCTGCGCGCCGGGCGCCCGGGCGCCGACCCTCTCGAACCGGTCCACTGACACCGACCCCGACTGCCTCCACGTGATGTCGGCGACGGCCGCAGGAGCACCATCGCCGACATCACGGGTTCAATTTCCGTAGGTTCAACGTCTCTGCGGGGTCAGACGTGGACCACTTCGCGTATGCGCGCCCTTCGCCGGTAGGGAGTCACACCAGGTCGGCAGGTCCATGAGCGCGAGTTGGGCCAGGTCGACAGATCGGCGATCACGGCTCTCGCGCCCTGGGCCCGTTCGGCCAGGCGGTGCTGGTGCTGCGCTGATCCCGAGAACAGGGCTGCGTGCACTGCCTGGCCCGGGATGCCGGGATGCCGGGATCTCACAGGCTACCGGCTACTGCTACCTCCATGAGGGCATCGGTGTGCTGGCCGCCCAAGCTCCTGATCTGCACGAGGTGTTGGACCTCTGCCGCACCCAGGGGATGACACACGTGGCGCTGGACGGCATCTGTGCAGCGCTCGTATTCGACGACCACGGGCGCGTTGTTCTCGTCGAGCCCGAGTGAGTCGATTCGCCCTCCCGGGCCGCAGTCGATGACGTACGGTCCTGTTCCGCCGGGGCGTGCCGCCGTGCCAGTCCAGGTCGACGCCCCCCCGTACTGGCCCGGCAGGGCTTCGGCGAGCCGGCCGATCCCGTCGGTGTCGGTGTCCGTGTCGGTGACGTCCAGGACCCGGCCGAGCATCTGGGCGCGGGTGCCGGGCAGTTGTGCCGCCTCGCGGGCAACGTCGGTGACGCGCTGGTGCGGCGCCTGCTCCTGGCCCACCGGCTCGGGGCGGACGCCGGTCGGGTTCTCGTCGGCGAGCACGCAGCCCTGGAAAGACCGACCGCCGGCTCGGCTCATGCAGGCGTCGCCCTGGCCCGTGGGGCTCGAACTGCCCCACGGGATCTGCTGTGGGCTATCAGTAGCCGACGGTGAAGCGACGCTGGACGAAGCGGGGCAGCTCCGCCTCGTCGATCAGGGCCACAGCCGCATCTTCCACCGAGATCCGGCTACGACCCTCGGCATCCAGAACAGGCTGGTCACCTCCGACCCGGAAACGCCCAGTGCGCTCGCCGGGGGCGATCTCTTCCGCGGGGCTGAAGTACGTCCACAGCCGGTTCGAGGCCCGCAGGACGTCGAGAGCGTCGCGGTGCCCGCGTACCGCTGCGGCGTATTCGCGGGGCAGCCCGAGCTGGTCGAGGGTGGTGTGCAGCAACTCGTCGGAGTCGGCGCGCACCACGCCCGGTTCGATCTCCAGGCTGCCGGCGCCGCCGATCACGATGAGCCGGGTCCGCGGATGGCTCTCCAGAGCCTTCAGCAGGGCCCGCGCCGCCGTCGCGTAGACGGTCGGATCGGCGATCGAGCGCCGCACGGTGTCCGTGAAGTCCTTGGCGGCGTTGCCCGGTTGGAACCCGCTGATCAGGACGTCAAGGCCGGGCAGGGCGCCGGCGATGCTCTTCGGGTCCAGGGCGTCGACGCTCGCCCACGTGACGTTGTCCCGACGCTCGTCACGCCGCGCCCGAGTGGCGTCACGGCTGAACGCCCTGACGTGGTGACCGCGGTCGAGGGCCTCGCTGACCACCCGGCTGCCGATGGTGCCGGTGGCTCCGATGACTCCGATGTGCATGGTTCTCCCCTTGTGCATGCAGCTGCGGAACGCCACTGAAGTGACGCCGTGCAGAAACTATACGCCGTGAAGTTTTGCCACAGCACTAACTAAATGGACGCTGTAGAGTCTCCGTTGTGACAGTCACGGGCAGCAGGGGACGGCGGGAGCGGCTACGAGCCGAGACCACAGCCGAAATCAAGAAGGTGGCACTGGACTTGATGGCCTCGGGCGGGCCGGACGCCATCACATTGCGGGCCATCGCCCGCGAGATGGGCATGACGGCCAACGCCATCTACGGCTACTTCGCGACCCGGGACGACCTGGTCACCACGCTCATCAACGACGTGTACACCGCGTTGGCCGACGCCGTGGACACTGCCTGGGAAGCCGCCCCCGCCGCAGAGCCCGCCGTCCAGATCGAGGCATGGGCCCACGCCTTCCGGAACTGGGCCCTGGTGAATCCGCAGGGCTTCCGGCTCATCTACGGCGACCCCGTCCCCGGCTACCAGGCTCCCGCAGGCGGCCCGGCCCCGGATGCCGCACGCCGCGTCTGCACCGGACTCACCGCCCTCGCGGCAGCCGCATGGCCCCACGCCCAACACCTCTACCAGGACAGCGCCTTCAACTGGTCCGACTTCGACCCCGGGCTCCTCGACAAGGTACGCCCCGCCTTCCCCGACCTGCCGCCCGCAGCCGTCGCCCTCGCCTTGCGCATCTGGGGGCACCTGCACGGCCTCGTGTCACTGGAGGTCTACGGTCACCTGCGCACCCAGACCGCCAGCCCGGAGAAGCTCTTCCAGGAGGAACTCGCCCAGCTCACACAGACGCTGGGCATTCCGCGCCGGCGCTGAACGTCCGAAGCGCCAAGTGACGGACGAGAGCGGTGAAGGGCGGACCGCGGCGCCGTCAAGACTCGGGGGCCGGCTCGAATTCTGCGGCGAGGACGCGGGCGAGGAAACCACGCATGTGCTCGGCGATGGTCGCCAGGTGGCTCTCCAGGGCGAAGTGCCCGGATTCGAGCAGGTGGATCTCGGCCTGGGGCAGATCCTGGGTGAACGCCTTGGCGCCGTCGGGACCGAAGATCTCGTCGTTCGCTCCCCAGACCGCCAGCAGCGGGACCTGCGAGTCGCGGAAGTACTGGTGGACCCGGGGATAGAGGTCCACGTTCGTCGGGTAGTCGCGGAAGAGCTTGAGCTGGATCTCGTCGTTGCCCGGGCGGTCCAGCAGCGCCTGGTCATGGACCCAGTTGTCGGGGCTGACCAGGCTCGTGTCGGTGACTCCGTTCACGTACTGCCAGCGGGTGACCTCGAGGGTCAGGGCGTCGCGCATGGGGGCTTCGGTGTCCGGTCCGGGCGCCTGCGCGTAGGCGAAGACGCTGTCCCAGAAGGGCCTGACGAACCCCTCTTCGTAGGCGTTGCCGTTCTGGGTGACGATCGCGGTGACGCTGCCCGGAGCCTGGAGGGCGAGCCGCCACCCGATGGGCGCGCCGTAGTCCTGCACGTACATCGCGAACCGGTCGATGCCCAGGTGCTGGAGCAGTCCGGACGTGACGTCGGCGAGGGCCTCGAAGGTGTACGGGAAGTCCTGCAGGGACGGCATCGCGGACTGGCCGAACCCGATGTGATCGGGGGCGATGACGTGGTAGCGGTCGGCGAGCGCCGGGATCAGGTGGCGGAACATGTGCGAGCTGGTCGGGAAGCCATGAAGGAGGAGCACGGTGGGTGCCTTCGGGTCTCCGGCCTCGCGGTAGAAGACCTCGAGACCGTTGACCGTGGCGGCTCGGTGGTGGACTGCGGTGATCATGTCACTAACCTTCCTGCCCGGCTTTAGTGGTTATACATCCAGTCGAGCACTTCGAACCTAACCTGTCAAGAAGCTTTTACAGGTTAGGTGCGGAGGGGATGGCGGTCGGGCGCCACCCACCGGGGCGGCGAGATGAGGAGCGTCGACTCGGCCCCTTGACCCCAGATGGCCGACCGGCCCGAGACGCCCGGGCGCCGAGCCCATCAGCGCCGCGATGGCGCGCTGATGTAACCTGCCAAGCGAGCCAATAAGGTTAGGGGCGCGCGGATGGCCGGTCGGGAAGAGCAGGACGCGCTGTTGGAGCTCCTCAACAGCACACCGGTGGTCAACGGCGTCGTCCAGGACCAGTTCGCAGAGCCGGAAGCTGCCCGGTCCTGGCAGCAGGCCCACGGCGGCAGCGGCGGCGCGGACGAACTCCGAAGCCTCGTACAGGCGCGTGATGCCTTGCAGGATGTGGTGCGCGGCAGCCGGCCCGCCACAGCGCTGGCCCCGATCCTGAAGGGCGTCACCTCGCTCCCGCAGCTCTCGTCTGCGGGGGTGTCGTGGGAGCTGGACGTCCCTGCGGAGCGCCGGATGGCCGTTGAGGCGGTCATGGCATGGAGTGCACTGCAGGAGGCGATGCCTGGCCGGCTGCGGCCGTGCGCCAACCCGGAGTGCCGGCGGTTCCTCATCGATCGCAGCAAGACCAACAAGGGCCGCTGGTGTTCCATGGCCGTCTGCGGCAACCGCATGAAGGCAAGGCGCCACTACCAGCGCACCCGCGACGGCGCAGCCGAGTAGTAACTCCGGCGCTCCTTCGCTTCCGACCGCGGCCGAACGGTGTCTCAGGCCAGCCTTTGGAGGCGTGAAGTCCAAGAATTTTCCATGGTTTTGACGGCCCGTCTGCTGCATTCAGGCGGCCAGATGCTGTCCGTCGCGACTCTGTGCTCCCGGGCCAGGGTCGGGCAGGCTGAGCGCATGAACCTGGCCGAACACGCGAACGCCCGTCTCTCCGACTGGCCGGCGCTCTCAAGGGGGCGTGCGTGCTGCGGGGCACGGGATTGCCTATGCGCCGGAGCCCAGGAAATCGTGCACTTCCACGGCGACAACGAGGTCGACGTACACCTGACACACGCCATGATCGACAGGTTGCGTCCGGCGCTGCGGAATTCCAGCGCCCTCAAGGTGTCCGCGGCATCCGGATGGATCACGGTCCGGCTCGAAGCGGGCTCCGACATCGACCTGCTCGCCACGCTCGTCAGTGCCGCACTGCTGGCGACCGGCAGCCAGCAGGGGGCGACCGAATCGGCCCGAACGGACCCCTGCACCCGGTGCTCCTCGCCGGCGTCCCGCCGCCAGCCCACCCGGTGGTCACGGCGGGCCTTCGGCCGGTGTCGCACGTAGCGGGGAAGGCGCCCTCGCTCCCGTAGCGGACCCAGAACACAACCGACCTCCGGACAGTGTTTAATGGAAATGATTCTCATTTCGATGGATGGAAGATGCGCCTGTGCACGGCAACGACACCTCGCGACGGATACCGCCCGACCACCGCCACACCGCTTCACCCCAGGCCGCGACAGGAGCACGGTGATGGCGAGAGCGCCGGCCGCACCGGCGACGGCCGAGCGCCTGCACGGCGCTCCGCTGTGGTCGAAGCGGCTCCCCTGGGAACCGACCTCCCTGGCAGTGGGCGTCGGCCTGATCGCTGCCGCCGGGCGCCGCGGCGGGGTGCGGGTTCTGGACCTTGAGGGAGGCGAGGAGCACGGCCACCTCGCACTGCCCGGAGGCGTCACGGATCTCGCCTTCTCCCCCGATGGACATCACCTCGCCCTGGTGGGCCCCCGCGGGTACGGCCTGTGGCGCGCCGCGGACGGCCGGCTGATCACGCGACCCACCGCCACTGCCTGCATAAAGGCATGCTGGATGGGATCGGGCGTCGTGGCGATTGCGGACGGGCGCCGTGTCACCACCTTTGACACCGATGGCACGACCCAGTGGTCCACTTCGCCACTCCCGACCACGGCCACCGATATGGCCTGCGCGCAGGGCGGACGCCTCTTGGCCGTATCCCTGGCAGGCCACGTCCGCTGCTTCATGCCCATGCGCCGCGAACCGGTCGCCGTGCATGCCTACGGCGGAGCCCCGGACAATCTCACCCTGTCCGTCGATGGCCACTGGGCCGTCAGCTCGGCGCATCACTACAAGACCGTGCTCTGGGAGACGCATCGCCCAGCGGAGCAGCCGGTGGAGTGCGAGGCGACCTCAGGCCGGCACGCCCCGGAGTTCAGCGAGAGTGGTCACCGGCTGGCCGTACCAGCCGAGCGTCACCTGTCGGTCTGGTCCATACCCCCCAGGAAGCCGGAGCGATTGGCCGTTCTCCCCGTATGCGCATCAGCGCTGGCCTGGCGGCCTGGGCACGGGGACATGCTCGCGACGGCCGGGTCCGACCACGCCGTCCGACTGTGGCGCACGAGCACCCGAGTCCGGAGCAACACCGACGCCACCCTCGCCGCATGGCATCTGACCACCCCCGCCACCCGCCTTGCATGGATCGGACAGCGCATGCTCGCCGTAGCGGAACGAGGAGGCCGCGTCACGCTCCTGGGCATCGACGCAGACGCCGCATCGCACCGCTCGGAGTGACGGAGGTGCTGTGCGGCGAGGCCAAGAGCCGAGGCACTCGCGCGATGGTCAGCCGCCCCCGTCCCCCAATTTGGTAATGGCATCCATTTTCAGATAGCGTCACCGCACCCGATCACGCAGGAGGCTGCCATGGCCGTACCCAAGCGGAAGATGTCCCGCAGCAACACCCGCCACCGCCGCGCCCAGTGGAAGGCCACGACTCCCCAGCTCGTGACCGTCACCATCGACGGCACCCCCTACCTCGTACCGCAGCGACTGGCCAAGGCGTACGAGCGCGGGCTGCTGCGCCCGGAGAGCTGAGCCGACGCGATGACGCACAACCGACTGCCGGTCACCGTCCTGTCGGGCTTCCTCGGCGCCGGCAAGACCACGCTGCTCAACCACGTCCTGGGCAACCGGGAGGGCCTGCGCGTCGCGGTGATCGTCAATGACATGAGCGAGATCAACATCGACGCGACCCTGGTGCGCGGCGGCGAGGCCGCCCTCTCCCGCACCGAGGAGCGCCTGGTCGAGATGACCAACGGCTGCATCTGCTGCACCCTGCGCGATGATCTGCTGGAAGAGGTCGACCGGCTGGCCCGCGAGGGCCGCTTCGACTACCTCCTCATCGAGTCCAGCGGCATCTCGGAACCGATGCCGGTCGCCGCCACCTTCGCCTTCCCGCGCGATGACGGGGCGACCCTCGGCGACCTCGCCAGGCTCGACACCATGGTCACCGTCGTCGACGCCGCCAACTTCCTGCCCGAGCTGAACGGAGGCGACGGGCTGGTCGAGCGGGGCCTGGACCAGTACGAGGACGACGAACGCACCGTCAGCGACCTGCTGATGGACCAGATCGAGTTCGCCGACGTCATCGTCCTCAACAAGACCGACCTCGTCGATGCGGACAGCGCCGGCCGTTTTCACGCCACGCTCACCCGCCTCAATCCGGCCGCCCGCATCGTGCCCGCCCGGCACGGCCGGGTGCACGCCGGCGACATCCTCGGCACCGGACTGTTCGACCTGGAGCGGGCTCAGCAGGCCCCCGGCTGGGTGCGGGAAATCAACGGCGACCACGTACCGGAGACCGAGGAGTACGGCATCTCCAGCACGGTCTTCCGTGCCGACGCACCCTTCCACCCCGGCCGACTGTGGACCTTCGTCACCGAGGGACTCGACAGCGGCGCCTACGGCACCATCCTGCGCTCCAAGGGCTTCTTCTGGCTGGCGAGCCGCCCGAACGTCACCGGGTTGTGGTCGCAGGCAGGCGCGGTCGCCCGCTTCGAGCCGTCCGGCGCCCGCGCCATCGGCGACAGCCAGGGCCAGGAACTGGTCTTCATCGGAACGGAGTTGCGCGCCGAAGCGCTGCGAGCGGCCCTGACCGACTGCCTCCTGGCCGAACGGGAACAGCCGTCCGGCGACCCGTTCCCCCCATGGGAGACGTACGGAATCGATGACGCCTGCGAACACGAGCACCAGGACCTCGACCTGGTGGCGCAGGCCTGAAAGCTCCGGGTTGGGCGGTGGTCGCAGCCACGGCACCGCCCAACCCGGTGGGTCACTCAGCGCTTACGGCGCCTTCCGTGAGACCCGCGCCGCCCGGACCGCCCTCCCGTGGCGTCCTCGCCACCCGACGGCGTACCGGCCCCGGCGGGCGCCCCCGGTGCGCCCTGCCCCCTGCGGTCCGCCGAGACGACCAGCGCCGCGAGCAGTGTCGTCAGCGGCACCGAGGCGACCAGCCCGATGCTGCCCACCAGCGTGCGCACGATCTCGGTCGCGACCACCTCGCTCGTGGTGACCGTACCGACGCTGCTCTGTGCGATCGAGAACAGCAGAAGCAAAGGCAACGCCGCGCCCGCGTAGGCCAGTACGAGCGTGTTCACGACCGATGCGATGTGATCCCGTCCGATCCGCATCGCCGCGCCGTACAGCTTGCGCCAACCCGCCGACGGATCCGCCTCCTTCAGCTCCCACACCGCGGCGGTCTGCGTGACCGTCACATCGTCGAGCACACCCAGCGACCCGATGATGATGCTGGCCAGCAGCAGGCCACGGATCTCGATGTCCGGGTACAGGCCGTGCACCAGCCCCGTGGTGTCGTCGATGTTGCCGGTCAGCAGGGCCCAGCCGATGAACACCGATCCGAGCAGGCCGATCAGCAGCAGTGACGCGAGCGTGCCGAGCACCGCCACCGACGTCCGGGCGGTCAGGCCGTGGCACAGATAGAGCGCGATCAGCATGATCGCGCTGCCTCCGACCACCGCCACCACCAGCGGATTGGACCCTTGCAGGATCGCCGGCAGGATGAACAGCGTCAGCACCATGAAGCTCGCCGCGAGCGCTACCAGCGCGAGCACCCCGCGCAGCCGGCCGACGACCACGACCGCGAGGGCGAAGATCGCGGCCAGCACCCACATCGGGAAGGTCCGGTCCACATCGGTGACCGCATACTGGAGATCCTTCGGGGCCTTGGGGGAGTACGCGACGACCACGTTCTGCCCGGTCGTGTAGTACCGCGTGGCGTCGGGTGTCACCACCGTCTGGAAGGTCCGTCCGGCGTCCTTCCCGGTGGTGACCTTGATCGTCGCCTGCTCGCAGTCCTTGCCCTTCGCCGCTCCCCCGCCCGGCGGCTGCCCCGGCGGTGAGGTCGGCTGAGGCTGCTGTTCGGCATGGACGTCGGCACAGTTCACCTGCTCCACCTTGACCACGGTGGCGCGTTCCGTGGGCTGGTCGAAGCCGACGCCGGACGGCTTGTGCGAAGGCGCGCCACCCGGCCACAGCACGACCAGACCGACCACCACCGCGGCCGCGAACGGGATCAGGACCGCCGCGATGACCTTGCGCAGATGACGGGAAACGGGCGCAGCGGGCCCATGGCCGTGCGCGTGCGAATGCGGATGTGTCTGGTGCTCGGGGCTGCTCACCGCCCGATCATTGCAGGAACGCAGGTGGCCGTGCCGACAGTACGTCCTGCTGCGCCGGCATGTCGGACCGGCCGTGCAACAGACAGCCTCATGACGCCGGGAGGCCGCGCACGACGAGCCCGCCGAGCCGGGCTCGTGCGGGCCTGCGCTGGTCGTTTCCACGCCTCCGGGGCAGGTGTCCGTGGTCAGCGGGGAAGGTCACCGAGCAAGGGATCGGGGAAGTCGGCCCAGCCGTCCGCGCCCAGTGAGAGTTCCGTGTCGTCCAGCAGGGCGGCGTCGAGTGCGGAGCGCAGCCGGTCTGGATCGAGGTCGGTGCCGGTGAAGGTGATCTCGTTGCGACGTTCGCCGTAGTAGTCGTGCCAGAACCACGAGGCCAGTGTGCGTCGTTGGGGGGATGCGGCACGCCAGGCACTGTCGGTTTCGGACTCCAGCCAGCGGTCCGCCGCACGCAGTTCCATGTGCGTACCGGCCGACCGCCAGGTCACCACCGCCTCTGGCCTGCTGGACAGCCACAGGTGGCCTCGGCTGCGCACCACGCCGGCCATAACGGTGGGCAGTGCTTCCGCAAGCCGCTCAGGATGCAGCGGTCGCCGGGTCTGCCACACCACTGACGACACGCCCTGGTCGGTAACGGGGAGCGGACGTGACGCGGCCACCGGTTCCAGCCGAGCCCGCCACTCCTCAAGAGCGTCCGGTGCGGGCCGCAGGAACGACGACGGCAGCTCCAGTCCTGGCCCCGGCTGCCACGAAGCATCGACCAGCGTGGCGGAGGGATTGAGGTGGCGTGCCAGCACGGCCACCCCGCCCGCTCGGCGGTCGGCGGCATTCGGCGAGGCCGCCACGATCAGGCCGTCCGCCGCCTCCACCCGGCGGGCGGCGATCTCGGCCTGCGTCAGGGGGTCGGTGCGGTCGGCGCCATCCCACAGTCGAGCCGCACGGTGGACACATCCCAACTCGGCCAGGAAAGTCGCCGGCTCGATGCCGGCCAGAACAGGTGCTGGTGCGTAGTAGTCGCCGAGTGCGCTGGCCCCCATCCGCGGTCGCCACAACTCCTCCAGGAACGGCAGGAGGTCCAGATCGTCGGAGAGGGCGAGGACAGTGTGCGGGGCCTTTGCGCTGCGTCGAATCGCCAGCAGGTCCTGCCGGAGAATCACCACGGGGTCGCCGGTAGCCGCTCGTGGCATGGACTGCGGCACGCCGGTACCGGTGGCGAAGCGTTGCACCACTGGGTACCCGCTGTCCCGGCAGTGGATGGATGCGGACAGCACCACGGCGTGGGGAGCCGCGCGCAGGAGGTTGTCCACCACGAGCCCCCGGGCGGCCGGCGTGTTCCCGACCACGATGCTCAACAGCCCCTTGGGCACTTGGCTCCTATCAATTGAGGTGGGCGATGTAGCCGGGGTGGCGCCGCGGCTCTGGGCCGTTGCCCAGGGCCCGGGCCCCCAACGCCACCGCGGGGCCCGCCCAAACCCACCACCCAATGTGAAACCCCCGCGGGAAACCGCGGCAGCCCCACACCCCCCGA
>NZ_JBHYJC010000080.1:0-17157 GCF_042749045.1 Streptomyces sp. NPDC059008 | reverse complement strand
CCACCCACCCACGGGAGGGGACAGACCGTAGGACGAAGTCCGTAGGGCTGTCACCGCACCCGACAACACCACGCCCGCCGCAGGCGCAACGGCGACAAGCCCCCACGGCGGGAAAGCCGACAACGTGGGCCGCAGCAAAGCGCAGCGAAAGGGCGCACAACCCCCACGGCGGGAAAGCCGACAACGTGGGAAGCCGGCCCAGCGCAGCGGTATGCATTTCCGCGCGGCACACCCCTACAGCTAACCTCCAGGGAGTCACCTTTCTTACGCAGGAGAAACTCCCATGGCCAACGCCGCACAGGTCCAGCGCATGTCCCGCTTGATGATCAAGACACTGCGCGACGACCCGGCCGACGCCGAGACCGCCAGCCACAAGCTGCTCGTCCGCGCCGGGTACGTCCGCCGCTCCTCCGCCGGCATCTGGACGTGGCTGCCGCTGGGCATGAAGGTCCTGGAGAACGTCTCCCGCGTCGTGCGCGAGGAGATGGACGCGATCGGCGGCCAGGAGGTCCTGCTGCCGGCCCTGCTGCCGAAGGAGCCCTACGAGATCAGCGGCCGCTGGGAGGAGTACGGCGACCTGCTCTTCCGCCTTAAGGACCGCAAGGGCGCCGACTACCTCCTCGGCCCCACCCACGAGGAGATCTTCACCCTCACGGTCAAGGACCAGTGCACGTCCTACAAGGACCTGCCGGTGATCCTCTACCAGATCCAGATCAAGTACCGCGACGAGGCCCGTCCCCGCTCCGGTGTGCTGCGCGGCCGCGAGTTCCACATGAAGGACTCGTACAGCTTCGACACCACCGACGAGGGCCTGGAGCAGTCCTACGCGCTGCACCGCCAGGCCTACCAGAAGATCTTCGAGCGCCTCGGCCTCGACTACCGCATCGTCTCCGCGGTCTCCGGCGCGATGGGCGGCTCCGCCTCGGAGGAGTTCCTGGCGCCCGCCGCGGCCGGTGAGGACACCTTCGTCGACTGTCCGTCCTGCGACTACGCCGCCAACACCGAGGCCGTGACGGTCAAGGTCGCCCCGGCCGACGGCTCGGGCCACGGCCCCGTCGAGGAGCTGGACACCCCCGACACCCCGACCATCGAGACGCTCGCCGAGTTCCTCGGCGTACCGGCCTCCGCGACGCTGAAGAACCTGCTGGTCAAGGTCGACGGCGAGATCGTCGCGGTGGGCGTCCCCGGCGACCGCGAGGTCGACATGGGCAAGCTCGGCGAGCACCTCGCCCCGGCCACCGTCGAGCTGGTCACCGCCGAGGACTTCGTGGACCACCCCGAACTGGTCCGCGGCTACGTCGGCCCGCAGGGCCTGGCCGGCAAGGCGTTCAAGTACGTCGCCGACCCCCGCATCGCCCCCGGCACGGCCTGGGTCACCGGCGCCAACAAGGAGGGCAAGCACGCCCGCAACGTCGTCGTGGGCCGTGACTTCGAGGTCGACGAGTACCTCGACGTGGTCGTCGTCGAGCCCGGCGACCCCTGCCCGAAGTGCGGCGCCGGCCTGCGCATCGACCGTGCCATCGAGATCGGGCACATCTTCCAGCTCGGCCGCAAGTACGCGGACGCCTTCGAACTCGACGTCCTCGGCCAGAACGGCAAGCCGGCGCGGGTCACCATGGGCTCCTACGGCATCGGGGTCTCCCGCGCGGTGGCCGCGCTGGCCGAGCAGACCCATGACGACAAGGGCCTGTGCTGGCCGCGCGAGGTCGCGCCGGCCGATGTCCACGTCGTCGCGGCGGGCAAGGCCAAGCAGACCGAGCTCGCGCTGGAGGTCGGCGAGCGGCTCGGCGCCGCGGGCCTGCGGGTGCTGGTCGACGACCGCCCGGGCGTCTCGCCGGGCGTGAAGTTCACCGACGCCGAGCTGCTGGGCGTGCCGACCATCGTGGTCGCCGGTCGCCGCGCCGGCGAGGGCGTCGTCGAGGTCAAGGACCGCCGCACCGGCGAGCGCGAGGAGCTGACGGTCGAGGAGGCCGTCGCCCGGCTCGGCGCCTGACGCCGCGTGACCAACGGGCCGGCCGGGGAGCTCACCCCGGCCGGCCCGTTCGTCTGCCCCGCTCTCGCCCGCGCCCTACAGCCAGGCGGCGAACTCCAGCAGCAGTTCGCCCCGCCGGCGGTCGCCCACCGCGGCCTCCCGCACGCCCGCGTCCACCGCGCGGTACAGCGTCCAGTGGCGCAACCGCTCCCGGTCCACCTCCAGGGAGTCGGCCAGCTTGGCGACCCGGCGGCGGACCGCGGCGGCCGCGCCGGAGCCGGCCATCACGTCCTCGAAGCGGTCCAGCACCAGCGCCGCCAGGTCGTAGGCCCGCTCGCCCACCACCGGGTCGGGGCCGATCGCCAGCCACGGCGCCCGCTCACCGGCGAGCACCTTGCCCTGCCGGAACGCGCCGTGCAGGAGGAACCGTTCGTCGGAGCCGGCCGGCAGGGTGCGCCCGAGTTCCTGTGCCTCCTCGACCAGCGGACCGGCCGACCGGGTGAGCGCCCCGGCCGTGCGCAGCGCCTCCGCCGCCTCCTCGGCACGGCCGGCGAGCGTCTCGAAGGGGTGGTCGGTCCCGGGCGCCACCCACAGGCGGCGGACGGTGCCGGCCGCCTCCAGCAGCGCCTTGGCCTCGGGCAGCGAGCGCAGCGAGACCGCGCTCTGCAGCCGCTCCAGCAGCAGTGCGCCGCTCTCCTCGTCGGACCGCAGCAGGCGTACGGCGCCCCAGCCGTCCCATATCTCCAGTGCGGCCGCCTCGTGCGCGGACCGCCGGCCCGGCACCGGGAACTTCAGCGCCGCGGGGGTGCCGTCCTGCTGCCGTACGAGCGCCAGGAGGCTGCCGCGGCCACCGGGGGCGTGCACCCGTTCCAGCGTCAGCTCCCAGGCGTCCAGCCGCTGCTGAACCAGCGTCGGCAGGGTCCGCAGCCACTGCTGTGCGGGGCTGTCCGGATCGCCGCTCAGCGAACTCACCAACCGCTGCGGCGGTTCGATGGGTGCCGTTGCCATGCTTGAGCTGTCCCTTCATCGGGGCGATCGCAGCGTGCCGCGACGGCCCCGCACGTCGTCCTGGCTGCGGGCCTGTCCGAGGGGTCAGGGTCGGAAAGGGACCTCAGACCGCCGGTCGTTCACAGTGCGCCCGCGGAGGCGCTCGCGGAGCCGGACGGAGCCGCGGCCGCGGCCCGCTCCACGAGCCCAGGGAAGGCTACGCCGCCGCCCCGCCAGCGCACCGACCGCACCGCCGCCTCGCGCAGTGCGGCGGCCGCCTCCCGGCGCCTGGCCCGGCCGCCGGCCCGGACCAGATCCGCGTAGACGGCGGCCAGCCGGTCCTCCAGCTCCGCCGCCAGCCGGACCGCGGCGGCCGCGTCGGGCACCGGGAAGGGCAGCGCGTAGGCGGCGGCCGCGGCGCGCGGCGTGCCGCCCAGTTCGCGCACCTGGCGGTGGAGTGCGTCCCGGCGCGCCCGATGGGCGTCGTACGCCGCCAGGGCCTCCTTGCGCCGGTCGGCGGTGATCCGGCCGCCGACCACGCCGTAGCCGTAGACCGCCGCGTGCTCGGCGGCCAGCGCCGCCTGCACGGCCGTCAGCTCCCGCTCGTCGCGCTCGTCCCGTTCGTCGTCGTCCCGGTGTTCCGGTCTGCCGCGCCCCGCTGCCGTGTTCATGCGTACGCCCCTTCGCTGGTCACTGTCCGTGGTGCCGGTGCCGTCGTGCCGAAGTCCGTCATCCGGCCGGGTCCGTCAGCAGGTAGGCGTGGGCCGCGCCGGACGCGGCCACCGAGGCCAGCAGCCGGGCCAGCTCGGGCGGTGCGGCGAGCAGGTCCTTGGTCCGCGCGTCGGCGAGCCTGCGCTCCGCATCGGCGAGCGCGCCGCGCGCGGCCTTCTCGTCCTCGGGCACCGAGGGCGCGGCGACCTCGTGTGCCGGGCCCCGGGAGGGCGCGGCGCTGGGGGAGGGGGCGGCGTCGTCGTCGGTGAACGCCCGGGCGTGCCGGCCCACTTCGGAGCGCAGCGGGCGCAGCCGCTCCTCCAGCGCGGGGTGCGCGGTGAGCGTCGCGTCGTAGCGCGCGAGCAGCGCCGCGCTGTCGCGGGCGGAGCGCTCGCGCAGCCGGTCGGCGGCCGAGGAGTGCTCGGCACGGTCGGGGCCGTCGTCCTCGGCGCAGCCGGTCAGCAGCGCGGCGCCCCCGAGGGCGGCGCCGGCCAGCAGGGTCCATCTCCGCGTGAGCGCCACTTTCGGCACGTTGCACTTCCCGGGGTCTTCCGTCGTGATCACCGCAGGCGAGAGTATCCGTGACGACCCACCGAATCGTCAGTACCCCGCCGGAACCGATAGGCTTTGACCCGACACGCGACCCACCCACAACAGCACACGCGGCCGAGGAGTCACCCGGATGAGCACGACCCAGAGCGAGAGGCTGCGCGGATTGCTTGAACCGCTCGTCGCCGCGCGAGACCTGGATCTGGAAGAGATCGAGGTGACACCGGCAGGCAAGCGGCGGGTGCTGAGGATCGTGGTCGATTCCGACGAGGGCGTCCAGCTGGACGAGTGCGCCGAGCTCAGCCGCGAGGTCTCCCAGGTCCTGGACGACTCCGACGCGATGGGCGGCGCGCCGTACACCCTTGAGGTCACCTCACCGGGCGCCGACCGGCCGCTGACCGAGCTGCGGCACTACCGCCGCGCCGTCGGCCGCCTGATCAAGGCCCAACTGACCGACGCGGCAGGGGCCGGGGAGCTGGTGGCCCGGATCATCGCCGTGGACGATGAGGGACTCGACCTCGAGGTGCCGGGGGTCAAGGGACGCAAGCCCACCGCCCGCCGGGTCTCCTTCGACGAGATCGCCAAGGCGCGCGTGGAACTGGAATTCAGCCGCAAGTCCGAGAAGGCCGACAAGCGCGACGTGCAGCACGACGAGAAGATCGACGAGAACAAGGAGGAGGCGTAGCCGTGGATATCGACATGAGTGCCCTGCGGGGTCTGGTGCGGGAGAAGGAGATCTCGTTCGACCTGCTGGTCGAGGCGATCGAGTCGGCCCTCCTCATCGCGTACCACCGCACCGAGGGCAGCCGCCGGCGGGCGCGGGTGGAGCTGGACCGCAGCACCGGCCATGTGACGGTGTGGGCGAAGGAGGATCCGGAGGACCTGGAGGAGGGTGCCGAGCCGCGCGAGTTCGACGACACCCCCTCGGGCTTCGGGCGGATCGCGGCGACCACCGCCAAGCAGGTCATCCTGCAGCGCCTGCGGGACGCCGAGGAGGAGATCACCTTCGGCGAGTACGCTGGACGGGAGGGCGATGTCGTCACCGGCGTCGTCCAGCAGGGCAAGGACCCCAAGAACGTCCTGGTCGACATCGGCCGCCTGGAGGCCATCCTGCCGGTGCAGGAGCAGGTCCCCGGCGAGGACTACGCACACGGCACCCGGCTGCGGTCGTACGTCGTCCGGGTGGTCAAGGGAGTGCGCGGGCCGTCCGTCACGCTCTCGCGCACGCACCCCAATCTGGTGAAGAAGCTCTTCGCCATGGAGGTGCCGGAGATCGCGGACGGTTCGGTGGAGATCGCCGCCATCGCCCGCGAGGCCGGACACCGCACGAAGATCGCCGTTCGGTCCACCCGTTCGGGCCTCAACGCCAAGGGCGCGTGCATCGGGCCGATGGGCGGGCGGGTGCGCGCCGTGATGGCCGAGCTCCACGGCGAGAAGATCGACATCGTGGACTGGTCGGACGACCCGGCCGAGCTGGTCGCCAACGCGCTGTCGCCGGCCCGGGTCAGCAAGGTCGAGGTCGTGGACCTGGCGGCGCGTTCCGCCCGGGTCACCGTCCCCGACTACCAGCTGTCACTGGCCATCGGCAAGGAAGGGCAGAACGCCCGGCTCGCCGCCCGGCTGACCGGCTGGCGGATCGACATCCGTCCGGACACCGAGCAGCACGCACCGCAGCACTGACATCACCTGCGGTAGCCGGCCCGCGCCGCGGCCCTCCGGGAAAATCGGTGGTGTCGCGGCGCTCGGCCGGGAATTCTGAGCAGCGGTCCGTCCTTTACCCCATAGGGGTCGGGTCGGCGCGGGGAGGTAGACTTAAGCAGTGTCTGGCCGGACGCATGCCCGCGCATGCCCTGAGCGCACATGTCTGGGATGCCGGGAGCGAGCGGCCAAGGGCGATCTGCTGCGCATCGTGCAGATCGAGGGTGAGTGTGCCCCCGATCCTCGCGGTACGCTGCCCGGCCGGGGTGCTTACGTGCACCCGACACTGGTCTGCCTCGACCTGGCGGTTCGCCGCCGGGCGTTCCCCCGGGCCTTTCGGGGCCGGGGACCGTTCGACACGACGGATCTGCGTCGGTTCCTCGAACGGGGCGCCGGTTGAAGCCGCCATTGCATAACGCACAGCAAGAAACGCACAGCGCACGGAAAACCGTGCGGTCAGGTACCTCGCGAGTCGGAAGTAGGTCGAGATTGCGATGAGCACTCGATGAGTACGCGATGAGTACGCCCATGAAGTAGCGACGGTCCGGTGGACACCCCGGACCTAGAAGGAGCGAAGTGGCTAAGGTCCGGGTATACGAACTCGCCAAGGAGTTCGGCGTTGAGAGCAAGGTCGTCATGGCCAAGCTCCAAGAACTTGGTGAATTCGTCCGTTCGGCGTCCTCGACGATCGAGGCGCCGGTTGTTCGCAAGTTGACCGACGCTTTCCAGGCAGGCAGCGGCAGTGGCCGCTCCGCCGGTAAGCCCGCGGCGCCGCGCAAGTCGGCCCCCGCGAAGCCGTCGGCGCCCTCTCCGGCGCAGGCGGCACGTCCTGCTGCCCCGAAGCCGGGCGCCCCCAAGCCGGGCCCCGCGGCTCCGGCCCCCGCCGTCTCCGAGGCGGCACCGGCCCCCGCGGCCCCCAAGAGCACTCCCGCCGCCGGCCCCACCCCGGGCCCGCGCCCCACCCCGGCGCGCCCCGCGGCACCCAAGCCCGCTCCGGCCGCCCCCGCGCAGCCCGAGTTCCAGGCTCCGCCGTCCGCTCCGGCCGCTCCGGCCGCCGGTGCGTCGGCTCCCCGCCCGGGTACCCCCGGCCCGCGTCCGGCCCGTCCGGCGCCCGGTCAGGGTGGTCAGGGCCGTGGCAACGCTCCGCGCCCCGGCGCCGAGCGCCCCGCCCCGCGTCCCGGCGGACGTCCGTCCGGACCCCGTCCGGGCAACAACCCCTTCACCTCCAGCGGCTCCACGGGCATGGCCCGTCCGCAGGCCCCCCGTCCCGGTGGCGCCCCGCGTCCCGGTGGCCAGGGCGGCCCCGGCGGCCCGCGTCCGCAGGGCGGCGGCCAGGGTGGTCCCCGTCCCCAGGGCCAGGGCGGCGCGCGTCCGACCCCCGGTGGCATGCCCCGTCCGCAGGGTGCGGCTCCCGGCGGTGGCGCCGGCCCGCGTCCCGGCGGCGGTAACCGCCCGAACCCGGGCATGATGCCGCAGCGTCCGGCTGCCGGCCCGCGTCCGGGCCCCGGTGGCGGCGGTCGCGGTCCCGGCGGCGCCGGTCGTCCCGGTGGCGGCGGTCGTCCCGGTGGCGGCGGCTTCGCCGGCCGTCCCGGTGGTGGTGGCGGCGGTCGTCCCGGCGGTGCCGGCGGCGGTTTCGCCGGTCGTCCCGGTGGCGGCGGTCCCGGTGGCGGCGGTGGCTTCGGCGGCGGTCGTCCCGGCTTCGCCGGTCGTCCCGGCGGCCCCGGTGGCCGTGGTGGCACGCAGGGTGCGTTCGGCCGTCCCGGCGGTCCGGCGCGTCGTGGCCGCAAGTCGAAGCGGCAGCGCCGTCAGGAGTACGAGGCCATGCAGGCCCCGTCGGTCGGCGGCATCATGCTGCCGCGCGGCAACGGTGCGACGGTTCGCCTGTCGCGCGGTGCCTCGCTGACGGACTTCGCCGAGAAGATCAACGCCAACCCGGCGTCGCTGGTCCAGGTCATGCTGAACCTGGGCGAGATGGTCACCGCGACCCAGTCGGTCTCCGACGAGACGCTGCAGCTGCTCGCCGACGAGATGAACTACGTCGTCGAGATCGTCAGCCCGGAGGAGGAGGACCGCGAGCTGCTCGAGTCCTTCGACATCGAGTTCGGCGAGAACGAGGGCGGCGAGGAGATGCTCGTCTCCCGTCCGCCGGTGGTGACCGTCATGGGTCACGTCGACCACGGTAAGACCCGACTGCTCGACGCCATCCGCAAGACGAACGTCATCGCGGGCGAGGCCGGCGGCATCACCCAGCACATCGGTGCCTACCAGGTCGCGACCGAGGTCAACGACGAAGAGCGGCGCATCACCTTCATCGACACCCCCGGTCACGAGGCGTTCACCGCCATGCGTGCCCGTGGTGCCAAGTCGACCGACATCGCGATCCTCGTGGTGGCGGCCAACGACGGTGTCATGCCGCAGACGATCGAGGCCCTCAACCACGCCAAGGCGGCCGACGTGCCGATCGTGGTCGCGGTCAACAAGATCGACGTCGAGGGCGCCGACCCGACCAAGGTGCGCGGTCAGCTGACCGAGTACGGCCTGGTGGCCGAGGAGTACGGCGGCGACACCATGTTCGTCGACATCTCCGCCAAGCAGGGGCTCAACATCGACTCGCTGCTGGAGGCCGTGGTCCTGACCGCGGACGCCGCGCTCGACCTGCGGGCCAACGCCGAGCAGGACGCGCAGGGTCTCGCGATCGAGGCGCACCTCGACCGCGGTCGCGGCGCCGTGGCCACCGTCCTTGTCCAGCGCGGCACGCTGCGCGTGGGTGACACGATGGTCGCCGGCGACGCCTACGGCCGAGTCCGCGCGATGTTCGACGACAAGGGCAACAACGTCGAGGAAGCGGGTCCCTCGACCCCCGTCCTGGTCCTGGGTCTGACCAACGTCCCGGGCGCCGGCGACAACTTCCTGGTCGTCGACGAGGACCGTACGGCCCGTCAGATCGCCGAGAAGCGTGCCGCCCGCGAGCGCAACGCGGCCTTCGCCAAGCGCACGCGCCGTGTCTCGCTGGAGGACCTGGACAAGGTGCTCAAGGCCGGCGAGGTCCAGCAGCTCAACCTCATCATCAAGGGTGACGCTTCTGGTTCCGTCGAGGCCCTGGAGTCCTCCCTGCTCCAGCTCGACGTCGGCGAAGAGGTCGACATCCGGGTGCTGCACCGCGGCGTCGGTGCGGTCACCGAGACGGACATCAACCTGGCGTCCGGCTCCGACGCGATCGTCATCGGCTTCAACGTGCGGGCCGAGGGCCGCGCCACGCAGATGGCCGAGCGCGAGGGCGTCGACGTCCGGTACTACTCGGTCATCTACCAGGCGATCGAGGAGATCGAGGCGGCCCTCAAGGGCATGCTCAAGCCGGAGTACGAGGAGGTCGAGCTCGGTACGGCCGAGATCCGCGAGATCTTCCGCTCGTCCAAGCTCGGCAACATCGCGGGTGTGCTCATCCGCTCCGGCGAGGTCAAGCGCAACACCAAGGCGCGCCTCATCCGCGACGGCAAGGTGGTCGCGGAGGACCTCAACATCCAGGGTCTGCGTCGCTTCAAGGACGACGTCACCGAGATCCGCGAAGGCTTCGAGGGCGGTATCAACCTCGGAAACTTCAACGACATCAAGGTCGACGACGTCATCGCGACCTACGAGATGCGCGAGAAGCCGCGCGGCTGATCACGCGGATGGCAGTCCGTGCGTAGCACGGTCCACCCGGGGTGGTGGTCGGGCGACGGGCGGGCGTTTGGGGCCGGTCGGCGGAGCGTAAACTCCGTCGATCGGCCCCGGCCGTTGCGTGTACGGTTCGAAATGACACGTACACCTAAGGCCCCACGGGTGGCTTGACCCGTCTTGCATGTACGTAGGGACACTGTCCTTCGACCTGCTTCTCGGCGACGTACGGTCGCTCAAGGAGAAGCGCTCCGTCGTCCGCCCGATCGTCGCCGAGCTGCACCGCAAGTACGCGGTGAGCGTGGCGGAGGTAGGGGACCAGGATCTGCACCGCAGGGCGACGATCGGCCTGGCGGTGGTCTCTGGGGACGCCGGGCATCTCACCGATGTCATGGACCGCTGTGAGCGCCTGGTCGCCGCACGGCCCGAAGTGGAGCTGCTGTCGGTACGCCGGCGGTTGCACGGCGATGACGACTGACCCGATGGCAGGGCACGTCGCCGCCGGTGGAAGCACAATTGTGAAAGACAAGAAGGAGACGGACCAGTGGCCGACAATGCGCGGGCGAAGAAGCTGGCGGACCTCATCCGGGAGGTGGTCGCCCAGAAGCTGCAGCGCGGAATCAAGGACCCGCGGCTCGGTTCGCACGTGACCATCACGGACACCCGGGTCACCGGCGACCTGCGGGAGGCTACGGTCTTCTACACGGTCTACGGCGACGACGAGGACCGCGCCAGCGCCGCCGCCGGACTGGAGAGCGCCAAGGGCATCCTGCGCTCCGCGGTCGGCGCCGCGGCCGGTACGAAGTTCACGCCGACCCTGGCGTTCGTGGCGGACGCCCTGCCGGAGAACGCCAAGACGATCGAGGACCTGCTCGACAAGGCGCGGGCCTCGGACGCCAAGGTGCGCGAGGTCTCCTCGGGTGCCCAGTACGCCGGCGGGGCCGACCCGTACCGCAAGCCGGGCGAAGACGCTGACGAGGCAGACGACGAGGGCACCGCGGCAGAATGAAGCGTGAGAGCAACAAGCCGGGCGGTCTTGTCATCGTCGACAAGCCGGCCGGCTTCACTTCGCACGACGTCGTGGCGAAGATGCGCGGTATGGCCCGCACCCGCCGGGTCGGGCATGCCGGCACCCTCGACCCGATGGCCACCGGCGTCCTCGTCCTGGGCCTGGAGCGGGCCACCAAGCTGCTCGGGCACCTCGCGCTGACGGAGAAGGAGTACGTCGGCACGATCCGGCTGGGCCAGACCACGGTCACCGATGACGCCGAGGGCGAGATCACGGCGTCGAAGGCGGCGCACGGCATCGCCCGCGACGACATCGACGCCGGGGTCGCCCGGCTGTCCGGCGCGATCATGCAGGTCCCGTCGAAGGTCAGCGCCATCAAGATCGACGGCAAGCGGTCCTACTCGCGGGTCCGCGACGGCGAGGACGTGGAGATCCCGGCCCGTCCGGTGACGGTCTCCTCGTTCGTGGTGCACTCCGCGCACGAGACCGAGGCCGACGACGGCACCCCGGTGACCGATCTGCTGGTCTCCGTCGAGTGCTCCTCCGGCACCTACATCCGCGCCCTCGCCCGCGACCTGGGCGCCGGGCTCGGCGTCGGCGGGCATCTGACCGCGCTGCGCCGCACCCGGGTCGGCCCGTACAAGCTGGACCGGGCGCGCACCCTGGAGCAGTTGCAGGCCGCGGTGGACGACCCCGAGGGCGGCGGGCTGCCGATCATGCCGCTCGGCGAGGCCGCCGACGCGGCGTTCACCCGCTGGAACGTCACCGAGCCGCAGGCCCGGCTGCTCCTGAACGGCGCGCGGATCGCCATGCCCCGTTTCGAGGGCGACGGCCCCATCGCGGCCTTCGGGCCGGACGGGCGGTTCCTGGCGCTGGTGGAGAACCAGGGCGGCAAGGCCAAGAGCCTGGCGGTGTTCGCCCTCTAGCCCGGGGATGGTGGTGGAACGCGGGCCGTCCGGACACACACGGAGCACCGGTCCGCGCTCCACCATCCCCCTCCGCTTGATCTCTATCCAGGGCGTCCGGCCCATTCACTCATTCGGTCAGGCGCTCGGAGTGAATCAAGGCGCGGACGGGGGCGCGTTCACAGCGCGCCCTGCCGAGACGATCACCGCCTGCCTACCGTCGGGGTACGGGACCGGGCAGGAGGAATCGGCAATGGCGTTGCTGGCCGCCGATGCGGACATGGCACTGGTACGCATCCGCGATCTGGCAGGTCGGACGCGCGGTACGGGGTTCCTCGCGGACCACGACGGCACGGTCGTCACCAGCCACGAGGCGGTGGACGGGGCACAGCGGCTGCTGCTGCAGCCCATGATGTACTCCACCGCCACGGCCACCGGCACCGCCGGACGGGCCCGCCCGGTGGAGCCCGGCGACATCACCTCCCTGCCGGAGACCGGCCTCGCCCTCGTACGGACCGAAGGCTTCCGGCAGCACCGCCTCGCGCCGCTGCCCATCGCCACCCGCCACCCGGCCGCGGGCACCCGCGCACGGCTCTGGGCGGGCGGCTGGCTGGACGGCACGGTCGTGGGACCCGGCGAGGGGGTGGCGTACACCGCCGCGGACCGGGTCCATCTCCTCGACGGCACCCTGGAGTTGGGCCTGTGCGCGGGCGGCCGGGAGGCGCTGCGGCTGGGCGGCCCGGCGGTCGGCGGGCCGGTGCTGGACGCCCGCACCGGCGTCGTCCTGGGCGTACTGGGCACCGCGCTGCACAGCGGGCGCCGGGCGGACGGTTTCGCGATCGGGCTGCGCGCGGTCGCCGAGGCCGCGCCCGAGGGGGCGCTCGCCGCGCTGCTGGCCCGCAACGCGGCGACCGTTCCCGCGTACGGCGACGAGCTGAACCCGGCCGGCGCGCTGCGGCTCGCGGGGGTCTGCACGGACTCGGCAGAGCGGCCGCGACAGTGGCGCGAACCGGTGGAACGGCCCGACGTGCGGGACGAGTTCGCGTACTTCCTCAACGGCGACAAGGCCGCCGGGGCGCGGGTGCTGGCGCTGGTGGGGGACCCGGGGACCGGGCGGAGCACGGAGCTGGCCCGGCTCGCCGCCCGCCGCGCGGCGGGCCCGGAGGCGGCCCCGACCGTCCGGCTGCGCGGCGCGGAGCTGCGGGCCGACGACGACGGCGTACGCGACGCGGTGGCGCGGGCGCTGCGCTGCGCCGGCCGGACCCTGGCCGCCTCGGGCCGTACGGCCGGCGACCCGGCGGACACCACCCCCGACGCGCTCGCCCACCTGGCGGCCGCGTCCGGCCGCCCGCTGCTGGTGCTCCTCGACGGGCCGGAGGAGATGCCGCCGTCGTTGGCGCAGCACGAGCGGCTGGCCGCGTGGACCGCCGCGACGGCCGACTGGCTGCGCACGGCCGGTGTGCGGCTGGTCATCGCCTGCCGCCCCGAGCACTGGGAGCGGGCCGGTGCGCTCTTCCCGCCCGGTCTGCTGCACCAGCCGCGCCATCCGGTGCCCGCGCTGCCCGCCTGCGCGGGGATCGGCGACCTCCCCAGGCAGGCGGCGGAGCGCGCCCGCGGCCTCTACGGGCTGCCGCCCGGCGCACCCGCCGCGCCGGACGCCCGGCACCCGCTGGCCCTGCGGCTGCTCGCGGAGGTCCAGGCCGCGCTCCCCAAGGGCGACGCGGCCGGGCCGGCCGCCGTCGGCGCGCCCGACCGGCACCAGATCTTCGACGCCTATCTGGACCTGGTGTGCCTGCGGATCGCCGTACGGATCGCGGCCGGGCACCGGCCCGCGCCGCGCGGCACCGCCGTGCGCCGCCTGGCCGCCCAGGTCGCCGGCCAGGTGCACGAGGCGGCCCGGCGCTGCCTCGGCTCCGGGCCGGGCGCGCTGGAGCCGGCGTGCTTCGAGGAGATCTTCCCCCGGGAGCCGGGCTGGGCCGCGGCGGTGCTGGCAGAGGGGCTGCTGGTCCCGGCCGGCCCCGGATACCGCTTCGCCCACGAGGAGTTCGCGGAGTGGCTGCAGGGCGCCCACGCCGACGTCGATCTGCTGCCCGTCCCCGGCGGGCACCGCATCGGACCGGCCGTGGAGGCCCTGCTGCTGCTCGCCCGGCGCCGGGGAACGGTACAACTCGCCTTTCGGCTGGCGGAGTTGGTGCGGATCGCCACCGCCCCCCAACCGGTCGCCGGGCAGGCCGCGGACGGCCGCCGGTGGGCCGCCCAGGTCCTGGCCGGCGCACTGCTCCGGGCGCCCGACGCCACGCCGTACACCGGTGTGCTGCGGCTGCTCGCCGACCGGATCACCGAACGGTCCCTGAGGGCGGGCGGCTTCGACGGTACGGGCCTGACGGCGTTCAGCCCGTGGTTCTGGGCCCGGCTGGTGCTGGCGGAGGAGGACCGGATGGATCTGCTGCGCCGTCTGCTCCCGGCCGACGGGCCACCGGCCGGGGCGGGCCGGCCGGCAGGCGCCTGCCCGCCCGCCGGCCACCACCCCTTCGCACAGCCGCCGCGGGTGCGTGTCCACCCGGCCCCAGGGGAGACCGCCGAGGAGGCACCGCCCGAGGAGCCCGCCGACCCGCGGCCGGCGCGCTTCCTCGACGCCGCGGCCGACCTGCTGCGCGCACACCCCCGGCGCATCCAGCCCCTGCTGTGCGCCTGGTTCGACGACACCCGCCCGCTGCCCCGCCCCGGCGCGGCGGCGACGGGCCGGGACCGTCCCGTACGCGCCGTTCCCCGGGAGATCACCGTCGCCGTGGCCGCCCAGGCCCTGTTGCACACCCACCGCCGGGGGGCGCTCGACGGGCTGCTGGAGGCGCTGGTGGCGGCCGCGCATCCCAAGGGCGACGAACTGCTGGACGCGCTCGCCGAGGACGAGCCCTCGGCGCTGTGCCGGGCCGTCGGCCGCTGGGCGCACGACCAGCGCCCCGAGCGCCGGCTCGCCGCCGTGTCCTACGGGCTGCGGGTGGCCCCGTACGCCACCGCCGAGGCCGACCGCGCGATGCTGCGCCAGGCCGCCCTGCGCCTGCTGTCCCGAGCCGCCGACGAGGCCCACCACGGCTCCGCGCTCGCCCTGCTGGTGGGCGACCCGGTGACCCGCCCGTGGTTCCTGGACCGGGCGCTGGCCCGTTTCGTCGCGGGCGATCCGCAGCTGCCGCCGACGGCCTTCACCGGCGCCCTCGCCGACCGCCCCGAAACGGTGCTGGCCGCCTTCCGCGCCCGGCTGGTCGACGGAGCGGGCCCGCCGGTGGCGGCGGCGCTGCTGCGGATGCTGGCCGGCCTCGACGAGCCGGAGCTCGCCGGCCGCGCCGCCGCCCTGGTCCGCGCCTACGCCGGTCAGTGCCCGGACCGCGCCGCGCAGCCGGTCGCCGCCTTCGTCGCCCTCCGGCTCGAACGCGGACCGGCCGCCCGCGCCGCGCTCGGCCCGCTCGCCGTGGAGCTGCTGACCGGCCACCCCGCGCCGGTCCGCTGCGCACTCGCCGCCGTCCTGGCCGAGCCGGGCTCCCCGGACTCCGCCCCGCTGCGTCGGGACCTGCTGGAGGTGCTGCTGGCGCGGGAGGCGTCGGGCGCCGCCGCGGGCGCCGGGCGCGCGGAGGACGAGCCGGACACCCGCGTACTGGAGGCGCTGCTGCGGGCGGCCGCCGAGGGCGCGGAGCGACGGCCGGAGGCCCGCACCCGGGAGCTGGTGCACCGCACCGGGACGCTGCTGGTCCGTACGCCGGAGGGGGCGGCCCGCTTCGAGCGGCATCTGGTGGAGCTGGGGCGCCGGGTGCCCGGCTTCGCACGGCGGGTCCGGCACTGGGTCGCGGCCGAGCCGGGGGAGTGGGCCGAGGTGGTGGGGCCGGGCGCCCGGGCGACGCTCGCGGCGGCGCCCGGCTGACCGGCCACCCGGCGGCAACCGGAACACCATGGTCCGGTACGCCCGGTCCGGGGAACGACCGCTGGGCCACCCTTCGCACGAAGCACCACCCGCGGCATGGCAGTCTTAGACCTGCGCCATGCCGACATGGCGCACAGGACTGACCGAGAGTTCGGGCGAGGAGCGGGCACAGTGCAGCGCTGGCGTGGCTTGGAGGACATCCCCGAGGGCTGGGGGCGCAGCGTCGTCACCATCGGCTCGTACGACGGAGTGCACCGCGGCCACCAATTGATCATCGGGAAGGCCGTCGAGCGGGCCCGCGAGCTGGGGATCCCGGCGGTGGTCGTCACCTTCGACCCGCACCCGAGCGAGGTCGTGCGGCCCGGCACCCACCCGCCGCTGCTCGCGCCGCACCACCGGCGCGCGGAGCTGATGGCCGACCTGGGCGTGGACGCGGTGCTGGTGCTGCCGTTCACCAAGGAGTTCTCGAAGCTGGCGCCCGCCGACTTCGTGGCCAAGGTGCTGGTCGACAAGCTGCATGCGCAGATCGTCGTCGAGGGCCCCAACTTCCGCTTCGGGCACAAGGCGACCGGCAACGTCGACACCCTCGCCGAACTCGGCACCACCTACGACTACACGGTGGAGGTCATCGACCTCTACGAGAGCGGCGCGGCGGGCGGCGGCAAGCCGTTCTCCTCCACGCTCGCCCGCGGGCTGGTCGCCGAGGGCGACGTGGCCGGTGCGACGGAGGTTCTGGGGCGGCCGCACCGCGTCGAGGGCGTCGTCGTGCGCGGCGCCCAGCGCGGCCGTGAACTGGGCTTCCCCACCGCCAACGTGGAGACCCTGCCGCACACCGCGATCCCGGCCGACGGCGTCTACGCGGGCCTGCTGCAGGTCGAGGGCGAGGCGATGCCGGCGGCCGTCTCGGTGGGCACCAACCCGCAGTTCGACGGCAAGGAGCGCACGGTCGAGGCGTACGCCATCGACCGCGTCGGCCTGGACCTGTACGGGCTGCACGTCGGGGTGGACTTCCTCGCCTACATCCGCGGCCAGGAGAAGTTCGACACGCTCGACGCCCTGCTGGAGCGGATGGCGGTCGATGTGAAGCTGGCCCGGGGGCTGATCGCGGCGGCGGTGGCGGTGGACTGAGGGGCCGCTGGGCCGCGGACGGGGCCGCCGGGCCACGGGGCCACTGGGCCGCCGAGCCACCGACGCCCCTGGCCGGGAGTTCTCTTGCCGTGAGTTCTCTTTCCGGGGGTTCCCTTGCCGGGGGCTCTACCCGGGGGCTCTACCCGGGGGTTCTCCACCCGGGGGTTCTCTGCCCGGGGGGCTTTGCCTCGTGCGTTCTTTTGCCGCTCCGCGCGTTCTTTCCCCGGCGGGTTCTTTTCCTCAGCGCGCTATTTTCCGCGCGTTATCTTTTTTCCCCTCCGCCCACCCCCCTTACAGGGGGGTGGGCGGGTGTAGTGGTGCGGTTGCGGTGCGGTCGAGGTGCGGTCGTGGTGTGGTTGCGGTCGGTCGCGCGCCCGAAGCCCGGTGCCCCGCTCGCTCGCGTGGTGCCAACTCGGCCGGTTCCAGGCGGAGTTCGGCCGACACCGGTTCGCTCGTTCGGCGTATGCCGGGGTACGGCGTATGACGTGGTGTGACGCGGCGCGGGATCGGACGCAATGCGGGATCTGCCACGATGCGGGATCTGACTCGACGCGGGATCTGACGCGATACGGCATCTGACGCGATACGGGGCGGGCCGTTGCTGCTGCCAGTGGGCCGGCGGCTGGGC
>NZ_JBHYJC010000079.1:0-18317 GCF_042749045.1 Streptomyces sp. NPDC059008 | reverse complement strand
AGCACCCGCGAGTCGCGGGCGATGCGCCAGATTGCTGCTCCGTCCTCCACCCGTGGGGTGTCGAGCTTGAAGCCCTCCGGAAATTCTCCGATATCACTGCGGGCACCTGCATGGTCTGCTTGTGCGGCGGTCATGGAACTACCTCCGCACATCGGTCGGTGCAAGCAACCTCGGGCACTTGAATTCTGGTTCGGAGTGACCTGGCTTCTCAAAGCCACCCTCATCCTGCGCCATAGCTTTACCTCGCCTTCCTTTCACTGCCTGCCCATAAATCCGGCCGTTGAGTTCCCTCGGCGGCATTGTCAAAACCTCAATCAGGAAGAAGCGCATCTCAACCTTCCACAGAAATCGAACATTTCGACTCAAAGCTGTCCGCCCAATTACCCCGAGCTTGACGCCCTCACCAGACATATCCGGTCCTTCGCCCAGATGCTGACCGAGCGCCAGGGCGACCGACTCCCAGTCACCACACCTCGCCGTGGACATCGACTGCGACCGCGACGCTATGATTTCCGGTCTGACCTTTCCCTGGAACTCAGGTGTGGTCGAGGGCAACGTCAACCGGATCAAGTTGCTCAAGCGCCAAATGTACGGCTGGGTTGTCTGCCAACTGCTCAGGAAATGAGTCCTGCTGGAGTGAAGGACAGTGAGGTGTCACGAAAGTTGAGCCAGAACCACTACTGCTCGATAAAGCCCCGGGGCCAATGCCTTGCGCAGGAAAGTGCTCATGAAGTCGTCTATGACATGCGCGTAGATGGCCCGGCGCTGTCGTGCTCGTGGCCGCCCTGTTGCTGAACGAAGCGCTGCCCCGCCCCGTCTTCAACCGGGCGCGTGACATATGAATGTCTGATTGATTGGAAAGAAAGGACTCGGGGATATTCGGGGCGTTCTGATACGCCTCGAATCGGTCGTCTGTCGAGCCAGGCGACGGACTCCACCACACTTGATGATCAACAATACCTCAGGTATCCGAAACGTGGCCGGACGTACCCAACGTGGTCGACAACCGACTCGGCGAACCAGAAAATCACTGTCAGCATCTTCCCGCCACCACGGCAGCTGGCCTTTCTTCGCCTTGCCATATCCGACGTTAAACCAAACCCCTCTGCAGCGACAAGCCGTTGAGGTCAATATTTTCAGTCATCAGGCGGAACTGTAATGATCAGGTTTGGATCTATGGGATCATTACAATCTTCCACAGAATCAATATCGTCATCACTCTTAAATTTACAGTGGTCATTTCTCTCGCCAGCTTGAGTCAACGCCCCGCGATCCGCCTTCACTATTCCCTCTTGCAGAATAATCCATGAATCATCACCACCGCTATGAAAGTGCTTATACTCTACCCCTTCAGAATCGTCACCCCTCCGCACAATCAACAGATTCACGATATTTGCCCCCAGGAACGACGCCCAGTGGCTCACATTGAAAAAATTATCCTTCAGCTTCTCGTTGAAAACGTTAACACAGTAAAGCGGCTGAAGTTTAATCGCACGCTCAGCCATAAACCCAGCCACCCTACCTTCAACATCCTTAGCCTCCTTAAGTCGTTCATTCTTCTCCCCTACAGCCACCGCCTTTATTGCCGCAGCCCTAAGAGACTTCACGAGTTTGACAATCCCTTTGATAAGCTCTAATAAATCAGAGATCTTTCTGCCCGCCCTAACCGCATCTACGGCGGAACTCACCAACTTTGCAGCACCGTTTACAGCGTTAACACCACTGACGATACTAGCTACGGCAACACCGACGCTCACAGCCAAATCTACAGTTTTATCGACGACCTCCCACTTAGGGTCCTTGTAGGCGAAAACGTAAACCGAATCGTTGCCCATGTTCGCGACATGAACATTCTGACTATAACTCGTATCTTCACTGTATCCATCACAAGGCTTGCCGTCATCAAGAAATTCGTAGACAGGATTAATATCGCGCCTATCAACCCCACCGTGGAGCGGAGTCGATCGCTGCACGGCATCGGCGGCGGGAGACATAAAAACAGCAGGAGGAACTGTGGCTGTAATAAATGTGAGCAGTAACGTGGTGATCTTAATTTTCATACTGGTCACGTGTGGCCATCCGATCAGTAATTCGGCCGCTGTCATCATTAGTTCGGCGTGGTAGGAGCGAAAATAAAAGTGGCGGATTGACGCAACCACCAAGCTGACCGTTCCACCTAGTCTTGCTCGTGCGGGCTGCGGGATTGGCCGACCGCGTCCCGAATCCGCCCTACATCGAGAAGATGGCTATGGAGCATGTGCCAAGAACGTGCCTGGTCAGGCAATCCGTTGAGTCGGCGTCCCCGGCATGCCGATTCCACTTCGGGGCTGGCGGCTAGTGCTCCACTCAGAGTTCGTTGCCTGAGCTGGTCGTTGTCGTTGTTCAGGGCATGGTGGGGGTTTGTGAGGCCGCCCGGTGGGCTGCTGAGTTGGAGTCGGTGTTCTCGCTGGTAGCGGGCCGGTTCTCGCGGGTGGATCTGCGGTGGTGGATGCGCGAGTACGTGCGTGGTCTGCTGGGTCCGGTGGAGCGGAAGAACGGCTGGCAGCTCGCTGAGTATGCAGGTCACCGCGGACCGGCCGGCTTCCAGCACCTGCTGAACGGTTCTTCCTGGGACGCTGACGCGGTCCGAGACGACTTGCAGGAATACGTGGCCGAGCAGATCGGCGAGCCTCGCGGGGTGCTGATCGTCGACGACACCGGCTTTCTGAAGAAGGGCGACACGTTGGCGGGCGTCCAGCGCCAGTACTCGGGCACTGCCGGCCGCACCGAGAACTGCCAGATCGGCGTGTTTGCTGCCTACGCTTCTGGCAGGGGCCGGGCTCTGGTCGACAGGGAGCTCTACCTCCGCAAGTCCTGGACGGGCGACGTCGAGCGATGCCGGACAGCGAAGATCCCCGCAAGTCGCGAGTTCGGGCCACCAAGGGCGAGCCTGCCCGGGCGATGATTCTGCGAGCCGTGGCATCGCCCCTGCCCATCGCCTGGGTGACCGGCGACTGTGCCTATGGCCAGGAATGGGGGATGGCGGCCGGTGGGACGGCGGCGGCGCTGCGCGCCGGCAGCGACGTCCAGCCGGCCGCCGCCGCACGCTCGAGGAGGCCGGAGTCGGCTATGTCCTGGCCGTTCCGAAGTCTCAGCACTCTAAAAACTGACGGACGCTGTTGACAGTTGGGTCTCTCGCATTGAGGAGACCTGCATGCTGACCGAACGCGACCTATCAGGGCGTGCGAGGCACCGCCTGGCGATGCTGCGCCATGTGGAGGATTGAGCGGCAGCGTTGCCGCCACCTGCCGCTACTACGGCATGAGCCGCTGTGCTACTACACATGGCTGCGACGCTACGAAGCGGAGGGACTGGAGGGGCTCACGGACCGCTCCAGCGCACCGCACCACACACCGCATGCCACCAAAGCAGACGTCGTGGAGAAGATCCTCTGGCTGCGCCAGCAGTACCACTTCGGCGCGGCCAAGATCGCAATGTACTTGGAGCGATATCACGACGTGAGAGTCAGCTCCTCCGGCGTGTGACGCATCCTGAAGACGGTGGGGCTCAACCGGCTGCCAGCCTCTCAACGCTACAAACGACGCTCCACCCGCTGGAAGCGGTATGAGAAGCAGCGTCCCGGCCACCAGTTGCAGGTCGACGTCAAGTTCATCGAGCCGCTCGGCCAGGCCGGCCGCAAGAAGCGCTACTACCAGTACACCGCCATCGACGACTGCACACGCCTCCGGAGCCTGCGTGCCTACCCGCGCAACGACCAGAAGACTGCGATCCAGTTCATCGACCACGTGATGGCCAAGCTGCCGTTCGCCATCGAGCAGGTCCAGACCGACAACGGTCAGGAATTTGGCTCCGCGTTCCACTGGCACCTGCTCGACAAGGGCATCGGTCATGTTCGCATCAGGCCCCGCACCCCGCGCCTGAACGGCAAGGTCGAACGATCACGTCGCATCGATTCCGAAGAGGTCTACCGGCTCCTGGAGGGGCAGGTCATCGACGATTTCAACCTCGTCAACACCAAGCTCCAGGAATGGGAGGACTACTACAACTACGATCGCCCCCACGGCGCACTCACCGGCCAGACACCCTACGAACGACTCCGACAGAAGGCCCAGAACCCACTGTCATAGACCTCCGTCAGCTGCACAACTAGCGAGCGCGGTAGGCGGTGAGACGTCGAGGACTTCGGTGGCGTGTGTGTTCACTGCCGTGCCAGAGACAGGTCCGCGGTCTGCTAGTGAGACAGCAGGCCGGAGACGGCTGGGACGGCCTCGCTCATGTTCTCGCGGCGGTCGAGGTGGCGGGCAAGTGCCCGCCGGTTCTTCAGATAGAAAATGTCGTGCTCGCCCCGGATGCGTTGTGAGGAGTGCGCCTTGCGCTGTCGCTCGCACATCTCCGCGTATCAGTGCGGGGCGTTCTTTTTCGACTTGCGGTGAGGTGGTGTCACCACGCGCCCGCTGGGCTGCGCCCAGGCCCTGGTAGCCAGAATCCACCAGAATCTCCGTGGCAGGGCCGTCAGCCAGCAGATTAACCAGCCCTAGCTGACGGGCATGGATGATCTCCGCGCAGCTTCCAGGCTTGTGCCCGCAATCACCCTGTACGGCACCAGACGGGGTACCAATCGCTGCGGGGATCGAGAGGAACCATCTTTTGGCTCATGAGCTACCCCTACTGTCGGCGCCCCTATCTAGCGACTGAGTTAATGCACCACCTCACATCTCCGTCAGCTCGACCAGTGTCGTCAGCTCCACCAGTCGTCAGTGGGGAGTGGTTCAAAGTCCAGCCGGCTCAGACGGCCTCGTTGGCCAGGCCGCAGCAGCGGCGCGGCTTGCATCCACAGGTCGCCATCCATGATCTACAGTTCAGGGCTCACAGAGTTACAAACGGCCGAATCCTCGCATCCGCCGCGCGCGGCCAAAATTTTCCCGAGATTTCCTTACGAGCAGTGATCCACTTTAATCTCACAACTCGACGCAATTGCAGATAACATCGTAGTGAAAATTACCCGCACACTCGAATCCACTCTCTCCAACCCCCTGCGACACCCCCTCCATTTCTAGCAATTTACCGACTATTTTCGTGAAAACTATCAGGCCCGAGCGAATCGGGATCGGATGAATTGAGAGCTTTCATGGAGGACTTTAACCAATTCGGCAGCTAACTCGGCACCCCTCCATCGGCAAAATCGAAAAATTTTCTTGACTCATACCATAACCGCATTCGAACCTTTCACCCATTCGCACCTTTAGCGAATTCGTAAACGTAAACAGCAGCCCCGCCCCTTCCTTGAGGCCCCCCAACTCGACTAAAGGTTTTCCCTATCGGGACAGGCACGGCTGAGTTTCCTTGGCCAAGCATGCTATCGAGAAGAGATCACGCCATCTGACGGCCCTGTGCGTCACAGGGAAGCTTGCTCTTCCCATACGTGTCTGCATAGTCGTGGTCAATGTCCTGCTGGGTGATGGTCATCTCGGTGGGCGAGATGCTGACCAGGCCGCCAAAGGGACGGTCGACGTCGTAAATTATGAGCAGCGAGGCGGTCAGCAAGGCTGTGAGGATGACCAAGGTAGTGATCTCGGTGCCTCGGCGCTTGACCGGAAGCGTGAAGGCGAGCGCGATCACCGTAACGGCCAAGGTGATGAGCATGAACCAGAAGATGACGCCCGGGATAGCCGGGGTGGACTGTGCTAGACGGTCGTACCGGCCTTCATGACGCTTCTGGTCGGCGTCCACGATCATGTCGAACCGTGGGTCTTGGGACATCGCCTTGAAATCGGTGCGGAATGAGTTAGCCCATACGCTGGGGGCCGAAGAACGTTCCCCTTCCACCATGGAGGGCCACTCACTGCGAAGGACAGCTCGTGCATAGCAGACGACGTGCGCCTGGATCTGTTGCCGTGTCTGCGGTCCCGCGTAGTCCGCAACTTCGTACAGGTTGTCCACCGCGGCTGCCTCGACGCGGGCGGCATCCTCGGCCTTGCTGTACGACTCGGCAGCCATGACCAGCACGAAGGCCAGCACGAGGACAGCGAGCGTCTGCAGAGGCTCGACGAGGTCGCGCATGCTCAGGGCCTCAGCCTCCTCGCCTGGCAGTCGGCGACGCAGCAGGCGGTTCGCGGCTAATCCGAGGACTAACGCAGCGGCAACTATGACGATCGTGGTGAGCATGATTCTCCCTGACACGAAGTGTGGTGGTCGATGGCGAGCCCGCCAGCAGATGATCGATGTAAATCTGCACGGGTGCTGGCCGAGGCGCAGGGGCATATCCACCGGGAAGAGGTCACGCCATGGAAAACTGCTTCTCCGAACGCGCCGGCTATGGGTCTGTTGAAGGCATTTGGAAACGACGCCACGGTCCGGTTTCGCCCGACACGGTGGATGAGATGGGCTGGACATCTCGGTCAGCCACCACTGTGCGGGCACATCAGTACGCAGCTGCAGCCGAGTGTGATACGGGACGCTGACTAATCCAAATCCACTACAGAATATCAACTCGCCCCTTACGCTCCCTCCCGGAGAAACCCCAGATACGGAAGGAGCAGTTACCACAGTTCCCGGCTCCTCCCTTCATGGAACCGATATGCCTCACCCAACTGCCAACCAATCACAGACCCACGTAATCGCCTTTGCTGAATCGGGATTCGCAAGTGTTAAGCAGTTCTCGTGCCGGCTCCTTCCAGGTGAGGATATACAGATCCAGCCCTCCATCTCCCGCCAGGGATAGGACCGCCCGAACACCCCAAGCGAGCCTTCCCGAGGATTACCCGGAAGCAGTGTCAGACGTTACCCGCAAATCTGAGACCTGCGGGTAACAGTCGATTTTTCAGCGAACACTATAGGTTCAACATACGTTCTAGGACCCTTCAATTACGTCGTTGACCCATCATCCGTTGACCCATCATCCGTTGACCCATCATCCACTATTTCAGCCTCCTCTTCGTCTGGACTAATGCACCATTCATCACCATCATCATCAGTAAATAGATCCCATCCGTCGCTACAGTCGCCTGACGACACCAGCTGGCCAGCAACGGAAGGTGTGGCAGCAGCGACACCAGAAATCCCCAGGAGAGATCCAATACCTAGAACCGCAACAGAAAAGATCACACCAATGCGATGCATGAAGACACCTCCAAGATCGTGCGAACAGAAAATGTCCACTAGGGTATGAGTATTGTATTTGCCAATACACTATTCCGCTGGCCAGCGCTTGACGCGATGATAGTTGATCTTACTACCGGAAGATCATCCATAAGGCTCACTCGTTCACGTGCGAATAATGTGCAGGCAAATTCACTTTAATCTAATCCAGCATGCCCCCCGCTCCCCGCTTTTCTCCAAACTCATCTCCGACATTAACTAGCCTCGACATCTCCAGACCAAAAATTCGAAACTTCGTTCACTATACTTTCGAAACTTCCTTCTTCTGGTCCGCGGTGAGATCTTCCACTTGATCTGCCGGTACGTCATTTTTCGCATCCCCCACCTGCACACCAAATGCATCACCCATAAGGCCGGCCCAAGCGTCTGAAATGGTTTGATTACCGTCGAGGAGGCTCTTAACTGAACTCTTGGCCTTTTTGAGCACTCCTTCCGCGCACTGCTTAACTACCGACTTTATTCCATACTTGAGGAACTTGAAAACCGCCTCAAGCTTATCAGGCAAATACTTGAAGATGGTTTCACTTTTGTAACTGCCGTCCCAAATCCCCTTGACCTTCTCAATCCTCTTCATCTTACCGCCGGTCATGTTATTAACGGTTTCCCCTTGGAGGTATTCCTTGAATCCATCCAGGGCGCTCTGCTCAGAGAAGCAGGTTGCACCAAAGGATTTGGCTACGGCTAGGGCCGTACTAATGCCGCCAGCCGCTAAGCTTTCGGGTGTAAGTCGCTTAACATTTGGCGTCTGTGGAGCCCTGTTATGGACCTGAGCGCTTGATGCCGTGGCTGCACCTCCAAGCATCACCGCCAGAATGCACAAAAGAATCGTCATGCGGCGCAATAAGCTACGAGACCAAAAAGTTTTCACTAAATTCTCCTTAGTTCACTTTACCCCTGGCACTGCAACTACCTAGTGCCAACTACCTTTCAATTTGAATTGCCACAAACCTCTCTCGCCCTTCGTCACTATGTCCAGATTCCGCATAAAGGATATACAGGCGATATGGCCGGGCGTCCCGTCGTCGACGGAGTGACTTCACCAGATTCTTCTCGCTATAGGCCCTGTCCCCGCGCTTGCCGGAAATCTAGTGATACAGCCAGGTGCCTAATGGCACTCCCCCGAGTATTCCCATTAGGATTCTCAGAGGCCGTATTTTGCTGAGGGATATGAGTCAAGTCGAGGGCTTACGAGCCGAGCTATCAGTGTTCGTAGTGGATGTTCGCCTCAGTCCCGTGCAGGGAACAGAGAGACAAGAGTGCTTGCTACTCCGAAGTCGATCGAGTGATATCGGGACAGTTCGCGTGACGTTTGCCAGCTGGCTCTGGCTAGCTCCTGGGGAGTGAGGGGAGACGAACCGCAAGGTCGCCGCCGCTCTGCGAGTGACCGAGCGGTCGATAGAGCGGTGGCGCCGAGCCTGGCGTGAGTGCGGCAACGTCGAGGTCCTGTAGCGGGGCTCTCCGGGACGGTCCCGGCTCAGCGAAGCGCAGATCGCCACGCAGCGGTTGACGCTAGCGCGGATCAAGAGGTTGATCGGCCTGCTGTTCTGCGTCCCCTACACCGTCGAAGGCACGTAGCGGTTGCTGAAGGGGCACGGCTGAATCTGGCAGCAGCCGACCCGGCGGGCCCTCGAGCGGGACGACGATGTGGTCGAGGTGTGGGACCGGGCCTCGGGCCAGAGGACCGCGGCGGAACGAGGCACCTGGATCGTAGTCGAGGACGAGGCCAAGAGCTGTCGATGACTCCGCCGCATGCCAGAACCGGCGGCCGGATCAGGTGAACTCCGGTCGTGCGAGTGCGGGGCCGGCGCGCTCCGGGCGGGTGTCGATGGGGCGAGCCTGCCCTGCTTCAAGCCGAGCCGGCGGTCCAGCCTCATCTATGCGATCCGCAAATATCGGGGCGCCAGGCTGAGCAGAGGGGCTTCGACTGGCGGGACTTCCGCGACCTGGTCGTCCGCTCCCGAATCCAGCTCGGAGGTCCGATCGTGGTGGTCTGGGACAACATCCACCTTGACTACATCGATCACGATGCGTCCGAACAGGCCACGATGGCCAGCCTCCATTCGTCGTTCCCCTCGAAGCACACCAGCTCGATCAGCGGCTGGTGCTCGTATCCGATCAGCCCGCCTGGGATGCCGATTTCCCTGAGAAGGACAGCGATCTGTGCGGCCACCTCGGGTGGGCAGCGATGGGGATCAAGACGAATTCGGGATTCGGCTTGCGGACTCGCTGATACAAACGCCTTCCGCAATCTCTTGCCGGCATATTGCGTGCAAATTGCGACGTGCGACAACGTATCCGGCAGCGGACAGGTCTCAAACGCTCAGTACACACTCCACGGGTTCACTCTCCAGGCCATTTCCCCGCCTCGCCGCCCCCATTAAGCCATGTGACGCCGCTAGCCCTGCAGACGTGCAGGCTCATTGCTGACCGGATTCTGCCGTTGAGGTGTTCACACTCAGGCTAATGACAATCACCGCGCCGCCTGCAGTGAGACTCACTGGTTGCTTCTTTTCGGGGTGATGTGGATTTCGCAGAAGGGTGGTCGACTCGCCTCTGCCAGATGTGAATATCCGATGGCTGTCTGCCCCGCGTGAAGGAAGGACGCAAACCCAAACCGACCGCGTCCGTCATCGACACCCAGAGCATGAAGACCTCCACCAATGTGCCCCTGGCCAGCCAGGGAACCGCACGCTCACCGACCACAAGCCCTACCACGACCTCGGCGGCACCTACTTCACCCAACGCGACCCCGCACGTGCCACCCGCCGCGCGATCAACCAGCTCGGCTACACCGTCGCCCTCAACCACATCGTCATCGCAGCCTGACCATCAGACCAGGCACCCGGTGGCCATCATGGCCACCGGGCACCGAGTCCTGGCCACACCCGCCCTAACCTGCTGCTATTTACTCGTCAGGTGGCGTAGGCGCTGGCGAAAACGCCTCTTTCACCTTCGCCCTGAACTCGTCAGGTGTCAGGTTGGCGATATCCCTATCCTTCTCCGCCTGGTCGATACTTTCGCACATCTCAGCTAATTGCTCGCCAGTAATGCCATCCTCGGTAGTTTCCATTTCCTTAAGATCGTCACAGGTTGCCAGTGAGGCAGCGAAAGCAGTCGCTGTCGAATATCCAGATCCGCCCAGCATAGCCAGCACGATCGCCGGAACAGCAAGCCATTTGACCGCATAGACTGAACGTGACTTACGCGCCATTACATTCCTCCTAGATTGATTAATCTACCTTACCTAATCCTTTTGCATTATGTCTCCTTGGGGGCGATGTGCGGCGGCATTGATACAGGCCAGCGCCGGCGCGTGAACTTGTGGCGAGTCACTCCGGAATCTTCGATGATATCCCTCTACGCCCCTAAGACCCTCAGCGGAGTGGGTTAAAATTCCACGAACCTTTAAGGATTGAGCTAGCGCTCTGGAGGCCAGTAAGAAGTTTCCGACATGTCAACCCAGATCCTCTCTTTGGGCTTATCATTGCCATAGTCGTACTCCTGATTAGTCTGCCGGAAGCATTTATAAACAAATTGACTATCCGGCCTCAGCTTCTGCAGCGCAAGCAACCGAAGAGCGCTCCAGACATTCCTATCGTGCACCTCTGCCGTGAGGTCGTTACCCGAAATCCTGGTCCACCTGTCGCCGGCCTGATCCGGCGGCTGCTCCCAAGTGCCACACCTTTTAATCGTTTCGCTACCTTCGTCACCGTCTTGCCAGACGATGCAGGAACCCGCTTCAATGCCAGCAGCAGTTAAAATATGTCCCATCACATCCCCTCCAATAGAGTAGTACGCCATGGCTCCCCCGTCGTTGACTGTTGGACCTGCGCAGTCTGCCTTTGTTGCAACAGACTTCAACTGATCGTGAGCGGAAGCGGTTTCGCCGCCGACTACAGTCAGAACAAGCATCAGCCCCGCGAGCATTGACGCGGATTTCAATCCCTCACGCATGCCACTCCTTCCACACTTCCTACTTTGATGCAACCAAGGTCGATCTTCGGCCTACCTCGGTAGGTTGATGAGGCTTCCGGAACTCCCCAAGAAGTTCCCAGAATTCTCAGGTCGGTAACTTGCCTTACTCGTGCGGCAACACACCACTGGCTGCAGAAACAGAGCTTGAAAAAGAGGTTCAATGCGTCTCTTTCAAGATTCCTCAGTGGGTGGTTCATGAGTCTTTGAGTCGTTCTATGGCCGCCTGATGGTGTGGGGTGTGGGTGGAATCGGCGGTCCGTGGTGTGGGGTCTGCCGGGGTTGGCAGGGTGAGTGAACGCAAGCCATATCCCAGCGACTTATCGGACGAGCAGTGGTCGTTGATCGAGCCGGTGATCACACGTGGGAGGACCGGCAACGCTCGGTCAGCGGTCATCAGGGCGCTGCGGCATATACGGGAGATCGTGAACGCGATCCTCTACCAGGGGCGGACCGGCTGTCAGTGGGCCTACCTTCCGCACGACCTGCCGCCGGCACTACGGCGGATCATGGTCGGCGAGTACGCGCTTCCGGCCCGCCAGAGCGTGTACGTCGACGCTCGTCTCGATCTCGCCCTTCGTCGTGTGCTTGTCACCACCCGCACAGGTGATGTGCAGCATCTGGACACCGGGAAGTGCTCGGGCTGCTCGCAGTCGTCCTCTGTCAGGCCGTCGCCGAAACCGTGCCGCACCACGCTCGTACGGGCACCGACGATTGCGGAACTCGTCGCGGAAGCCAGGCAGCCAATTGCAGAAGCGCACCCCGCCTCCCACGGGCTCCTTCCGCAGCTACCGCCCGAGCCGCTCTTTCACCCGCGAACCCGGCGTCTCCGCGACCCGCTACCGCAACCGGGGCCCGCGTCGGCCAGTCCCTGGTCCGCCTCGACGCAGGCGAGGACAGCCTCGCCTGCGCTCGCCGCCGACCTCGGTTTCTCTGACCGCACCGTGCGCCAATACCCCGGTCGCACCCCCACGGAGTTGCGTCGGCTGCTCATCAGCGGCGCTCCCTGAGCGACTGAAGAGTCGCTCGCACCGCTTTGCCCGGATAACGACGCACCGGGCCAGGCGCAGCCTGCCGGTCGGCGTCAGCGGGGCGTTACGGTGGGACACGAGGGCCTCCTGCACTCGGCGGTAGATGTCGCAATCCCCACCGAGCGAGAACGCCCTCACCCTTTTCAAGCGCCAGCCAGGGCATGTCACCCGTCACCAACGTGCCGGAACAGCACACCTAGGTCCCGTCGATGCCGACCCTTCGCCCTCGTTGTGCTGATGCTCTGCTCGAGCATTCGACTTCGGGCACGCGGCGATACACTGAAAAGGAATCATTACATCAGCATGAGAGTCCTGTCAACCATGTGGGAGGAATGTCCGCTGCATTCCTCCCACCCGGAGGATCCCCCATTGGCACCAACTGCCCCGCCACGATGGCGATGATGAACATCGAGCCAGCTGTGATCAATGATTTCGGTGAGGGCCGGAGCAATCTCAACAACCTGAAACAACAGCGAATCGGATCACGTGAGGTCTACCGAGGGGTTCGCGCCCACGCCGTCTTCGCAGGGGGCTGCCTATCACTAGGCCTTCAGTCGCTGCTCTGGATCTTCGAGAAGATGCAGGTCAGAGCATTCTCTACCGTAGGACAGCGACTAAGGCGACTGAACTTCGGGATCGTGTCGATCATAGGGGTGAGTCATGCCTTGGGGAGCGTTATGCCCATCTCTCTCATCGCGTCCGAGGCAGGGCCACCTTCCGAGCGCTCGGTTTTGTAGCCCTTAACTCGGGGGGCAACGGTACGAGGATCAACAGCTTCGGACGGCGCACCGGTGGCATAGAGGCCAGCGGGCTGTTGGTCGCGGTCGTGCGGGGCGAGCCAGAAGACGCGGCGTAGATGGGTACCCGAAGCCCGGGACGCCTTTGCGGTGGGGCCGAGGGTGGCATAGCCGACGAGGCGGCCGTCGCGGTGGTACGCAGGTCTGCGGTTGCGGCCGGTGACGCGGTCGAGGGACTGGCGGACGTAGTCGAGGTGGGTAGTGTCCTCGAGCCACACGAGGTCGGATTCGTGGGTGAGGTCCTCAGGGTCGATCAGGGCGCTCACGCACTCTCCTCGGTGATGTCGGCGAGCAGGCCGATGCCTGGGTAGTACTTCTTGGAGTTGGAGGTGGCCATCTCCTTTGGGGAGCGTAGGCCGATGACTTCGCGCACGCGGCCAGCGAAGGCGCGGGAGGAGACGGGTGTGGCGCCTTCGGATTCGCACCAGCGGGTGTAGGCGGTGTAGAGGTGCTTTTGTTCGGCGCGCAGGCCGGTGTCGAGCTTGCAGGATTCGCTGAGGAACCGTCCCATGTGGTCCTCGGTCTCCGCGTAGGCGGTGGTGGCGACTCGTACACGCTCGGGTCCGGTGAGGTCCTTGTCTCCTCCAAGGTAGCGGCTGGCGCCGGCGACTAGCCAGGCAAGGATGCCGGGGCCTTCTTCGGTGACGAGGATGTCGGCGAGGTTGTCGACCTTGCGGGCGTCGGGCACGACGCGTTCGAAGGGAACGAGTCGCATGCGGCGCCAGAAGGCGAAGCCGCCGGTGCCCACTTCGGGGCGGTGGTTGCCGAGCAGGAAGAGTTTGTGGGTGGGTACGAAGCTGAAGAAGTCTTGGCGCATGCGGCGGGCTTTGATGATGTCGCCGCCGGTGAGGAGTTTGACGCGGGCTTCGTCGAAGCGGTCGCCGGCTTTGAGTTCGGAGCAGACGATGACTCGGCGACCGTGGAGTTCGGCGAGGTCGGTGGGGTGGCCTTCGAAGGGTTTGGCCATCAGGAAGCCGGGCGGGCCAGCGTCGGCGTAGTCGCCGAGCAGTTTGACCAGGACGTCCAGCAGAACGCTCTTGCCGTTCTTGCCCAGGCCGTACAGGAAGGCCAGGATTTGTGCGCCAACGTCGCCGGTGATGGAGTAGCCCAGCAGCAGGTGCAGGAAGTCGATCATTTCCCGGCCTTCGGCGTCGTCGCCGAAGGTGTCGGTCAAGAATCGGTCCCAACGGGGGGTGGGCATCTGTTGGGGGCATACGGAGCTGGCGCGGGAGTGAAAGTCCTTGCGCGGGTCTGGGCTGTGGATGTGGCCGGTGCGTAGGTCGACGATCCCGCCCGGGGTGCACAGCACGTAGGGGTCGGCGTCAAGCCGTGCTGCGTCGAGCAGCATGCCGTGGGCTGACTTGGCCTGCATGAGCATGGATTTGATGCCCGGTGTGGACATGGCTCGGCGGCGTTCGCGACGTAGTTCGGCGTCGGTGTGCAGGCCGCTGGGGTCGGTGGTGGCGAGGGACTCGGCCATGTCGCCGGCGGCCCACACTACGGTGTCGTGGTCGTCGGGTTCCCAGCGGTAGCTGGTCCACTTGTACCAGCCCAAGCCGTTCACATGCCGGTAGTCGCTGGCGTAGAGGTGGGCGAAGCTCTTGGCCATGCCGCGGTCGGTGAGCGAGTGAGGTAGCAGCCCAGTGTCGGTGGCGCGGTAGGGCGCCGCCGGTTCCTGCCGGCTACCGGGTGCGCTCTGGGTGGGTACGGCGGGGCTGCTGTATGTGGAGAAGGGCGGATGGTTGTATTGCAGGATCTGGCGTGCCACGGCCGCGGGGTCGAAGCCTTGGGCGGTCACAGGCAGTCTCCCGGGTAGAGCGGGCGTCGTGCGCCGGCGGCCAGGCCACTGCGGATGATCGAGTTGGCTCGTGTGCGCTGGCCGGGTCGGGCGTGTTGTGCGGCTGCTAGGAGCGTGTCCTGGGCGACCTGTTCGGAGAGGTGGCCGGCGGCCATGAGGCCTCCTGCGGTGAAGGCGGCCCGGTTGAGCTTGTCGGAGAAGCCCGCGCCTTCCGGTCGTGCAGCGCAGTCGGCAACCTCTGCGAGAACGGACTCGAGGACCTTGGCGGCGGCGTCGCGGCCGCCGCCGGCTGCGGCAATGGCCTGGCGGGCACGCGGGGGTGCTGCGGGGTGGGGTAGGGCCGGTCGATTGGTGGGGCAGTGTCCGGTGCGAGTGAGCTCTTCCGCCAGCCAGTCGGGGAGTGGCGCGGGCTTGGTGCAAGAACTGATCGGGGTATACGTGCCGTCAGCAGTCGTCGTCCCGGGGGCAACGATGTATCCGCCGTGGGCTCTGATGTCGACCTGCCAGGCCAAGGCTCGGCCGGTGCTGGAGCCAGCGGAACACAACCAAGTGTCACCAGCGGAGGCTTGGTACCAGATGTGCAAGCCCCCGGATGGTGTCCGCACCCGCAGCGTGTTTTCGTCGTCGGCCGGGTTTTGGGCGTCGCGCAGAGCGGCGAGTACCGCCAGGGTGTGGAATCCGCTTTCCAGTCCGGTCAGGTCGACGTTGTCATGGATGGGGATGCCGGGCAGTATCCGGTCACGGGGGGGCATCGCGGCCGGGTGCGCATCGACGTCGATGACGATGAGGTTGGCTGGGCCGCAGGCGACGCCCACACCGAAGCCGGGTTCCTGTTGCCACCATTCACGCAGCCGGTCCTGGTCGGTGGTAGCCGCGTGGAATCCGTGGCACCACCGGCCAGCTGTAAGGCAGGGGCATCCGTGGTGGCTGTGTCCGGAGGTCGAACAGTTACGGCAATTACGGGCCGGCGTCTTGCGCCCCGGGACAAGAGGAAGGACTGGCCAGCCAGCCGCCGAGCACCACTGCGCGACGGTCAACGTGTCGACAAGAGAACGCGTTGCTGGAATGGCTGCCTTCTGCGGACGTAGGGGCGGTGGAGCTTGAGTCGCTGCACAAAATCGCAGCTCAGATAGGTTGTGTGGCTCAGTCAGCGACTGAAGCGACTCAAGGTCTCAAGTTTGCTCGAGCACAGGGTAGCTGAGGAGACGCGAGGTACTGCTGTTCCATCGCACATGTGGCACTGCTCGGCGTGTTGGATTTTTGTCTCGTGAGGCGAGTGCCGTCCAGCGACTGTAGCGACTCGCCAGTGCAGATGGCGGCTACGGCCACGAAAGGGACCGGCCTGTTAGCGAAGTTGAGTCGCTTCGGTCGCTGCATCACAGCGGTGTTCCTCTGACCTGCAGTTTCAACCAGACCCCTAGTCGCTCAAGACAGCCTGCTCAGTCCTTCCTCACGATGCCGAAGCTGACTGGCTGAACAGCTGGGGTGTTCAGCCAGTACTGGACGCCAGCGACCGGCAGCACCTAGCTACCATCGGCGAGTTGACACATAAGTGCAGGTCAGATGCCTGCGCATATCCGCGTAGCGACTGAAGCGACTCAGGTTTGGAACTATGAAGACATTCCTGCGCGGGGGCGCGTGTCATAGATACGAACTTTCAGTCGCTTCAGTCGCTGTCTACCTACAAGTGGGCTGTCCTACTTGCACTTTGTCCAGCGACTGCGAAAGCGACGCAAGCAGGAACAGTCGCTGCAACTGTCCTCAGTCGCTGTGACCGCGCTCGCCGAGCAGGCCCCGTCACCGCCCCCTAGCTGGCCGCGGAGCCGCGTGCAACCTGGGGTGTAGGCGCTTGGGCGGAAATGTGTTATCCCTTCACCGTCGATTGCTACAGCGGAGGTTCGCCCGACATGGGCCAGCCGACACCGGTGGGCAACGGATCGTCCGACACATGCGTCTGCTGGACGGGTCACTCGTCCTCAGGCTGGCGAGATGGCGCTGGCCGCCGGGTGCGTCCGTGGCGGAGCGGGCCCTCGGGCGGCGTCGTTATGGTGCACCGTTCGAGTCCCGGGGCTCGAACGGAACCTTGGCCAAGGCGGGCAGACGGCGTTCGCTCCCCGTCAGGATCTGGCTCTGTCCCCCCAGCTCAGGCTCGCCCGTACGCGCGTGCCAGTCCATCGCTCGCACACAGACCGACACGAAGTGGAAGCCGCGTCGGCGGGCGGATCCCCGATCAGCACTGTGCCCTCTCCGTCGATGCCCGACTAGAGGAGAGCGCGCTGGACGAGTTCGTCTCGGACTTCGCGGTCCTCCTGTAGCTGACGGCCTCCCACTCCATGTCGGAGCAGGTCTCATGAGTACTGATGTCTTCGTGCCATGGCCTATCGGCCCAGACCGCAGTGACGAGAAGACAGCTTCATCGCTGCGTCAGATCGAATGCACGTCGCGCCATGATAAGTCCGAGATTGACGCTCAGCAGGCTATGGGCCATCGGCTACCCGGCCCACACTGGTCACTTGGGGTGCTGTGAGGTCGTGCCCCTCCCGGTTCGCGTTGTGCCAGCTGCCGGCAACCCGTAGCAGGGCAAGGAGACACAGCGGTGATCTGCGGGAGATGCGATCAAGCAATCCGGGCTGATGAGAAGCACACCGTGTACAAGGTGGCGGCGCCAAACGAGGCGGTGTCACTGTCTACTGGCACGTCGTGTGCTTTCTCTCCATTCAACCAGCGCTTCCTCTTCTTCCACCTTGAGTTCCACCTGCGCAATCGCCGACGAACCGTGCTCCCTGGGCTTGAGGCGGTGTGTTGTCTCTGTGGGCGCAACACCGTGATTCAAGCCGCCCGACGAGCTGTCGGTGGGCCGGGGACGGAGAACGTTAGCCCGCGGCGTTCATGTACTCGTACCGTCCAATGACCACCATCGGTTGCGTGTGGCTCCTGCGGCGTTGAGCCACCGTGCCGGAGCAGATAACCGAGGGAGCGGTTGGCGACGAAGTGGGCGATATCGAGGTAGTACGTGCAGTTGCTGCCTTCAGTGAAGCCATGATCGAGCAGCGCCGTCGAGAGTTCGCTGTCGGAGTGCAAGCGTGGCAGAGACATTGACGGCTGAACATCAGCCCACGAACGCTGGCCACAACGATGCGGGCAGGCGTCCGGGCTGGCCCGCCTACTGGGGCAACCACTCCGGGCATCAACCATGACTCCATTTGTCGCCTGGCGAGTGAGCCCAGAGTCCCGCAGATGGAGTGAGGAGCAGGCGCGACGCCCCGAGGACCGCAGCGCCTGCGCGAGGACCGCAGGGCGGCCCGTACGGCGGTGCACGTTGAGCGTTCCTTTTGTTGCAGGTAGAGCGCGCAGCCCCCGCAAGCTCCTGACCTGCACAAATACGAGAGACGTTGGCATCGCAGGATGCCTATATAGGCATCGCCAAGTGCCGATATAGGCATCCTGCGATGCTGGTATTGGCACTCTAGGATGCCAATACCAGTCGCATATGGTCATGTCGCCTGTGGTCATCGAAGGAACCCGGGGGGTGCGTCGTAGGACACAGGGGCGAAGTCGGGA
>NZ_JBHYJC010000078.1:0-19658 GCF_042749045.1 Streptomyces sp. NPDC059008 | reverse complement strand
CCCGGCCCCCCCCCGCCGGCCGCGCCCCCCCGCCCGGGGGGGGGGGTGGGGGTTGGTTGTGTCTTTGCCCCCCCGGGGGGGGGGGGCCCCCCCCCCCCCCCCCCCCCCCCCCCACGGGCGCGACGGGCACAGGATCGATACATGCTGTGGTCCGACCCGCCCGATGAGCCGCCCGAGGAGCTGCGTGAGGTGCAGGCCAAGCTCCGCCGGATGGGCATCGTGCTGGCCGTGGCCGCGGTGGTGGCGATGTTCCTGCTCTCCGGGAGATGACGGCACCGCACCGCAGCCGCCGACCGCTCCACGAGCCGCGCCCGTCCGCTGTTCCCGTGCCGCGCGAGGTGACCCTCACAGTTCCCGACTGCAACCGCAGCCGCCGGAATCTCATCTTTCACTCTCGAAGAGCCGCAATTCGGGCGGAGCGCGGTCGGGGCGCCGATCCGCCCGGACCGGCGCAGCCGATGGGGAGTGGGAGAGCGATGAACAGGCCGCTGAGGCACATAGCCGTCTTCTGCGGGGCGCTGGTACTGGCCCTGCTGGTCCGTGTGACCTGGGTCCAGTTCGTCCAGGGCGACGAGCTCGCCGACGACCCCCACAACCGCCGGGTGAAGATCGAGGCGTTCTCCTACCCCCGCGGCAACATCATCGTCGGCGGCCAACCGATCACCGGCTCCGTGGCGACCTCCGGCGACTTCAAGTACAAGCGGACGTACAAGGACGGCCCGATGTACGCCCCGATCACCGGCTTCGCCTCGCAGGGCATCGGCAGCTCCTTCCTCGAAGGCATCTACAACAAGCTGCTCAGCGGCAAGGACGACCGCCTCGCGCTCAACCGCGCCAAGGACATCCTCACCGGTGAGAAGCCCCGCGGCGGCGACGTCCTGACCACCATCAACCCCAAGGCGCAGAAGGCCGCGTACAAGGGTCTGACCGACCTCAACGCCAAGGGCGCGGTGGTCGCCCTCGACCCCCGCAACGGCAACGTCCTCGCGATGGCCTCCACGCCCTCGTACGACCCGTCCGCCTTCGCCGGCATCCTCGACGGCGAGAAGTTCACCCAGCTCGACAAGGACAAGAGCAAGCCGCTGAACAACCGGGCACTGCGCGAGACCTACGCGCCCGGCTCCACCTTCAAGATCCTCACCGCGGCTGCCGCCCTGGAGCACGGCGTGATCGACGACATCGACACCAAGACCGGCGCCCCCGCCCCGTACCAGCTGCCGCTGAGCTCCGTGAAGGTCGGCAACGACGTGGCCGGCGCCCCCTGCGACAAGGCGTCCCTCAAGACCGGCATGCAGTGGTCGTGCAACAACGTCTTCCTGGACACCGCGCTGAAGGTCGGCAAGGACAAGATGCGCGAGACCGCCGAGAAGTTCGGCTTCAACGCAGACGTCTACGACGAGGCCTTCGGGGACCTCAAGGCCAGCAAGAGCCTGTACCCCGAGAAGCTGGACAAGCCCGCGACCGCGCTGACCGGCATGGGCCAGGGCAGCCTGACCAGCACCCCGATGCAGATGGCGATGGTGGCCGCGGCGCTCGCCAACGACGGCAAGCTGATGATGCCGCACCTCGTCGACGAGCTGCGCGGCCCCGACCTGTCGACGATCCAGAAGTTCGAGCCGAAGCTGAAGTCCCAGGCCGTCTCCGCCGACACCGCGAAGAAGGTGCAGCAGATGATGGAGTACACCGTCGAAGAGGGCACCGCCGACAAGGCCAAGATCGACGGCGTGACGGTCGGCGGCAAGACCGGCACCGCCCAGCACGGCGCCAACGTCAACGACGAGCGCCCCTACGCCTGGTTCGTCTCCTACGCCAAGCAGAGCGACGGCTCCTCCCCGGTGGCGGTCGCCGTCTTCGTCGACCCCAAGGACATGGACATCCCCCGGGCCGAGATCGCCGGCGGCAAGCTGGGCGGCCCCATCGCCAAGCAGGTCATGCAGGCCGTCCTGGGCAAGTAGTCCGGCCGCACCCGGGCCGGGGCAGGCTCCGTACGATGGCGCCCATGACCGAAGAGCAGCCCCACTCCCCCGCCCGCCCCCGCCGCCTCGTCCTCGCCTCCCAGTCCCCGGCCCGGCTGGCCCTGCTGCGCCAGGCCGGGCTGGCGCCCGAGGTCATCGTCAGCGGCGTCGACGAGGACGCGCTGACCGCGACCACGCCCGGTGAGCTGGCCCGCGTCCTGGCCGAGGCGAAGGCCGCGGCCGTCGCCGCCCGCCCGGAGGCCGCGGGCGCACTGGTCGTCGGCTGCGACTCGGTCCTGGAGCTGGACGGCCGGGCGCTCGGCAAGCCCGACGACGCCGAGGACGCCACCGCCCGCTGGAAGTCCATGCGCGGCCGCTCCGGTGTCCTGCAGACCGGCCACTGCGTCATCGACACCGCGACCGGCCGCGAGGTGTCCGCCACCGCCTCCACCACGGTCCGCTTCGGCGAGCCCACCGACGACGAGATCGCCGCGTACGTAGCCAGCGGCGAGCCGCTCTTCGTCGCCGGCGCCTTCACCCTCGACGGCCGCTCCGCCCCCTTCATCGACGGCATCGACGGCGACCCCGGCAACGTCATCGGCCTCTCCCTGCCGCTGCTGCGCCGCCTGCTCGCGGACCTGGACGTGGCGATCACCCAGCTGTGGACCTGAGGCGCCCATAGGCTGCCCGTATGGCAACCGTCGTCGAACTGATCAGCTACCCCGTCAAGGGCTGTGCCGGCACTCCGGCGGCCTCGGCGCAGCTCACCCGGGCCGGCCTCGCCCACGACCGCAGCTTCATGGTCGTCGGCGAGGACGGCGTCTTCCGCAGCCAGCGCACCGCCCCCGCCCTTGCGGTCATACGCCCCGAGGTCGACCCCCAGGGCACCGAACTCACCCTGTCCGCACCGGGAATCGCTCCCCTGACGTACGAGATCGCCCACGGCACCGGATCCGCGGCCCGGTCCGACGTCGAGATGTTCGGCGCGCCCTACCGCGCCGTCGACCAGGGCGAGGCGGCGGCCGGCTGGCTGTCGGAGGTGCTCGGCGCGCCCAGCCGGCTCGTACGGGTACCGCCGGAGCACGACCGGATCACCGACGGCCTCACCCCCGGCACCTCCGGCTTCGCCGACAGCAGCCCCGTCCACGTCCTGTCGCTGGCCTCCCTCGCCGACCTCAACGCCCGTATCACCGCCGCCGGACGCGCCCCGGTCCCGATGGAGCGCTTCCGGCCGAACATCGTCGTCGACGGATGGCACGAACCGCAGACCGAGGACCGGGCCCGCCGGATCACCGTCGGCGACGGCGAACTGGGCTACGCCAAGCTCGCCGTCCGCTGCGCCGTCACCCTCGTCGACCAGCGCACCGGCACCAAGGCCGGACCCGAGCCGCTGCGCACCCTGGCCTCCTACCGCCGCGTGCCCGAGGGCGGCGTCGCCTTCGGCGCGAAGTTCTCCGTACTGCGCACCGGAAAGCTCGCCGTCGGCGATGCATTCAACGTCACTGCGTGGGGAACCGATTGATCCGATACGGCCTGATCAACCGGATCAGCCCGATCACACCGGTCCGCCCTGCCTCACGAGGAGTGCGCAGCATGCCCGAGATCCTGCTCATCGCCGGCGACGCCACCGAGGACCTGGAGTTCTTCTACCCGTACCAGCGGCTGCTGGAGGAGGGCTACGAGGTCCGAATCGCCGCCCCGTCGCGCAAGAAGCTGCAGTTCGTCGTGCACGACTTCGTCGACAACTTCGACACCTACATCGAACGCCAGGGCCACTCCTGGCCGTCCGACCTCGCCCTGTCCGAGGTCGACCCGGCCGAGTACGCCGGGCTGGTGCTCCCGGGCGGCCGGGCCCCCGAGTACCTCCGCAACGACTCCGACTACCGCCGCATCGTCACCCACTTCTTCGACGCCGACAAGCCCGTCGCCCACATCTGCCACGCGGCCACCACCCTCGCCCCCCTCGGCGTCCTCAAGGGCCGCCGCACCGCCGCCTACCCGGCCTGCGCACCGGACGTGGAGATGGGCGGCGGCGAGTTCGTCGACGACTCGGCGGTGGTCGACGGCAAGGTCGTCTCCGCCCGCGCCTGGCCCGACCACCCGGACTGGATGCGGGCGTTCATGGAGGTGCTGCGGGAGCATGCGCCGGTGAAGGGCTGAGGCCCGCGGGCCCGGGGCAGGCGTCCCGGGCCCGCTGACCGCTCATTGCCGTCAGCGTTGAGGAGCCGCTCTGCGTAGGTTAGCTCCAGGGGTATTTCAGGCAGCTGCTCACAACCCAGCCTTTGATACCGGTGCCTTCCTTCCCCACACGCTCCCACTTGTTTCCGGATTTCCCGCAGGCCTTGTAATTTCCCCGAACCGCCCCTTCATAGGCGAGGAGTTTCACGCCCTTGCCGAGAACACCCAAGGCAGCGGAACCAGTCGTCGGCTCCGCGCGCAGCGTCACTGCCTCCAGAGTCCTCACGGAAATCGGTGAAGCAGCGCGCGACGTGGCCGCCGCAGCTGTTGCGTTGGAACCCTGAACAGTGCGAGTGCCCGTCGGCCCGGATGGGCTCGCCACCGCGATGCCGCTGGTCAGGACGGCACCGATCAGCACCGACGTGGTGGCGGCCACCGTGGACCGGGTTTTCCTCATCATGTTTTCCCCCTCGTGGTCGACGTCGATTCATCCTGGAGATCAGTGCTGCAGGAGTTTTGGGCAGCACAGCCCTTTCAAGCGCACCCGGGATGATCAATTCAAGATACGTGAACAGCGCCGGCGAGGGCTCGCGAAATACCCGGGATCAGAACACCGGCAGGGCGTACAGCGATGTCCCGTTCATGATGAAGACGCGGTTGCCGTCAGCCGCCAGCCAGCGGCGCTCGGCTTTGGGTAGCTCGAAGGACCAGGCGGGGTAGCCGGTGCGCTGATCCACCGCGTTGACCTGGTTCCAGATGTCCTCGTCGATGAACCACACCCCGTTTCCCTGGACGAGCACCGGGCGGGTGAGGTCGGCCGTCCCGCGGCACTCCAGGATCTTGCTGCCGTCGCTGCGCTTGATCTTGCGGGCCCAGTTGCCGTGCGTGGCGTAGAGCAGATCGTCGTCGTACGGGGTCGCGGGGCCCCAGTCCTGGTGTTTGTGCCAGGCCGCGTCCCGCGCCTCGACGTTCCACAGCTCCTTGCCGTCGGCCAGCCTCAGGGCCCTGAGCGTGCTGCCGTTGAGGTAGACCGTCGAGCCGTGGACTGCCGGGCGGATCGCGTCGTCCCACTGCTTGCGCACATTCCAGACCCGGTGCCCGTCGGAGGTGGAAAAGGCCAGCACATCGCCCTTGTCGGTGGAGACGACCAGCCGGCCTTCGGCAGCGACGCCCGGCGGAGTGAGGGTGCCGCGGAAGTCGCCGGTAGGCCGTGCCGTCCACCGCACCCTCGCATCCGAGCGCCCCACCGCGCGCAGCCGGTGGTCCTTGGTCACGAGGTACACCGCCTCGTCGTCGGCGGCCAGCAGTTGCTCGGCGTCGGCGTCGGCGGTCCAGCGGGGTTCGCCGGTGGAGGCGACGAAGGTGCGCAGGGTGCCGCCGGTGTCGACGGCGGCTATCAGGCGGTCGGAGAGGGAGAGGTAGCGGCCGGTCGCCTTGATGTCGCGGACGGCCCAACGGCGTTTGCCGTCCACCACGTTGTGGGCCGCGATCCCGCCTCCGGCCGCGCCGAAGACGAGGACGTCCCGTACGGGCAGCGGCGCCGGGGTCTGGGCGTCGAGCACCTCGATCGGGCCCCAGAGTTCCTTCGGCGACCCGCCGACGATGAAGTCGCCGTCGTCCGCGTTCAGTACGTGCGCCGTCGGGGTCTTCACGGCCGGCGGGAAGGCGAAGAGGTCGGTCTTCTTCTTCGTCGTCCGGGTGCGGGTGGGCGGCCACAGCGCGACGGCCGCGCCGCCGCCCGCCGCGAGGACCACTCCGCCGGCGGCCAGGCCCATCAGGAGCCGGCGCCGGGTCACCGGGTTCGGGGAGCCGGCGGCCTCCCCCGCGATGAGCGTGGTCAGCTCGTGGATCCGGGACTCCCGCTCCTTGATCGCGGCGGCCACCTGGCCGCGCCGCCAGGCCCGTTCGGCGCCCTTGGGCGCGGCGAAGGCCGCGGCGATCTGGGCGGGCGTGGGGCGGGCGGCCGGGTCCTTGGCGAGGCAGGGGGTGATCAGCGGCCGCAGCTGCTCCGGAACGCCGTCGAGGTCGGGCTCGTCGTGGACGACCTTGTACTGGAGGGCGGCGATGTGGGTGGCGTCGAACGCGCGGTGGCCGGTGGCCGCGTACACCAGGACCGCGCCGAGGGAGAAGACGTCGGCGGGGGAGGCGACCCGGCGGCCCAGGACCTGTTCGGGGGCGCCGTAGCCGGGGGTCACCGGGATCTGTCCGGTGGTGGTCAGGGTGAGGCCGTGCTCAGGGCGGGCGATACCGAAGTCGATGACGCGGGGTCCGGTCGAGGTCAGGACGATGTTCGGGGGCTTGAGGTCGCGGTGGATCAGGCCCGTGGCGTGGATGTCTCCCAGCGTGTGGGCGATCGAGGCGGCGAGGGCGCGTACGGCCGCGTCGTCGAACGGGCCGTACGCCTCGACGGCCTCGTCGAGGGTCGGTCCGGCCAGGAACTCGGTGGCGATCCACGGCCGGCCGCCCTCGGTCTGCGCGCCGAGCACCCGCGCCACGCCCTTGCTGGTCACGGCCTGTGCCGCCTGCGCCTCGCGGACGAAGCGCCGGACGAGGTTGGTCTCGCCGGTGAGTTCGGGCCGGAGCACCTTGACCGCGGCGACGGCGCCTTCGGCGTCCTGCCCGACGTAGACCTTGCCCATCCCGCCTTCGCCGAGCACGCCGAGCAGGCGGTACGGGCCGAGGCGGAGCGGGTCGCCGGTGCCGAGGGGGTTCATGGGGGCGGCTTTCTGCGGAGGGGGAGGTGTTCGAGGGGCCGGGTGGTCTGGGTGGCCGCGGCCCTACTGAAGGGGGAAGCCGGCGAGGAAGTGCTCCCCCGACGCCATGATCATCTTGCTCTGCTCGACGGCGGTGAAGCGGTCCCCGTTGGCCTTGTAGAGGTGGGCGGTGGTGCGCGAGGCGAGATCGACCGCCCGCAGCGCCCCCTCGCTCTTGCTGTACGTGTACGCGTACCGGGAGCCGATGACGGGGCGGGAGGTGAGGGACGCCTGCGCGCCGTCGCCGCCCTTCTCCGCCCAGCGCGGCTTTCCGCCGGCGGCGTCGGTCCCGACGAGTCCGAGGCCCTTCTGCACCGCGTAGACCACGCCGTCCTTCAGCACCGGCGGCCCGTAGCTCTTGCCCGGGGCCGACTCCCACGCCTGTCCGCCGTCGCTCAGCCGCAGCGCCCGCAGCCGTCCGGTGCCCAGGTACAGGTGCTTGCCGTCGGCCGTCAGCGGGTGGTGCGCGGCGGCCGGCTTCACGTCCCAGGGCTTGTCCCAGACGACCTTGCCGGTGCGGGTGTCCCGGGCGACGACCCGGACCTTGCCGTCGTTCGTCTCCTGCAGGAGCAGCAGGCGGTCGCCGACGACCTTGGCGGCGAGGAAGTGCCACTGGTCGGACTTCGCCGACCGGAACGGCAGCGGCTCGGTCCACGGCCGGCGCGCCGAGCCGAGGTCCACGGCGGTCACGGCCCAGGGGATCTGCCGCTGGTACATCTTGACCTTGCCCTGGGAGACGGCCAGGTAGGCGGTGTCGCCGGCGACCGCCAGCAACTGGCTGTCGATACCGCCGAAGTTCGCGTCGGTGATCTCGGCGAGGTGCTTGCCTGCCTTGCCCGTGGCGAGGTCGACGCGGGCGAGGAACCGGTCGACGTCGCGCGGGATCCCGCTGTTGGCGTCGTCGTAGTGCGCGACCCTGACGTTCTGGTAGAGGCGCTCGCCGTCCGAGGCGACCTGCCAGGTGCCGTCGATGTCGGCGGTCCACTTCACCGCGCCGGACGCCGGGTCCATCCGGTAGATCTGGGTGTTGCCCACCACGACGGGCACGCCCCCGACCACGAAGGGGGCGTCGGGCGACTCGTCGTCATAGGTGCCGCCGTTCTGGATCTGCCACACCGAGTCCAGCTTTTTCTTCTTCAGCGCGCTGACGCTCGGACCGGGCGTCGGCTTCTTGTACGGCCCCATGGGCCCCGGCGCGGACCCGCCCCGCCCCAGCCACGCCCAGATGCCGGCCCCGGCCCCGGCCACGCCGAGCGCCGCGCCCGCGCCCGCCGTCAGCAGGCCCCGGCGGCTCAGGCCGGGCGCGGCGGGCACGTCGGCGGACGGCACGGTCGCCGGCACGTCGGCCGGCGCGGGCAGCCGCTGCGGCACGATCCGCCAGACCTCGCCCGCCCGCCGCCCGATCTCCGCGAGCACCGAGTCCGGCAGCAGGTCGGCGAACTCGCCGCCGCCGTCGTGCAGCTGGGCGGACAGCTCGGCGGTGGTCGGGCGCCGGGCGGGGTCCTTGGCCAGGCAGCGGGCCAGGATCGGGGCGAGGGCGGCGGGGGTGCCGGTGAGGTCGGGTTCGCCGAAGCTGACCCGGTACAGCAGGTCCGCGGGCTGCCCGTCGCCGAAGGGGCCGTGGCCGGTGGCGGCGAAGACCAGGACCCCGGCGAGCGCGAAGACGTCCCCGGCCGGGGTGTGTTCCCCGCCGGTGGCCTGCTCCGGCGACATGAACGCGGGGGTGCCGACCGCGGCGCCCGCTTGGGTCAGCCGGTCGTCGCCCAGCGCGCGGGCGATACCGAAGTCGATGACCTTGGGGCCGTGGGCGGTGACCATGATGTTCGACGGTTTGAGGTCGCGGTGCACGACGTCGGAGTGGTGCAGCTGGCCGAGCGCCGCGCACAGCGCCGCCCCCAGGGCCCGTACGGATGCCTCGGGCAGCGGGCCGGCCAGCTCCACCGCCTCGTCCAGCGGCGGGCCGAGGACGTACTCGGTGGCGATCCAGGGGGTTTCGGCGAGCGGATCGGCCTCGACGACCTGGGCGCCGTGGCGTCCGCCGATGACCCGGGCGGCGTCCGCCTCCAGCCGGAACCGGGTGCGGAAGGCGGTCTCGGTGGCGATCCGGGCGTGCATGGTCTTGACCGCCACGGTCCGGCCGCCCGGCGAGCGCGCCAGATAGACGGTGCCCATACCGCCGCTGCCCAGCCGGGCGATGAGGCGGTAGGGGCCGAAGCCGTGCGGGTCGTCGTGGGTCAGGGGGGAGGGCATGGCGGCATTAGTCCTGGCGTGCGGCGGGCGGAGGCGGGAGGGTCGCGGCGAGCAGCCCGGCCGACTGGCGGGCCAGGGCCGCGATGATCCGGCCGGGCAGCCAGCCGGGGCCGAGCGCGGCGGCGGCCCGCTCGGCGGGGTTGCCGGCGATGTCGGGGCCCGCGCCGGGGTGCGCGGCGATCGGGCTGAGCGCGTCCAGCAGTTCGGCCGGACGCGGCCGGGCGGCCGGCTCCCGGGACAGACAGGCCGTGATGACGGACCGCAGGGCGGCCGGCAACTCCTCGCGTTCCGGCACGGTGTGGCCGGTCGCGGCGTAGGCGAGGGTCGCGCCCAGGGCGTAGACGTCGCCCGCCGGCTGCGGGTGCCCGCCGCCTGCCTGCTCCGGCGGCAGGCTCCCGGACTCCAGGCCCGGCAGCCCGGAGCGCGCGGTGCCGTCGGCGGCCGCGGCGCGTACCGCCCCGAAGCAGGTGAGCCGGGGCCCGTCCGCCGCCAGCAGTACGGCCGCCGGTGAGACGCCGGCATGCGTCAGGCCCTGCCCGTGGCCGATGATCACGGTCTCCACGAGGGCCGCGCCCAGGGCCCGTACGGTGCGTTCGGGCAGCGGGCCGCCGTACACGGCGAGGGCGGACGGCAGCGGGACCACCGGGAGGTAGGGGCGGGCGTGCCAGGGCACGTCACCGGGCGCGGCCAGCTCGGTGACCGGGGCGGACCACGGTCCGAGCAGATAGCGGGCGGCCTCCGCCTCGGCCAGGAACCGGCCGGGGTCGGCCCCCGCGAGCGGCAGCCCGATCAGGACCGTGCGGTCCCCGTCCGCGCTCCGCCCGATGAACCGCTGCTCGGGTACGGGCACCGGGGACGCCTCGTCGTCGAGCCGGCCCAGCACCGTGTACGGGCCGATCGAGACCGGCGCGCCCGTTCGCGCCCCGGCACCGGCAACTGACGCCTGCATGCGCACCATCCCCCGTCGACGACACAGCGCGCAGAGCCTAACCCGGGCGTGTCGCGGGGCCTTGGGGGGTGTCGACCGGGGCCGGGGAGCGGGGAGTTCGGGCGGGGGCTGGTGCGGGGGCCGGTGCGGGTGCCGTCAGACCGTGCCGGGCGCCGCCGCCGGCGGCCCGTTCGGAGCGCCCTCGGGGCCGCCGTCGCTCTCCTGCCCGCCACGGCCCTCCCCGTACGCCACCAGCGTCAGCACGATCAGCCCCAGCACCACGCTCATCGCGAGGAAGGCGAGCCAGCCGACCAGGCCGACGGCGAAGGCGCCCAGCAGACCGTGGACCACGGCGGCACTGATCAGGGCGATACGGGTGAAGCCGCCCGGGGCGCGGTCGCGCACCGCGGTGCGGATCAGCACGGCGGCACAGAACAGGAGATAGAGCCCGAAGAGGATGCCGCCTATCCAGGAGCCGGCGGACATCGCGCGGGGCTGCAGACCGGCCAGCGACATCTGCTGCCGGTCCACGACGATGCTCAGGATCCAGTTGAGCAGCACGATCCCGAAGGCCTCCAGGATCAGTACCACCGCCGCGGCCGCCGCCACCGGTCGTCGTGCCATCACCCCGCCCACCCACTTCCGGAAGACATCCGTTACCGCGAGTACAAAGACATCGGGCACGCTACTAATGGGTAACAGCCAGGGCAAGGGTTCTGCGCGAGTGGGTGCGGACATCCGCGGGCGACGGTCCGGCGGCACGCCGACGGACGGAGCCGGCGGCAAAGTTTTCTTCGCCCATTCGTAGGGACTCCACAAAGAATTGACGATCCGCTGGATGCCGGAAGTTCGAGACCTAGGCCACACCGCGTCTCGAGCCGGAGCCCGTGAATCCGGGCCTACCCTGGGATACCAGGGGACTTAGGTTCCTCACTGGCGCTCCGGGCACACTCCGTGTGGGAAAGCTCACCCCAGGGAACGGGTCGGCATGCGGTGTCGCCAGTCCCTAAAATCGCCGCATCCCTATTGTTGCGGCGAAGCGCCAAGGAAGGACCCCCATCGTGCGCAAGGTGCTCATCGCCAACCGTGGCGAAATCGCTGTTCGCGTTGCCCGTGCATGCCGGGACGCGGGGATCGGCAGCGTAGCCGTCTACGCCGACCCCGACCGGGACGCTCTGCACGTACGCGCGGCGGACGAGGCTTACGCCCTGGGCGGTGACACTCCTGCCACCAGTTACCTGGACATCGCCAAGGTCCTGGCCGCCGCCGCCGATTCGGGCGCGGACGCCATCCACCCCGGCTACGGCTTCCTCTCCGAGAACGCCGAGTTCGCCCAGGCCGTCCTGGACGCGGGGCTGACCTGGATCGGCCCTCCCCCGCATGCCATCCGCGACCTCGGCGACAAGGTCGCCGCCCGGCACATCGCCCAGCGCGCCGGTGCGCCGCTGGTCGCCGGCACCCCCGACCCGGTCTCCGGCGCGGAGGAGGTCGTGGCCTTCGCCAAGGAGCACGGCCTGCCGATCGCGATCAAGGCGGCCTTCGGTGGCGGCGGCCGCGGCCTGAAGGTCGCCCGCACCCTCGACGAGGTCCCCGAGCTGTACGACTCGGCCGTCCGTGAGGCGGTCGCCGCCTTCGGTCGCGGCGAGTGCTTCGTCGAGCGCTACCTGGACCGCCCGCGGCACGTCGAGACCCAGTGCCTGGCCGACAAGCACGGCAACGTGGTCGTGGTCTCCACCCGTGACTGCTCGCTGCAGCGCCGCCACCAGAAGCTGGTGGAGGAGGCCCCCGCGCCGTTCCTGACGGACGAGCAGAACGCCGAGCTGTACCGCGCGTCCAAGGCCATCCTCAAGGAGGCCGGCTACGAGGGCGCCGGCACCTGCGAGTTCCTCGTCGGCCAGGACGGCACGATCTCCTTCCTGGAGGTCAACACCCGCCTGCAGGTCGAGCACCCGGTCACCGAGGAGGTCACCGGCCTGGACCTGGTCCGCGAGATGTTCCGGATCGCCGACGGCGAGGAGCTCGGCTACGACGACCCGGCGGTGCGCGGCCACTCCTTCGAGTTCCGCATCAACGGTGAGGACCCGGGCCGCAACTTCCTCCCGGCGCCCGGCACGGTCACCCGCTTCGACGGCCCCAGCGGCCCCGGCGTCCGCCTGGACGCGGGCGTGGAGTCCGGCTCGGTCATCGGCCCGGCCTGGGACTCCCTGCTGGCCAAGCTGATCGTCACCGGCGCCACCCGCGAGCAGGCCCTGCAGCGCGCCGCCCGTGCGCTGGCGGAGTTCCAGGTGGAGGGCATGGCCACGGCCATCCCCTTCCACCGCGCGGTCGTCAAGGACCCGGCGTTCGCCCCCGAACTGACCGGCTCCGCGGACCCGTTCACCGTCCACACCCGCTGGATCGAGACCGAGTTCGTCAACGAGATCGCGCCGTTCGCCGCGCCCGGTGCGGAGGAGGCCGAGTCCGACACCCGTGAGACGGTCGTCGTCGAGGTCGGCGGCAAGCGCCTGGAGGTCTCGCTGCCGTCCTCGCTCGGCATGCCGCTGGCCCGCGCCGCGGTCGCCGGTGGCGCCAAGCCCAAGCGCAAGGCGGCCAAGAAGGCCGGCAGCGCCGCCTCCGGCGACGCGCTCGCCTCGCCGATGCAGGGCACCATCGTCAAGGTCGCCGTCGAGGAGGGCCAGCAGGTCACCGAGGGCGAGCTGGTCGTCGTCCTGGAGGCGATGAAGATGGAGCAGCCGCTGAACGCGCACCGCTCCGGCACCATCAAGGGCCTGACCGCCGAGGTCGGCGCGGCGCTCACGTCCGGCGCGGTGATCTGCGAGATCAAGGACTGACCCGGTAGTTCCGAAACCTTCGAGGGGCTCGTGGCGGTGGACCGCCGCGAGCCCCTCGAACGTGTCCGGCGCCCTCCCGGTCCCGCCGCCGGCGCCCGCGCTACGAGTTGCCCACCACGTCCTCCGGGAACGTCAGCCGCTTGCCCATCCACTCCAGTGCGGAGGGCACCTCGCGCCGCCAGGTGGCGAAGTTGTGGCTGCCGTGGTCGAGGACGACGGCGTCGGCCTTCATCGGCGGCCGCACGGCGGCCAGGAAGGCCTGCGCCGCCGGGTAGTTCTTCTCGCCCGTACGGCTCGTGCCCACCAGGACGCTCACCTGCGGGGCCGGCAGGTGCCGCAGCCGCCACAGCAGGTCGTGCTCCTGGCGGCGGCGCACCCGGTCCCGGCCGTCGCCGAAGAGGTTGCCGGTCGTGGGGTCGTTGCTGACCTTGTAGTCGGGCGAGAGGGCGGCCGCCGCGGTGTAGGTGCGGTCGTGCCGCATGGCGAGCTGGAGGGCGCAGGAGCCGCCCGAGGAGTAGCCCAGCACGCCCCAGCCGCCGGGGTCGTGGCCGACCCGGTAGTGCGACTTCAGGGCGTCGGGGACGTCGCGGGCGAAGAAGGTCTCGGCCTGCGGGCCGCCGGGCACGTCGACGCACTGGGTGTCGCGCGGCGGCGCGATGGTGGGCCGCAGCATCACGATGACGGTCGGCTGCATCCGGCCGGCGCGGATCAGCCCGGCCGCGGTCTGCGGCAGCCGCAGATGCTGGGCCAGCAGGAACGTGCCACCCGGGTAGCCGCTGAGCGCGACGACGACGGGGAAGCGCTGGCGGGCGTACTGCGGCTGGAAGTACTGCGGCGGCAGATAGACATAGGCCGGGTCCACCGCCCGGGTCCGCTTGCCGACGATCCGTACCGCCTCGACCTTGCCCGCCTGGTCCGGCGGGCCCTTCGGCAGGCCGTGCACCTTGTCCAGGCCGTCCGGGCCCGAGGTCTGCACCAGGCCCTTGGACGGGTCGCCGGCCGGGCCGGCCATACCGCCCTCACCCCACTTCCCGGCGGCGGCCGGCGCGTCGTCGTACAGGCCGAGCAGCTCGTGCCAGGAGCCGTAGAACTGGAAGTTGGCGTTCACCGCGAGGCCCAGCGCCGCCACGATGGTCAGCTGGGTGGCGGCGATCGAGCCGAGCCGCCCCAGCAGCGCCCGCGGCCCGCGCCCGGCGAACCGCGGCCACAGCCAGAGCGTGAGTCCTACGCAGACCACGGCGACCGCGGCCATGGCGTACAACAGCGACCGGCTGGTCAGTCCCATGACGATTACCCCAGATGTCCGGCGCCGTGCACCGCTCCCCGGCGGCCTGGCACGGCGTCTTCCCAGGTCTCCGGAACAGCCCGGAAGACCTCATTGCGCCAGGTTTGATGTCTCTTGACGGCACGACGTTGCGGCCCGCCCGAGGTGTTCGACCGCGCGACCACCGCGGTATGCCGCAACTTCACGCCCAGGCCGCCGGCCGTCCACCGGGCGGGGCGCGGGAGCACCCCCGCGACAACAGGAGGGCACCTCCGGCATTCCTTGCATACCGCACCGGATCACCCCGCGATCGGGCAATGGCATCCTGGATCCACCGGGCCGCAAACCGGCCGGGTCGAGGAAGGACGGCGATGGCGACGGAGACGGCAGGCCAGCAGCGGCAGGCGGCGCGAGGTCCGGTGGCGGCCGCACCGGCGCGGGCACATGACGTGCGCCCCATGCGGGCCGACGCGCGCCGCAATTACGAGCGGCTGCTGACCGAGGCCCGTACGGCCTTCACCGAACACGGCACGGACACCTCGCTGGAGGACATCGCACGCCGCGCCGGTGTCGGCATCGGCACCCTCTACCGGCACTTCCCCAACCGCACCGCCCTGATGGGCGCGGTCTTCCAGAGCGAGGTGGAGGCCCTGCTGGCGTACGCGGGCCAGCTGGCCGACGCACCCCAGCCGTGCGCCGCGCTGGTCGACTGGCTGCGCGCGATCATCACCCACGCCAGCACCTACCGCGGGCTGTCGCGGGCCCTGATGACCGCCTCGGCGGACGAGAGTTCGGGCATGGCGCGGTGCAGCGTGCCGATGCGGGAGGCCGGCGGCGCGCTGCTGGCCCGCGCCCAGCAGGCCGGGGCGGTACGCCCGGATGTGGGCATCGGCGATCTGATGCAGCTGACCAACGGCATCGCGCTGGCCGTCGAGGAGTCCCCGGACGATCCGAAGCTCGCCGATCGGCTGCTGAGGCTCACCCTGCGCGGACTGAAGCCGGAGAGCGGCTCCGGCTGAGAAGGCGCACTGCCGGCAGGGCGCCTTCCCCGGGCCCGGATGCCCGCCCCGGCACCCGCTCAGCGCCGCCGTGGCGCCAGATCGGCGACCCGGCCGCCGCCCGGTGACTCGCTCATCGACGCCGCCGAGCGCAGCTGCGGCGCACCGCCCGTGGCGCCCGGCGCATGGCTGCGCCGCTGCCCCGGCAGCGGGACGTCCCGCCGCGGGGCCCTGCGGTCACCGGCACCCTCCAGGCCCGGCTGGCCCGTCGCGTGCCCCGCGCCCGGACCGCCGGCTACGGCGATCTGCACCCCCTGGTCGGCCAGCGCCTGGAGTTCGGTGGCGGCGCGGTCGTCGTGGGCCGGCGGCTCGTCCGTGACCAGGCGGGTGATCACGTCCGTCGGCACGGTCTGGAACATCGTGTCGGAACCGAGCTTGGTGTGGTCGGCGAGCACCACCACCTCCCCCGCCGCCTGGACCAGCGCCCGGTCGACGCTGGCGGAGAGCATGTTGGAGGTGGACAGGCCGCGCTCGGCGGTCAGCCCGCTGCCCGACAGGAAGGCGCGGGAGACCCGCAGGCCCTGGAGGGACTGTTCGGCACCGCTGCCGACCAGTGCGTAGTTGGAGCCGCGCAGGGTGCCGCCGGTCATCACGACCTCGACGCGGTTGGCATGGGCCAACGCCTGGGCGACGAGCAGGGAGTTGGTGACGACGGTGAGTCCGGGGACCCGGGCGAGCCGGCGGGCCAGCTCCTGGGTGGTCGTTCCCGCGCCGACGACAATGGCCTCGCCCTCTTCGACGAAGCCGGCCGCGAGATCGGCGATGGCCGTTTTCTCCGCGGTCGCTAGATGGGATTTCTGCGGGAATCCGGATTCCCTGGTAAAACCTCCCGGCAGGACCGCACCGCCGTGCCGGCGGTCGAGCAGTCCCTCTGCCTCCAGCGCCCGCACATCCCGCCGTACGGTTACTTCGGAGGTCTGGACGACGCGGGCGAGCTCCCGGAGCGAAACCGCTCCGTTGGCGCGCACCATTTCAAGGATCAATTGGCGACGTTCTGCAGCGAACACGAAACTGACAGTAACGCCAACGACCGTCTGTTTTCAGCAGGTTGCACCAATTAACGGAAGTTGTTCACAGCGCGCAGCCCGACGTGGTATGCGGCGCGCATATGTCGCGCATACGTCGAACTGCCGCGCGGCGCCGCGCGCTTGCTGCCTGGTCAGCCGCCCTGACGGCCGGTGCGGCGGCGAGTCGCCGCCGCAGCCGGGCCGCCGGCCCGTGCAGGCACGTTTCATCCCCAGTGCTCACTGGGGGCACAAAGTTTTCAATCGCCAATGAGCGCGGGGGTGTCGCTTCTTTATCGGTTGCCTGTCGGACAGGCCCTACTCGCCGGTCTTACGGGAGTGCAACTGGCGGGCGACCTCGGCGATCGAGCCGGACAGCGACGGGTAGACCGTGAAGGCGCTGGCGATCTGCTCGACGGTCAGATTGTTGTCGACCGCGATCGAGATGGGGTGGATCAGCTCGCTGGCGCGCGGGGAGACCACCACACCGCCGACGACGATGCCCGTGCCCGGACGGCAGAAGAGCTTCACGAAACCGTCGCGGATGCCCTGCATCTTGGCGCGCGGGTTGCGCAGCAGCGGCAGCTTCACCACCCGGGCGTCGATCCGGCCGCTGTCGACGTCGGCCTGGGAGTAGCCGACGGTGGCGATCTCGGGGTCGGTGAAGACGTTCGCGGAGACGGTCTTGAGGTTCAGCGGGGTCACCGCGTCGCCGAGGAAGTGGTACATCGCGATCCGGCCCTGCATCGCGGCGACGGACGCCAGCGCGAAGACACCGGTGCAGTCGCCGGCCGCGTACACGCCGGGGGCAGTGGTGCGCGAGACCTTGTCGGTCCACACGTGGCCGGAGTCCTTGAGCTTGATCCCGGCCGCCTCCAGGCCGATGCCCTCGGTGTTGGGGATCGAGCCGACCGCCATCAGGCAGTGCGTACCGGAGATCGTCCGGCCGTCGGCGAGGGTGACCTCGACGCGGTCGCCGACCCGCTTGGCGGACTGCGCCCGCGAGCGCGCCATGACGTTCATACCGCGGCGACGGAAGACGTCCTCCAGCACGGCGGCGGCGTCCGGGTCCTCGCCCGGCAGCACGCGGTCGCGGGAGGAGACGAGGGTGACGCGGGAGCCGAGCGCCTGGTAGGCACCGGCGAACTCGGCGCCGGTGACACCGGAACCGACCACGATGAGCTCCTCGGGCAGCTCGTCGAGGTCGTAGACCTGCGTCCAGTTCAAGATCCGCTCGCCGTCGGGCAGCGCGTCGGGGATCTCGCGGGGGTGCGCGCCCGTGGCGATCAGCACCGCGTCCGCGATCAGGCCCTCGGACGTGCCGTCGGCGGCGGTCACCGTCACCTTGCGCGAACCGTCCGGCGCCTGGCCCGGCTCCAGCCGGCCGCGGCCGCGCATGACCCGGCCGCCGGCGCGGGTCACGGAAGCGGTGATGTCATGCGACTGGGCGAGCGCCAGGCGCTTGACGCGCCGGTTGACCTTGCCGAGGTCGACGCCGACGACCCGGGCCGGCCGGTCGATGTGCGGCGTGTCGTCCTCGACGATGATGCCCAGCTCCTCGTACGAGGAGTCGAAGGTCGTCATCACCTCGGCCGTCGCGATGAGGGTCTTCGAGGGCACGCAGTCGGTGAGCACCGACGCCCCGCCCAGACCGTCGCAGTCGACGACGGTCACCTCCGCGCCGAGAGAGGCCGCCACCAGGGCCGCTTCGTATCCGCCGGGTCCGCCACCGATGATCACGATCCGAGTCACGTACTCCATTGTCCCGCACGCCCGAAGCTCCCTCACGCCCGGGGGCGCCGTGTGCGCCCCGCAGCCGCCCGAACGCCCTCCGCACCGCCCGGTCGTACGAACCTCCGGTACCACGAGCCCGGCGGGCAACCTCCCGTACCCTCGGAACCATGTCGCTCTACGCCGCGTACGCCGGCAACCTCGACGCGCGGCTGATGTCCCGCCGCGCACCGCACTCGCCGCTGCGCGGCACCGGCTGGCTCAACGGCTGGCGGCTGACCTTCGGCGGCGAGCAGATGGGCTGGGAGGGCGCGCTGGCGACGGTGGTCGAGGACCCGGGCTCCCAGCTCTTCGTCGCGCTCTACGACGTCGCCCCCATGGACGAGGAGTCCCTGGACCGCTGGGAGGGCGTCGGCATGGAGATCTACCGGCGGATGCGGGTGCGGGTGCACACCCTCGAAGGCGACGAGACGGCCTGGATCTACGTGCTCAACGGCTACGAGGGCGGGCTGCCCTCCGCCCGCTACCTGGGCGAGATCGCGGACGCCGCGGAGTCGGCCGGCGCACCGCACGACTATGTGATGGAGCTGCGCAAGCGGCCCTGCTGAGGAGTGGCCGCCCCGCCCGCGGCGGCGGCCGGGGCCGGGATGCGGCCGGGGCCGGGCCCGGAATGCGGCCGTACGGGTGTCGCGACGCGCCCGGGCGACGGACGTTTGGCAAATGCCACAAGACAACGATCCCAGCACCGTGGGCAGCGACATCTACGCGCGTAGGGGATTACCGGCTACCCTCGTCCGCGTGAACGCATCTGTTACCCCGGACATCGCGCGCGACCCGCAGGGCGCCGCCGCCGACGCCGCCGCCCGCCTGCGCGAGCTGACCGGCGCCGAGACCCACGACGTCGCCCTGGTCATGGGCTCCGGCTGGGCCCCGGCCGCCGAGGCCCTGGGCGCGCCCGAACACGAATTCCCCGTCACCGAGCTGCCCGGCTTCCCGCCCCCGGCCGTCGCCGGCCACGGCGGCAAGATCCGCTCCTACCAGGTCGGCGCCAAGCGGGCGCTGGTCTTCCTGGGCCGCACCCACTACTACGAGGGCCGCGGCGTGGCCGCCGTCGCGCACGGTGTCCGCACCGCCGTGGCGGCCGGCTGCAAGACCGTCGTGCTCACCAACGGGTGCGGTGGTCTGCGCGAGGGCATGCGCCCCGGCCAGCCGGTCCTGATCAGCGACCACCTCAACCTCACCGCCACCTCCCCGATCGTCGGCGCGAACTTCGTCGACCTGACCGACCTGTACTCGCCTCGGCTGCGCGCGCTGTGCAAGGAGGTCGACCCGAGCCTGGAGGAGGGCGTCTACGCCCAGTTCCCCGGCCCGCACTACGAGACCCCGGCCGAGATCAAGATGATCCGCACCCTGGGCGCCGACCTGGTCGGCATGTCCACGGTCCTGGAGGCCATCGCCGCCCGTGAGGCGGGTGCCGAGGTGCTCGGCCTGTCCCTGGTGACGAACCTCGCCGCGGGCATGACGGGCGAGCCGCTCAACCACGAGGAGGTGCTCCAGGCCGGCCGCGACTCCGCGACCGCCATGGGCAGCCTGCTCGCCCAGGTGCTCGGCAAGCTCTGAGCCACCGCGGCGCCGTGAGCGCCACGGCCACGGACACGGCGGGTGCGCGGGTGGTGCGTCCGGCTGATCGCGCAGATCAGCCGGAC
>NZ_JBHYJC010000077.1:0-19792 GCF_042749045.1 Streptomyces sp. NPDC059008 | reverse complement strand
CGCGGCGCACAACCGGCCACCCGCCCCCCACCCGCGGCGGCGGGTGGACCGCGGCGCCCGCCCCCACCCCCGGCACGCCTCGTGCTGTGGGGGGGCCGACAAACCGGGCGCACGGGGATCACCCCCGCCCGCTGAGCGCCTCGTCGGCCTCGCGGGCCAGCGCATCGGCGATCGCGGTACCGCCGCGGCTGTTGAGGTACTCGGACACCCGGATCTGCACGACCTTGCTGAAGGTCTGGTAGTGGGCGCTGCGCGGACGGGGCTGGGCCGCCCGCAGCGCCGCGTACAGCGCCCGGGTGTACGGCGGCTCCTGGCCGGGCCACGGCGCCCGCTGCCCCGTGCCGTGCTCACCGCGCTCGGGCGGCAACGGGCAGGCGGGCGCCTTGGCCGCCTGCCGGTACGACGAGTCACGGGTCGCCGCGAAGCCCCGCTCCAGCAGACAGCGTTCGCTGCCCGGGCCGGTCAGCGCCTCGATCAGGGCCCGCGCCCCGGCCGGCCGCCGGCTGCCCGCGGAGATCGCCAGATTCTGCCCGCCCAGGACGGACATCCGCCTGCCGTCGGTGGGACGGGCCGGCAGCTCGGCGACCGCGAACTGCTTGCCCGGGGTGAGCTTCTCGGCGACCGAGGCGTACTCCACCGGCCAGTTGCGCATGAACAGGGCGCGGCCGTCGGCGAACCAGCGGCGGCTCTCCGTCTCGTCCATCGCCGTGGCCTCGTGCGGCATGATCGAGTCGAGCCGGTCCTTGACGTCGGCGACGCCCTGCTGGAGCGCGCCGACCTGCTCGCCCTTGGTGAAGCTCGGGGCGTCCGGATCGCCGCCGTTGGCCCAGGCCGACTCCAGGGTGTTGACGGTCAGCCCCTCGTAGGGCCGCAGCTGGGCCACCATGCCGTACATCCTGCGGGCCTTGGTGGCCCTGCCTTCGCGGGCGAGCCGGCGGTTGTAGGCGTCGGCCACCTGGCCGGCCACGTTCTTCAGCTCGCCCCAGTTGGAGGGCGGCTGGTCATAGCCGTATTCGTGGAGGAGGTCCTTGCGGTAGTACAGCAGCCCGGCGTCGCTGTTGAAGGGGACACCCCAGATCTTGCCGTCGTGCTCGACGGTCTTGACCACGCTGTCGAGGAAGTCGCCGTCCAGGGCCGTGCCCCAGGGGCGGATGACCCCCGCCTCGGCGAACTCCGCGGTCCAGGCCACATCGAGGTTGAGCACGTCGTAGTCGCTGTTGCCGGACTGGCCCGCGGCCAGCAGCTGGCTGCGCTGGCCGTCGGCGGTGTCCGGGAGCTTGACGATCCGCACCGAGCGGCCGGTGCTCCGCTCGAAGGCCTCGATGAGGTCCTGGCGGACGCCCGTACTGCTGAGGTCGCTGCCGGTGGCGAAGACGATCGGCCCCTTCTCGGGGCCGGGCTGCGGGCCCGACGTGCAGCCGCCGACCGCCGCCGTCAGCGTCAGGCACAGCAGGGCGGCGGGCAGCGCGGTGCGCGGTGTCCTCACCGGCCCTCCCTGCCCGCGGTGCCGATGGAGGCGACCAGTCCGGCCAGCAGATCGGGGGCCTGCGGGCCGCCGGGCACGCACTGCCCCTTCGAGGCGCCGGCCAGCCCCTGCAGGACGAAGGTGTCGCAGCCGGACCGGCCCATCACCAGCGTCAGGACCGGCACCGCGGGCTTCTGCTTCAGCAGCGCGGTCAGGGTGCGCTCCACGCCCGCCGCGCGCCCGGGCCCGCCGTCGTCCTCGTCCAGGATCAGCACGATGGCCTGATGGCCGACGGCCGACTTCTTCATCTCCCGTACGGCGGCGGTCAGCGCCTCCTCCATCGCGGCGCCGTGGTCGACCAGCGCGTCCGCTCCCCCCTTCGCGATCCGCTCCAGTGCGGCCTTTCCGGGCGCCGGGTCGGCGGTGCCGAGCGGGACGGCCCGGCGCACCGCCGCCGGATCACCCGGATGCGTACGGTCCGGGAAGGTCCACAGGCCGTAGGTGTGGCGGTCGCCGACCATCTCCAGGACCCGGCCCGCGGCGCCGAGGGCGACGGGGAGCTTGCCGCCGTCGGCCATCGAGGTGGAGGAGTCCATCAGGATCAGCAGCCGGCTGGACTTCTGTGCCCGGTCGTAGCCGTCCAGCACCCGGGCGACCTGGTCGGCGCCGGCTGTGAAGGGGATGACGGGGGCGCCGAGGTCGGTGTTGGCGCGGCTGCTGCGCAGCGGGGAGTCGGCGGCGGGCGCGGGCACCGTGCCGTCCTTGCCGGGCACCGCGCGGTAGCCGTGCTCGGTGAGGACGCGCTGTCCGCCGTCCGGGGCGCGCAGCCAGTCGGCGAAGCGGTCGGCCGCGGCCTGCCGGGGGGCGGCGTCCCCGGCGCCGTGCCAGTCGACCCGGATCAGCGGGTGGTCCAGGGCCGGGACGTTCTTGGGGTAGTAGGCGGCGTAGCGGTCGCCCGGGGGCGGCGCGGAGCCCAGGGCGGGGCAGCCGCCGATGGCGTGGCCGAGGTTGAAGTCGGCGAGGGACTTCTCGGAGACCAGCGGCGCCGAGCGGGCGCCGCGGCCGGTGCCGGGGGTGCCCCCGGCGGCGTCGGGGCGCAGCGAGCACAGCAGTTCGGTGCTGCCGGCGTACTGGCTGCCCGGGGCGGAGAGCCGCTGCTCGGCGCTCTCGGCGAGGGCGGGGTCGGGGGCGCCGGACGAGTCGATGTGCGAGCCGTCGTTGGCGAGGTAGAGGCCGATGGTGTGCAGCAGTCCGGTGCCGGAGAGCACGGGGCTGGGGCGCAGCAGCCGCAGATCGCGGTGTGCGCTGTCGGTGCCGGTGAGCAGTTCCTGCCAGGAGGCGCCGACGGGTTCGACGTCGGTGAGCCGTTCGGTGGCCGGGATGCCGACGACCAGCGGGCTGTAGGCGACCGGGCCGGTGTTGTGCAGGGTCGCGGGGGATCCGGTGGGCGGCATACCGCGACGGGCCTCCTCATAGTCGGCGGTGGATTCGGGGACCCACAGGTCGGGTTGGGGTCCCGGCCGGTGGAGGGGGTCGGTGCCCTTGGTGTCCTTGAGGTCCTTGCCGGTGCCCTGGGCCTGGCCCTGCCAGCGGTCGGCGGCGGCGAAGCCCTGGTCGACCTGGTCCTTGGCGGCGGAGTAGACGGTGATCTGGGCGCGCCGGCAGCCCGCGGGCAGATCGTCCTCGCCGTGCAGCGGGCGGGTGTTGAGCTCGGACATCTCGTAGCCGAAGGCGGCCTGGCGCAGGGTGGGCTCGGCCTCCGGGGCGGTGAGCAGCCGCAGTTCGAGGGCGGGCGGGCAGTCCGGCGGCGGGCGCAGCGCGTGCAGGGTGACCAGGGTGGCGGCGGTGAGCGCGAGGACGCCGCCCAGCACGAGCAGGAGCCGCAGCCGGCGCCGGAGGTGCTGGTTGAACCAGCGGCGTAAGCGGACCCGCGGCGGCGTCGGCAGCCGGACCTCGGGGGTGGCGAAGGACAGGACGACGTCGTCGAGGGTGTTCTGCTTCGCGGAGCGCGGCTCCCAGACGTCGCCCATCGGGGTCCGCTCGTCGGCGAGCCGGGTGCGCAGCTCCCGTACGAGGTCCTCGAAGGCGACGAAGCGTCGGCCGGGGAGGCCGTGTTCGAGGATCTCCACCATGGCGCGGGTGAAGAGGCTGCCGCCGGCCGGTTCGTCGCCGCTGAAGATCCGGCGGTTGGGCTGGGCGGCCATCAGCAGCGACATGGGCTTGCGCAGGGAGTGGAAGGCCCCGTCGGCGTTGCCGGCGTAGCAGCACTCCAGGACGATCACGATGCGCTCGGCCCGTGCGTTGTCGAGGCAGGAGAGCACCGTGTCCTGCCAGGAGACGGTGGTGTGGCTCTGCCGGGGCACCGAGGCGCCGACCATCAGCTGCAGATCGCCGCCGTCGCTGCGGACCCGGCCGTGGCCGGAGAAGTGCACCAGCAGCAGACCGCGCGCCTCGTCGGCGGCGGTCTTGAGGGCCTGCCCCAGCTCCCAGGGCTCCGTGGGGCGGCAGACCGTGACCTCGTCGGCGGTGAACAGGTCGGTGGCGGTCAGTGCCCGCCGCAGCTCGGGGGCGTTGTCCTCCACCGCGGGCAGGCCGGTCAGCGTGGTGTAGTCGTGGACACAGACCAGCAGCGCCCGGTTGATCTTTCCCCGCGCGTCGTATTCGGACATCCGGGTCAGCCCTCGCCGGTGCCGCCCCCGCGCGTCGGTCCGCCCGGATCGGGGCGTTCGGTGTCGCCGACCGGCCGCAGCTCACCGCCCGTGCCGGCGTCGACGGCGGGCGCCTCGCCCTCGGCCCGCTCCTCCTTGCGGCGCCGCAGCCACTCCCGCAGGGCGATGCCCAGCCCCTTGGTGACCTCGGCGGCGACCGCGCCGACGATCACCAGGATCAGGTCATCCACTCCCACGGCCATGTCGCCGGGACCGGCCGAGCCGGCACCGTCGGTGTCGGCCGCTTCGTGGGCGGGGCGCGGCCGCTGCTCCCAGGCGTGTTCCCGGCGGCTCAGCCAGGGTTCGCGCTCCAGCCACACCTGGAGGTCGTCGATGTCCTGCTGCGGATTGTTCGTCCCCGTGATCCTGATGCGGATCTCGTGATGACCGGCGCTCTCCGGCATCCCCCAGCCCCCTTCCGGCGGCCCCTTCGCCACCGTGCAACTGATAGTGACGTGGGATCAGGGGCACAGGCAACCGTCTGTGACGCGGCCGCCACCCTGTGGCGCGTGCCACAGCGCCTGCCGCGGGGCTGCGTCGCAGGTCAAGGTTGAGTTGACGGGCCTTCGCGGGGCGTGGTGGACTGCCGGAGCCAATCGGCGACAGATGAGGAAGTCCGGTGAGAATCCGGCGCGGTCCCGCCACTGTCACCGGGGAGCGTTCCTCCAGCGAAGGCCACGGTCCGCCTCGCGTACGTCTGACGGCGTACCAGGACTGGAAGGCCGGGGGCCACGCCGATCCGGGAGCCAGGAGACTCTTGTCGCCGTCACGTCGAGCCAGGGCGCGGACCCTGAGTGAGGACATACCGCCATGCCCGGCCGCCCTTCGAGAGCACCACTGCACGCCCCCGCAGGGCCCCTTCGAGGCCTGACGGCGGTCTGACCCGATGCGCGGCGAACACGCGGGATACGCGTGCGGCGCGGCCCTGGGCTTCCTCGCCGACCTGATCGCGGCGGATCCGCGGCGCGGCCATCCGGTGGCCGCGTTCGGCCGGGCGGCGGGCGCCGTGGAGCGCCGGCTGTGGCGCGACCACCGCGGGTACGGAGCGGCACACGCCGTGCTGTGCGCGGGCGGTGCGGCCGCCGGGGCCGCCCTGCTGCAGCGCGCCACGGGACGCTCCCGCGGCGCCCGGGTCGCGCTGACCGCGGCGACGGTCTGGGCCGTGCTGGGCGGCACCTCGCTGGGCCGGGAGGCACGGGCCGTCGGCGGGGCGCTCACGGCGGGCGACCTGGACGTGGCGCGGGAGCGGCTGCCGCATCTGTGCGGGCGTGATCCGCAGGCGCTGGACGGGCCGCAGCTGGCCCGCGCGGTGGTGGAGTCGGTCGCCGAGAACACCTCGGACGCGGTGGTGGGCGCCCTGGTGTGGGGCGCGTTCGGCGGGGTGCCCGGCCTGGTGGCGTTCCGGGCGGTGAACACGCTGGACGCGATGGTGGGTCACAAGTCGCCGCGTTACCGGCGCTTCGGCTGGGCCTCGGCCCGGCTCGACGACCTCGCCGGCTGGCCCGGCTCCCGGCTGACCGCCGCGCTGGCGGTGCTCGCCGGCCCCGACCGGCGCGGCGCGCTGCGGGCCTGGCGGGCGGACGGCGGGGCGCACCCGAGCCCCAACGCGGGCCCGGTGGAGGCGTCGTTCGCGGGTGCGCTGGGCGTACGGCTGGGCGGCACGCTGGCGTACGCCGGGCGGGTCGAGCACCGACCGGTGCTCAACGGCGGGGCGCGGCCGGTCGCGGCCGGCGACATCGAACGGGCGGTACGGCTGTCGCGGAAGGTGAGCGCGCTGGCGCTGGCGACGACGGTGGCGGGGCGGCTGGTGGCGGGCGCGGTGCGGCACAGGAGTGCGGCGGCGCGCCGCGGGAGCGGGAGGAAGAGCCGTTGAACGGGCGGAGCAGGGCGTCCGGCAAGGCCGTCGGCGGGGGCCTGTTGGTGGCCGGTACGACGTCGGACGCCGGCAAGAGCGTGGTGACGGCGGGGATCTGCCGCTGGCTGGTGCGCCAGGGCGTGCGCGTGGCGCCCTTCAAGGCGCAGAACATGTCGCTGAACTCGTTCGTCACGCGCGAGGGCGCGGAGATCGGCCGGGCCCAGGCGATGCAGGCCGCCGCGGCGCGGGTGGAGCCGACCGCGCTGATGAACCCCGTGCTGCTCAAGCCGGGCGGCGACCGCAGCAGTCAGGTGGTGCTGCTGGGCAAGCCGGTCGGTGAGCTCAGCGCCCGCGGCTACCACGCGGGCCGGCAGGAGCAGTTGCTCGGCACCGTGACCGACTGCCTGGCCGAGCTGCGGCGCACCCATGACGCGGTGATCTGCGAGGGCGCCGGCAGCCCCGCCGAGATCAATCTGCGACGCACCGACATCGTCAACATGGGCATCGCCCGGGCCGCCCGGATACCGGTCGTCGTGGTCGGCGACATCGACCGCGGCGGGGTGTTCGCGTCCTTCTTCGGCACCACGGCGCTGCTGTCGAAGGAGGACCAGGCGCTGGTCGCGGGGTACCTCGTCAACAAGTTCCGGGGCGATGTGACGCTGCTGGAGCCCGGCCTTGCGATGATGCGGCGGCTGAGCGGGCGGCCGACGCTGGGCGTGCTGCCGTTCGCGCACGGGCTGGGCATCGACGAGGAGGACGGCCTGCGGGTCTCGCTGCGCGGCGCGGTGCGCGAGAGCGTCGTGGCGCCGCCGCACGGCGCCGATGTGCTGCGGGTCGCGGTCGCCGCCGTACCGCTGATGTCGAACTTCACGGACGTGGACGCGCTGGCCGCCGAACCCGGCGTGGTGGTGCGGTTCGTGGACCGGGCCGAGGAGCTGGCCGACGCGGACCTGGTGGTGCTGCCGGGGACCCGGGGCACCGTCCGGGCGCTCGCGTGGCTGCGCGAGCGCGGCCTCGCGGACGCGATCGCCCGGCGGGCCGCCGAGGGCCGCCCGGTGCTGGGCGTCTGCGGCGGCTTCCAGATGCTGGGCGAGCGCATCGAGGACGAGGTCGAGTCGAAGGCGGGCACGGTCGAGGGGCTGGGGCTGCTGCCCGTACGGGTGCGCTTCGCGGCGGAGAAGACCCTCGCGCGGCCAGCCGGGCGGGCGCTGGGCGAGCCGGTGGAGGGGTACGAGATCCACCACGGCGTCGCCGAAGTGACCGGCGGTGAGGCGTTCTTCTCCGATGACGAAGGGCACGGCCTGGACGGCTGCCGGGTCGGCTCCGTGTGGGGCACGCACTGGCACGGCTCGCTGGAGAGCGACGGCTTCCGCCGGGCGTTCCTGCGGCGGGTGGCGGCCGACGCGGGGCGGGCGTTCGTCCCGGCCCCCGACACGAGCTTCGCCGCGCTGCGCGAGGAGCAGCTGGACCGGCTGGGCGATCTGATCGAGGAGCACGCGGACACGGACGCGCTGTGGCGGCTGATCGAGGAAGGGGTGCCGGAGGGGCTGCCGTTCGTGCCTCCGGGGGCGCCATGAGGGGTACGCATGGGACGGATCGGGCCGGCGACGTGGAGGATGACAAGGCATGACAACGGTGCACAACACGACCCCGCAGTACCCCTTCACCGCGGTCGTCGGGATGGACGATCTGCGGCTGGCGCTGCTGCTGAACGCGGTGAGCCCCGCGGTCGGCGGGGTGCTGGTGCGCGGCGAGAAGGGCACCGCCAAGTCCACTGCGGTGCGTGCGCTGTCGGCCCTGATGCCGGCCGTCGACGTGGTCGGCGGCTGCCGCTTCGCCTGCGCGCCCGCCGCACCCGACCCCGGCTGCCCTGACGGACCGCACGAGCCGGGCGCCGTCGAGCAGCGCCCGACGCGCATGGTCGAGCTGCCCGTCGGCGCCTCCGAGGACCGGCTGGTCGGCGCGCTGGACATCGAGCGGGCCCTGTCGGAGGGCGTGAAGGCCTTCGAGCCGGGGCTGCTGGCGGACGCGCACCGCGGCATCCTGTACGTCGACGAGGTCAACCTCCTCCACGACCACCTGGTGGACCTGCTGCTGGACGCCGCCGCCATGGGCGCCTCCTACGTCGAGCGCGAGGGCGTCTCCGTGCGGCACGCGGCCCGCTTCCTGCTCGTGGGCACCATGAACCCCGAAGAGGGCGAGCTGCGGCCGCAGTTGCTGGACCGGTTCGGGCTCACGGTCGAGGTCGCGGCCTCGCGCGAGCCGGAGCAGCGGGTGGAGGTGGTCCGCCGGCGGCTGGCCTACGACGCCGACCCGGCCGGCTTCGCGGCGCGCTGGGCGGCCGAGGAGGAGGGGCTGCGCGGGCGGATCGCCGCCGCCCGGGAGCTGCTGGCGCATGTGGTGCTGGGCGACGCGGCGCTCCGCCAGATCGCGGCGACCTGTGCCGCCTTCGAGGTGGACGGGATGCGCGCGGACATCGTGATGGCGCGCACCGCCACGGCCCTGGCCGCCTGGGCGGGACGCACGGACGTCCAGGAGGAGGACGTCCGGCAGGCGGCGCTGCTGGCGCTGCCGCACCGCCGGCGCCGCAACCCCTTCGACGCCCCCGGCCTGGACGAGGACAAGCTCGACCGGACGCTGGAGGAGTTCGGCGGGGCGGACGAGGGCGCGGACGGCGAGGACGACCCGGAGCCGGACGGTCCGGACGGCGGCCCCGACGGGGGCGGTCCGGGCGGTGCGCCGCCGCCGCGGGAGGGCGGGCCGCAGGAGTCGCCGCAGCAGCCGGAGGCCGAACTGCCGCACCAGCAGGACCACCAGGCCCCGCAGGCCCCCGAGTCCCCCCAGGCGCCCGAGAAGTCCGAGCCCGAGCCCGAGCCCCGGCCTCAGGCGGGCGCGGCCGGGGAGAAGCCGGCCGTCGGGGCCGCCGAGCCGTTTCGGACCCGCCGGCTGGACGTACCGGGCCTGGGCGAGGGCGCCGACGGCCGCCGCTCCCGTGCCCGTACCGCGCACGGCCGGACGACCGGTGCCCGCCGCCCCCGGGGCGCCCTGGGCAAACTGCACCTGGCCGCGACCGTGCAGGCCGCGGCCCCGCACCAGCACGCGCGCGGGCGGCGGGGCAGCGGCCTGGTCGTGCGCAGGGACGATCTGCGCGAGGCGGTGCGCGAGGGCCGCGAGGGCAATCTCGTGCTGTTCGTCGTGGACGCGTCCGGTTCGATGGCGGCGCGCAAGCGGATGAGCGCGGTCAAGGGCGCGGTGCTCTCGCTGCTGCTGGACGCCTACCAGCGGCGCGACAAGATCGGCATGATCACCTTCCGGGGCGCCGGCGCGGAGCTGGCGCTGCCCCCGACGTCGTCGGTCGAGGCGGGTGCGGCGCGCCTGGAGCAGCTGCCGACGGGCGGCCGGACGCCGCTGTCGGAGGGGCTGCTGCGGGCCCACGAGGTGCTGCGGGTGGAGCGGATGCGAGACGCCTCGCGCCGCCCGCTGCTGGTGGTCGTCACCGACGGACGGGCGACCGGCGGCCCCGAGCCGGTCGCCCGCGCCGCCCGCGCCGCCCGCCTGCTGGCCGCCGAGGGCACCGCCTCGGTGGTCGTGGACTGCGAGTCGGGCCCGGTGCGGCTGGGGCTCGCGGGCGAACTGGCCCGGGAACTGCAGGGCACGGCCGTGACCCTCGACGAGCTGCGCGCCGACAGCGTCTCCGCCCTCGTACGGACCGTGCGGGGCAACAGGACCGATCACGCCAACAGGAAGGCCGCGTAATGCCGCAGGGACAGCCGTCCGTCGTACCGAACGACGGGCTCACCACCCGCCAGCGCCGCAACCGCCCGCTGGTCTTCGTCCACACCGGCCAGGGCAAGGGCAAGTCCACCGCCGCCTTCGGGCTGGCGCTGCGCGCCTGGAACCAGGGCTGGCCGGTCGGGGTGTTCCAGTTCGTGAAGTCGGCGAAGTGGAAGGTCGGCGAGGAGCGGGCGCTGAAGGTGCTCGGCGACTCCGGCGAGGGCGGCACCGTCGCCTGGCACAAGATGGGCGAGGGCTGGTCCTGGGTGCAGCGCGACATCGCCTCCAGTGAGGACGCGGCGCGCGAGGGCTGGGAGCAGGTCAAGCGGGACCTCGCCGCGGAGACCTACAAGCTGCTGGTGCTCGACGAGTTCGCCTACCCGCTGAAGTGGGGCTGGATCGACACCGAGGAGGTGGTGTCGGTGCTGCGCGACCGCCCCGGTACGCAGCATGTCGTCATCACCGGGCGCGGCGCCCCCCAGCCGCTGCTGGACTTCGCCGACCTGGTGACGGACATGACGAAGGTCAAGCACCCCATGGACGCGGGGCAGAAGGGCCAGCGGGGCATCGAATGGTGAGCCGGGCATGAGCAACGGGTCGATTCCACGGCTGGTGATCGCCGCGCCGTCGTCGGGCGCGGGCAAGACGACGGTGGCCACCGGCCTGATGGCGGCGTTCGCCGAGGCCGGGCTCACGGTGTCGCCGCACAAGGTGGGTCCCGACTACATCGACCCCGGCTACCACTCCCTGGCGACCGGCCGCCCCGGCCGCAACCTGGACGCCTATCTGTGCGGCCCGGACCGGATCGCACCGCTGTTCCTGCACGGCGCGGTGGGCGCCGATCTCGCGCTCGTCGAGGGCGTGATGGGGCTGTTCGACGGGGCGTCGGGGAAGGGCGAGCTGTCGTCCACGGCGCAGGTCGCCAAGCTGCTGCGGGCGCCGGTGGTGCTGGTGGTGGACGCGTCCTCGCAGTCGAGGTCGGTGGCCGCGCTGGTGCACGGCTTCGCGTCGTGGGACCCGGAGGTGCGGCTGGCCGGGGTGATCCTCAACAAGGTCGGCTCGGACCGCCACGAGGAGCTGCTGCGCGAGGCGATGGACTCCTCCGGGGTGCCGGTGCTGGGCGCGCTGCGCCGCGACGGGCGGGCCGGTACGCCGTCGCGCCATCTGGGGCTGGTGCCGGTCGCCGAACGGCGGGCCGAGGCACTGGAGTCGGTGCGCGAACTGGCCGCACGGGTGCGCGCGGGCTGCGACCTCCAGGCGCTGCTGGCGCTGGCCCGTACGGTGCCGGAGCTGCCGGACGCGCCGTGGGATCCGGCGGCGGAGGTGGCGGCGACGGGCACCGGCGTGACGGGCGGCGCCGCGAAGGCGCCGCTGATCGCCGTCGCCGGCGGCGCCGCGTTCACCTTCTCGTACGCCGAGCACGCCGAGCTGCTGGCCGCCGCGGGCGCCGAGGTGGCTCCGTTCGACCCGCTGCGGGACGAGCAACTGCCGCCCGGCACCGACGGGTTGGTGATCGGCGGCGGCTTCCCCGAGGTGTATGCGCCGGATCTGTCGGCGAACGCCCCGCTGCGCGCCGCGGTGGCCGAACTGGCCGCCTCCGGTGCGCCGGTGTCCGCCGAGTGCGCCGGGCTGCTGTACCTCTCCCGCGCGATCGACGGGAAGCCGATGTGCGGGGTGCTGCCCGCCGAGGCCCGGATGACCGAGCGGCTCACCCTCGGCTACCGGGAGGCGGTGGCGCTGCGGGACAACGCGCTGGCCGCGGCCGGGACGCGGGTGCGCGGCCATGAGTTCCACCGTACGGTCCTGGAGCCGGGGGCGGGCGCGGAGCCGGCGTGGGGGCTGACCCACCCCGAGCGGCGCGTGGAGGGCTTTGTGACTGGTGGGGTGCATGCGTCGTATCTGCATGTGCACTGGGCGGCGGAGCCGTCGCTGGCCGGCCGGCTGGCGACGAGCGCGGCGCGGGGCGCGGCGGCGTACGGGGCCGCGCGGTGAGGGGCACCGCCGGTACGGCCGGTGCGCCCGCCGTCCTCGACCACCTCGTCTATGCCACGCCCGATCTGGAGGGCACCGTCGCCGAGGTCGCGGAGCTGACCGGGGTGCGGCCGGTGCGCGGCGGCAGCCATCCGGGCCGGGGCACCCGTAACCATCTGCTGGACCTGGGCGGCGGGGCGTACTTCGAGATCGTCGGGCCCGACCCGGAGCAGCCGGCCCCGGCCGGGCCGCGGTGGTTCGGCATCGACGCGCTGACCGGGCCGCGGCTGGTCGCCTGGGCGGTGCGGGTCACCGCGATCGCCGACCGGGTCGCCGAGGCGCGGGCCCGCGGGGCGGACCCGGGCGATCCGGCGGCGATGGCCCGGCGGACCCCCGAAGGCGCCCGGATCGCCTGGCGGCTGACGCCTCCGGAGCGGGCCCAGGGCCTGTCGCCCTTCCTCCTCGACTGGGGCGACGCCCCGCATCCGTCGGGCAGCGGGCTGCCGCGGGTCCCCCTGGTATCGCTGCGCGCCACGCACCCCGACCCCGGGGCGGCCCGGGACGCGCTGGCGGCGCTCGGCGTGCGGTGGCCGGGTGAGCCGATCGCGGCCGGCCCCGCCGCGCAGCTCACCGCGGTCCTTCAGGGCCGGCACGGCCTGGTGGCCTTCGGCCGGGGAGCCGGCGCGCCATGAGCCGCCGGGCGGCCGACCGCGCCGGCGGCCCCGGTGCGCCCCTGATCGCCGGTGTGGGCGCGAGCCGCGGCGTCCCGGTCGGCGAGGTGCTGGACCTGATCACGGCCGCACGGGCGGCGGCGGGGCTGACGGACCGGCCGGTCGTGGCGCTGGCGACGGTGGCGGCCAAGGCCGCCGAGCCGGGGCTGACCGGGGCCGCGCGCCGGCTCGGGGTGCCGCTGCTGTCGTTCCCGGCGGCGGCGCTGGCGGCCGTACGGGTACCGGATCCGTCCCCGGCCGCGGCCGCCGCCGTCGGCACGCCGAGCGTGGCCGAGGCGGCCGCGCTGCTGGCCGCGGGGCCGGGCGCCGAACTGGTGGCGGGCAAGCGGAAGTCGGCGCCGCCCGGACGACCGGCCCGTGCCACCTGCGCGCTCGCGGCGCCGGCAGTAACGGAGAACGGTGTGCTTACCGCTGGTAGGTAGGGAGCGGCCGCCGCTCCGATCACGGGTGCCGATATCGTCATGACCTCCCTCGACCCGCCCCGCCGTGGCCCGGGCCGGCAGACGGGGGTCATCGGCGACGAAGCACCGACGGCGAAACACCGGCACCAAGGAGACTCAGTGACCACCCCTCCCGCACTGCTCATCGCCGGTCACGGCACCCGTGACGAGGACGGGGCCGAGGCCCTCCGCGCCCTGGTGCACCTGCTCGCCGCGCGCCACCCCGACGTGCTCGTCGCCGGCGGGTTCTTCGGTCTGCCGGGCGCGCCGATGCCGCTGGACGACGCCGTCGACGAGCTGGCCGAGCGGGGCGCGACCCGCGTCGCCGCCGTACCGCTGCTGCTGACGCCGACCGGGCCGGGCACTGCGACGCTGCCCGCGGCACTGGAGCGGGCGGCCGTGCGCCACCCGGGCCTCGGCTTCGCCTGCAGCGCCGAGCCGGGCCCGCACCCCCGGCTGCTGCAGGCGCTGGAGCAGCGGCTGGACGACGCGTTGGGCAGCGGCGCCCGCCGGCCCCAGGACCGGGCCCGTACGACGGTGCTGCTGGTGGGGCGCGGGGCGAGCGACCCCCACGCCAACGCCGAGGTCGCACGGGCCGCGCGGCTGCTGTGGGAGGGGCGCGGCTTCGCGGGCGTGGAGACCGCGTTCGTCACGCAGGCGGCGCCCGATGTACCGATGGGCCTGGACCGGTGCCGGGCGCTGGCCGCGGCCGCCCCCGGGTCGGACGGTCCGAACCGGATCGTGGTCCTGCCGTACTTCTTCTTCCCCGGCGGCCTGTTCGAGCGGCTGTGCATGCAGACCGAGGGCTGGGCCGCGGCGCACCCCGACACCGAGGTGTACGGCGCGCAGGCGATCGGCACCGGCGCCGAGGTGGCCGAGGTGGTCATGGAGCGCTACCGCGAGACGGTGGCGGGCGGTGCGGCGTGGCCGGCCGCGGCGGTGGCGGCGCGCGCCGGGGAACGGTGAGCATGCCCGCTTCCACCGAGTCGGTACGGCTGCGGGAGCCCGACCCGAACGCCCCGTCCCCCGAGCCCGATCTGCGCCATCACGGCGACGCCGAGGTGCGGGGCGCGGACGCCGGGCTGACGGATCTGGCGGTCAACGTCCGCACCGGCACTCCCCCGGCCTGGCTCAAGGACCGCATCGCCGCGTCCCTGGACGGTCTCGCCGCGTACCCGGACGGGCGGTCGGCCCGCCACGCGGTCGCCGCACGGCACGGGCTGCCCCCCGAGCGGGTGCTGCTGACCTCGGGCGCCGCGGAGGCGTTCGTCCTGATCGCACGGGCCCTGCCGGCCCGTCGGCCGGTGGTGGTGCATCCGCAGTTCACCGAGCCGGAGGCGGCGCTGCGGGACGCCGGGCACGACGTCGGGCGGGTGCTGCTCGACGAACGGGACGGCTTCCGGCTGGATCCGGAGGCGGTGCCGCGGGACGCGGACCTGGTCGTCGTCGGCAACCCCACCAATCCGACGTCCGTACTGCACCCCGCCGCGGCGCTGGCGCGGCTGGCGCGGCCGGGCCGGACGCTGGTGGTGGACGAGGCGTTCATGGACGCGGTGCCCGGCGAGCGGGAGTCGCTGGCCGCGCGCACGGATCTGCCCGGACTGGTGGTGCTGCGCAGTCTCACCAAGACCTGGGGCCTGGCGGGGCTGCGGATCGGCTATGTGCTGGCCGCCGCGGACACCGTCGCCGCCCTGGAGCGGGCGCAGCCGCTGTGGCCGGTCTCCAGCCCGGCGTTGGCCGCCGCCGAGGCGTGCTGCGCGCCCGGGGCGCTGGCGGAGGCCGCCGCGGCGGCCGAGGAGATCGCGGCGGACCGGGCCCATCTGCTGGCCCGGCTGGGCGAGTTCGGGCAGATCCGGGTGGCCGGTCCGGCGGCGGGCCCGTTCCTGCTGATCCGGCTGCCGGACGCGGCGGAGGTACGCGCCGGGCTGCGCGAGCGCGGCTTCGCGGTGCGCCGGGGCGACACCTTCCCCGGGCTGGGCCCGGACTGGCTGCGGCTGGCGGTACGGGACCGCCCGACGACGGACCGCTTCGCCGCGGCGCTGGCGGAGGTCCTCGGGCGGCTCTAAGGCGCTTGCCGTGCCGGCTCCTGCGCCGGCCCCGGCGCCGCGGAGGCGATCCGGGCCAGATGTCCGGCGGCCGACTCCGCCAGGGTGCGCACCGCCGGGTGCCAGGGACGGGACTGCGGTCCGGTCAGTACCAGCCGGCGCGAGGTCTGCGGCTCCAGCGGCAGCAGCACCAGATCCGGGGGGATCAGCGAGCGGGAGACCTCCGACAGCACGGTCACGCCGATACCGGCCTGCACCATGCTGATCAGGGTCGCCAGGTCCCGTACCCGGTGCGCGGGGGTGAAGCGCAGCCCGGCCAGGCTGTGGATCGTGCGGATGCGGGCCTCACAGCCGTTGGGCGAGATCAGGAACTGGTCGTCCTCCAGGTCGCGGATGTCGACGGCCGGCTCGTCCGCCAGGGGGTGGTCGCGCGGCAGCAGGGCTCGGTAGCCGTCCATGGCGAGCTGGATGCCGGGGCCGGGCGGGGGGTCGATCAGCACGGCGGCGTCGGCGGTCCCCTCCTCCAGCCAGGTCGCCACCTCGGCGCTGTCCCCCTCGAAGACCCGCACCGTGATCCGCGGCTGGTCCTCGCGCCAGTGCCGCAGCAGACCGGGGACCAGCCCCTGGCAGACCGTCGGTGTGGAGGCCAGCCGCACGGTGCCGGTCATGGTCTCGTCGGCGTCGGCCGCGATCTGCTCCACGGACCGGGCCGCCGACAGCGCGATACGGGCGTGCGGCAGCACCCGTTCGCCGCGCGCCGTGGTCCGCACCGGGGAGGCGCGGACCAGCAGCGGGGCGGTCAGCTCGCGTTCGAGGGAGGCGACGGCGTGCGACACCGCGGACTGGCTCAGGCCCAGCTCGGCGGCGGCCGCGCTGAAGCCGCCCGCGTCGACGACGGCGAGGAAGGCCCTCAGCTGGGCGAGGTTCACGGTCATGCGGCGGCCTCATATCCCTATGACATCCATGCGTTGGATCTATGGTGCCAGGTTGGCGAGGCTTGCTCCGTGCCGCCCGACCGGGCGGCCGCGGACCAGCATCTGCCGAGGAGAGCCATGCCGTACTTCCGGGTGACCGTCACCGACCCCGACCTGCCCACCGACGTCCGACGCACCCTCGCCGAGGGGCTGACCGAGCTGGCGGTCTCGGTCCTGGGCAAGTCCGCCGCGCGCACCATCGTCCACGTCGACACCGTGCCGGCCGACAGCTACTTCGTCGCCGGCAGGCCCCTGACCGGCGGCCGCGACGCGCACGTGGAGGCGAGCCTCACCCTCGGCACGAACAGCGCCGCCCAGAAGGCCGCCTTCATCGCCAGGGCCGGTGCGCTGCTGTCGGACCTCCTCGGCCCGCTCGCCCGGTGCGGGGTCGCCCTGCACGAACTGCACCCCGAGAGCTACGGCTATCAGGGGGTGACCCAGTTCGACCACTACCGCCGGGCCGGGGACGCACCGGCCGCCCCGGCCGTTCCAGCCGCCCGCTGAGCCGGCAGCGGCCGGGCCGCACGGCAGGCGGGGTGCGCCGACACGCGCCGCCTCCGGCACATGACGGCGCACCCCGGGCCGTACCCCGCACACGGCGCCCCCACAGCACCGGCACGGGGTACGGGGCTGTCAGCCGCGGCCGCCCTGCGGTGCGGCGGCGCGGCGGCGGCGTGCGTAGACCGTCGTTCCGGCACCCACGGCGAGCAGCAGGGCCGCGCCGCCGGCCAGGTACGGGGTGGCCGAACTGCCGCCGGTCTCCGCGAGGTTGTGGGAGTCGGCCCCGGAGCCGGTCCGGTTCACCTCGGTGCCGCCACCGGCCGGCTTGCTGCCACCGTCCGGCTTGCTGCCGCCGTCCGGCTGCGACGGGCCGCCGCTGCCGCCGGAGCCGCCCTGCTCGGGCGTCTTGCTGTGCGGGGCGGTGCAGGTGGCCCGGGCGAGGGTGACCTTGCCGCGCACGTCGGCGACGTTCAGCTTCAGCGGGTCGACCGAGACGTTCAGTTCGAGCGCGGTGGCCGCGGCGCTCCGGTCCGCGACGCTCTTCTTGGACAGGTCGAGCCGCACCTCGCCGACGCCCGGCACCTTGACCTCGGTCGTGCCGCCCGCCGTGAGCGTGACCTTCTTGCCCAGGACGCGGACGTCGCCCAGCACGTTGGACTCGGCGCGGGGCCGCTCGCCCGCCTCGCACACGGCCTTGGCGGTGACCTGCTGGACCTCGATCAGGGACAGCAGGGGCAGACCGGGCAGCCGGACCGTGGCGTGCACCAGGTTGGCGTAGCCCTCGGACGTGCGGCGGTCGGCGGTGGCCCGTGCGGTGGCGACGTCGGCGCGCAGCACACTGAAGGGCTTGCCCTTGTCGACGCCGTCGAGGTCGACGCTGAGCGCCGTCTTCTCGGCGGAGGCCGGTGCGCGCACCTCGTTCAGGGCGACGTTCAGCGGGACGTCGGCCGCCTTGTCGAGCAGGCCGACGTTGAGCCCGGTGCGCAGCACGACCGCGCCGGCCGTGCCGCGGGTCGAGCCGTGGTCTCCGGTCGCGTGCGCGGGGGCGGCACCGAGCAGCACGGCGGGGCCGGCCGTCAGTGCGGTGGCGACGACGGTCGCGGCGAGGCGCCGGGGCATGCCGGAGAAGTAGGTGGGACTGGTGGACACGTGTGTGGAACCCCCACGAGAGAGATGGAGCCGCCGACCGCGCCAATGGGGGACATCACGCGGGCCGACGACCTCGACCCGCACATCGTGTCCGCACCGAGGGTGAACGGGCAGCCACGCGAGGTTAGTTCATCCCAATGGGTGGTTTTCGCGTCTTCATTCGATTCCCGCGGCACGGTGCATCACCCGCGTCACAGCCGCCCCACCGACCGGGTGATCCGGGTTGACCGGCGCGATCCACCCCGCCCACCGCGTCAGGCGGCACCGTTGACGCCGTCGACGCCGCGGGCGGCGCCGTGCGGCCGCGCACGGCGAGGGGCCGGGACCCGTCCGGCCCCGGCCCCTCGGACCACACCCCAGGGGGTATCGCTAGCCGACGACCCGCCCCCGCAGCACCACCCTGCGGGGCGCCGCCAGTACCCGTACGTCCTCGCGCGGGTCGCTCTCGTAGACCACCAGGTCCGCCGGGGCGCCCTCGGTGAGGCCGGGGCGGCCGAGCCAGTCCCGCGCGCCCCAGGTGGTGGCGGACAGCGCGGCCACGGCGGGCAGCCCGGCCCGGGTCAGCTCGACGACCTCGTCGGCCACCAGGCCGTGGGCGAGCGACCCCCCGGCGTCGGTGCCGGCGAACACGGGCACGCCGGCGTCGTACGCGGCCCGCACGGTGTCGTAGCGGCGCGCGTGGAGGCGTCGCATGTGGTCCGCCCAGCGCGGGAACTTCTCCGCGCCGCCGTCCGCGAGCCGCGGGAAGGTGGCGATGTTGACGAGGGTGGGGACGATGGCGACGCCCCGCTCGGCGAAGAGCGGGATGGTGTCCTCGGTGAGTCCGGTGGCGTGCTCGATGCAGTCGATGCCGGCCTCGACCAGCGGGGCGAGGGTGTCCTCGGCGAAGCAGTGGGCGGTCACCCGGGCGCCGAGCCGGTGCGCCTCGGCGATGGCCGCCTCGACCGCGCCGCGGGGCCAGCACGCGGAGAGATCGCCGGTGGAGCGGTCGATCCAGTCCCCGACGAGCTTGACCCAGCCGTCGCCGCGGCGGGCCTCCTGGGCGACATAGGCGACCAGGTCCTCGGGCTCGACCTCATGCGCGTAGTTGCGGATGTAGCGCCTGGTGCGGGCGATGTGGCGGCCCGCGCGGATGATCCGGGGCAGGTCGTCGCGCTCGTCGACCCAGCGGGTGTCGGAGGGCGACCCGGCGTCGCGGATCAGCAGGGTGCCGGCGTCACGGTCGGTGAGCGCCTGCTTCTCGCTGGTCGGGGCGTCCACCGGCCCGTGCGCGTCCAGCCCCACATGGCAGTGGGCGTCGACCAGGCCCGGCAGCGCCCAGCCCTCGACCGTGGTGGCATCGCGTGCCAGGGCCGGCCGGTCGAACGTCACCCGGCCGCCGACGACCCACAGCTCGTCGCGCACGTCGTCCGGTCCGACGAGGACCCTCCCCTTGAGGTGCAGCACCGCACCTTCGCTCATGGACGTCATACAGGCACTTTAGGCGGCCCGACCGGGCGGTCGGGCCGGGGTGGTCGAGCATCGGCCGAGCGATTGTCCGGGGCGGGCGAGCGAGCCGCGACCAAGGACCGGCCAGGTGGTTTTCCGGGCCGCGGCGGCGCCCGCCCGGCCCCTGCGGGACAGATTCCACCGACGTTTCGCCGGAAGTTCCACCAAAACCGGCCGCATGTTCTTGCAAGCCTTGTCATGAGTCTTGCCACGGCCTTGCCGGGCGGGTTTCCTGGGCTTCCGGCAGGGCCACTGAAGGCGAATTCCCAATTTCCTGGACGCATAGCCTTCCGTATTCTTCTGCCCGCTTTTCCGCAGCTCAAACGCCAAGATTTCGCTAGCGTCAGATACCGTAATTCGGACGCATCTCGCGGCTGTTACGGAGCTGTGACCGACTACACAGGGTGTCCGTTTCACCCCGAACCTCCTGGTCAAATCGGGACAACTTTCTACGGCATCGCGCGCTCGGGCGCCCCCGCGCGATAACACATCCTCGGCACTTGTGTAACCCCTGCCCGCGATGCAATTTCCTTTTTCCCTGGGTAAATTTAATTCCCATGACCGCCGCACAAGCAGACCATGCAGGTGCCCGCAGCGATATCGGAGAATTTCCGGAGGGCTTCAAGCTCGACACCCCACGGGTGGAGGACGGAGCAGCAATCTGGCGCATCGCCCGCGACTCGCGGGTGCT